>JBDIAO010000169.1:0-4552 GCA_039812375.1 Phycicoccus sp. | reverse complement strand
GGGCTGTACCTGCGACGACTGTCGACGCGTCGACGCCTTCTTGGGGAACCCGGGTGAACGGGTCGCGGAGATGCCCCTGGCGGAAGCTCGGCGCAACCATGTGAGCTCCCAGATCGCCGCCGCCGACCTGCCGGTCACGGCGCAGACCCGCAAGACGGGCCGGCCCTACACCCTGGTGCTCACCAAGACGCCCGAGCTGTTCGAACGGGAGAGCGTGCGTCGAGCCTGGGTCGACGGTGCACTGGCCAAGTTGGTCGGGTTCCTGTCCGGGTGACCGATGGTCAGCACGCCCGCTCGATGGTCAGGGCAGCGTGCCGGTGATGAACGCGACGACGGAGTCCTCGAGCTGTTGCAGACCAGGGTCTTCGAGCGGGTAGTGGCCGGCCCGGTCCAGGGCAACCTCCCGGACCGGGACGCGGGTGATCCTCGAGAGCACCGGGGCTGACAGCTCCCGGGGGGACCATCGATCTGCCGCGGGTTGGGTGTGCAGCACGGGGCAGGCATCGAAGTCGGCCGGCTCCACGTCCGGGACGAAGGTCATGTAGTCGGCCAGGAAACGCAGCGGCATGGCGTTTCCCGCGGAGGTCTTGTCCTTCAAGAAGATGGCCAGCGCGCCCCGGTCGTTGACGAGGGCGGACATCTTGGCTGCCAGGCGCATCGAGTAGCGCAGGCCGCGCAGGGGGGTCTTGGCGGCGAGGGCCATCGCGGGCGGGCCGAGGCGGGCCGTGACGATGTCGTGCGCGGTGGTGTCGGCGACGGACTGGACCCGCTGGTCGAGGAAGGTCGTGCCGATGATGCCGCGTACGCTGCCTCGCGGCGCCCGGGCGGCGACGTGGTACGTCAGCAAGCCACCGGCCGACAGCCCGAACAGGAAGGTGGGCTTGGGATCGCGGGCCTGCTCGGTGGCCAGGACGTCGGTGGCCAGGTCGACCCAGTCGCCGTAGGACGGGGCGTACCCGTCTCGCACCCGGGTCAGGCCGAACCCGAGGTTGTCCACGGCGACGACGTCGAAGCCGTGGCGGGCCAGGGGCGCGCCGAGGATGAGGGACATCTGGCGCCCGTTGGTGCCGACCCCGTGGAGCAGGATGACCCGGGCCGGGGCGTCCGGGTTGCGGTACCGGTCGAGGTGGATGTCGTGGCCCCGCCAGTTCCAGAATTCCTCCGTGGGAGCAGTCTGCGCGTTCAGGCGCAGGCGGGTGGGCAGGAACTCCTGGAGGTCCTTCCAGGCCTGCTGGTCGGCATAGTGGGCGGGGCCGGTGGTTGCGGTCACGTCGGGGCCGCCCTTCCTGTCGGGGTCGCTGCGCCGCCCGGTGCGGCGCCGCTGAGGATGCCGTCCTCGGCCGGGCCCGGTGCCCGGCGAGAGCGACAATGACACCATACGTCATTAGTGACATTGAGTGTCAATTACGGCACTCGATATACAGTGTGAGAGTGGCAACACTCACCCTGCGCGAGCGCAAGCGGCGCCTGATCCAGGACGAGATCACCGGGCTCGCCCTCGGGCTCTTCCGCGAGAAGGGCTTCGAGGCGACCACCGTCGACGACCTCGCCCTGGCGGCCGGCCTGTCCCGTCGAACGTTCTTTCGCTACTTTCCGACCAAGGAGGCCGTGGTTGCGGGCAAGTGGGCCGCGATGGGCGAGGGCTTCCTGCACGCGCTCGCCGAGCGACCCCCGACGGAGGCACCGTGGGTGGCGCTGCGCCGCGCCCTCGACGGCGTCGTGGTGCACTATGCCGATGCCGAGCGGCGTGCCGCCAGCTATGCCCTCGACGAGGTCGTCGACACCACCCCGGCCCTGCGCGCGGCGCTGGTCGCCCGTATCGACGTCATCTGCGAGGAGGCTGCCGCCGTGCTCGCCGACCGCGGCCTGGACCTGCTCTCAGCGCGCTCCCTCACCGGCGCGTGCGGGGCCGCCCTCCTGGCTGCGATGAGGAATGCCCGGGACAGGCAGGCAGCCGGCATCGGCGACGACCTCGACGGCGCGATGGCCGCCATCGCGCCGTCCGCGGGACTCACCGCCTGAAGGTCAGCGCACGAAAGTCACGTGTATGGTGCCGCTCTCGGCCACCTCCGTGGTCACGGCGTGGGTGAGCTCCAGGCCACGCAGGTTGTCCCAGAGCCGGCTGCCCCGCCCGAGCAGGATCGGGGCCATCGCGACATGGAGGTCGTCGACCAGGCCGGCCGTCAGGAACTGTCGCGCCGTGGCGAGCCCGCCGCCGACGCGCACGTCGTGGCCCCCGGCGGCCGTGGTCGCTTCGGCGAGCACATCCTGGATCGTGCCGGTGCGGAAGTGGAATGTCGTGCCGCCCTGCATCGGGATCGATGGGCGTGGCGCCGTGTGGGTCAGGACGTAGACCGGGGTCCGGAAGGGCGGCTCGTCACCCCACCAGCCGCTCCAGGTTGGGTCGTCGGGGAAGGCATGGATGCCGAACATGCCCGCTCCCATGATCTCAGCGCCGATGCCCTCGAAGTAGGCCCGGGCATAGGAGTCGTCGATACCGCTCGTCCCGGCGCCGCCGGCCTCGCCGAGGACGCGTGCGCGGAAGGTGCGGGTGGCGACATAGGCCGCGGTCAGGCGCACCCAGTCGGCGCCCATCGGATCCTTGGGCGTCTGGTCCACCGTCGAGGCGTAGCCGTCGAGCGAGATGTTCAGGTCGATACGCACCCGGGTCATGTCAGGCCTCCTTGCGAGCAGTCAGGCGTATGCCGCGACGGTCACGTCGGCCGGCGTGACCGGTCCATCCTGCGCGACGAACCTTTGCAGAACCCCAGACAGCGGACCGGGCACACGGCGGACCGGGCACACGGCGGACCGGGCACACGGCGGACCGGGCACTCGAGGTGGGCGCACGGCTGGTCAAGTCCGCCACCCGGGCCGACTGGGGTGGCTACTCCGGCGCCTTCGCCGACCCGGACGGGCACCTGTGGGAGGCAGCGTTCGCAGCGGGCTTCCCCGTTTCCGACGAGGGCACCATCGACATCCCGGGCTGAGCGTCGGGATCCTGTGCGTCAATGGTCCCGTGCGACACGAGCCAGCCGACAATCCCGCGGACGATTCCACCCGGTCGGAACGGTTCGCGGTGGGCAGGGTGGAGGCATTCTCCGACGGGGTTATCGCCGTGGCCATCACCCTGTTGGTGCTCGACCTGCGGGTCCCCGAGCCGGTCGCCGGGGTGAGCCTCGCCCGCCGGCTCGGTGAGCTGTGGCCCAGTTATCTGGCCTACGTCATCTCCTTCCTCGCGATCGGCATCATGTGGATCAACCACCACGCGATGCTGCGCCGGTTGGCGGCGGTGGACCACTCGGTCCTCGTGCACAACCTCGTGCTGCTCATGTGCATCGTGGCGCTGCCGTTCACCACCTCGCTGCTGTCCACCTACCTGAACGCCCCGGCCGGGGGGCACCTGGCGGCAACGGTGTATGCCGGCTCCTTCCTCGTGACCAGCCTCGTGTTCGCCTCGCTGCAACGCGTGCTCGTGCTCCATCGCCCGCACCTGTTGCGTGAGCCCTTGAGCCCGCACGAGCAGCGTTGGATCCTGCGCCGCGGGATGATCGCCGCACCGGTCTACCTGGCCGCCGCGCTCGCGGGGATGCTCACGCCCTATCTGACGTTGGCGATGTGCATCGCCCTCGGCGTGTTCTATCTCGTGCCCTTCTCGCGCCTGCCCTGACCGACGACCTCGGTCGGTCTACCGAGGCGCCCGCTGCCACGGCCGGATTCGCGGGCGGACGAAATCGGATGCCGACCCGGCATCGCCTCGGGCAACGGAGCCGAAGACCCTGGGCTCGAGTGCGTGATGGGCCGCGACCAGGGCACGGATCTCGGCTCGGTGCACGTCGACGACTGGCTCCGCGAGGCGCTCGACGGCCCATGAGAGGCCATCTCAAAGATCGAGCACCAGGGTCAGCGCCTCGCTCACCCGCCTTCACCGTGGTCGTGTCAGCCGTTCCATCCGTCTACTCTCGGTAGGCCGAATCAGGTCAGCGACGGACGCGTCCAGTCGACTGGCATCACCATGGTCATAGTCGTGGCCGGACGACCTCGACCAGGTAGGTGCGCAGGGCTGGGACGTCCCGGGTCACGGTGCGCCAGACTCGACTGGGCTCAAGGTCTTCGTACTGGTGGGCGGCGAGGTTCCGCATTGCCACGAGGCCGGCCAACACGTCGCACATGGTGATGGTGCGTTCGATGGCGTCGAGCGCCTTCGACGTCGGGTCTGGCTTCACACGGCGACTGCTTCCCGCAGGATCCGGTCCCGCATGGGGCCGCGAAGGGTGTCGAGCCCGACCACATCGACCTCGACCTGCAACAAGTCGGTGAGAGCCAGGCGCAGACCCACTTCGTCCAGGAGCGTTGCCTCGACACTGAACTCGACGAGGAGGTCGACATCGGATGCCGACCCGGCATCGCCTCGGGCAACGGAGCCGAAGGCCCTGGGCTTGAGAGCGCGATGGGCCGCGACCAGGGCACGGATCTCGGCTCGGTGCTCATCGATGCGGCGAGCGGCCCTCTCAAAGATCGAGCACCAGGGTCAGTGCCTCGTCCACCCGCT
>JBDIAO010000168.1:0-4554 GCA_039812375.1 Phycicoccus sp. | reverse complement strand
TGCGGTTGGCGACTAGCAGGGGCTCAGATTGGAAGGAAGAGATTCGGGCGAGGCCCCTATGATTGGTGCGACGTGTTGATGGGCAGAGTCGCAGGTATCGGCACCCCAATGCTACTTGTTGATCGCGAACTGGTTGGGCCTGGCCCTCGCTTTGACCCGGAATTGCCGGCACTCGTGGACCGGGACTATGTTCTTTCATGTCTCGGCCTCGAGCTACATGTTGCTGTGGTCCCAGAGGAGCTCGCGCTTGTCAACAGAGGGCGAAACGATCATGTAGCCAACTCCGAGAACGCGTGTCGAGCTTGGGAGAAGTATCTTCAGAAGTATAGTGAACAACTGGATCAGGTTCCAGGGGGTCGCTCACTATATCACTTCCGGGCGGCGCGAGAATGGTTCATCAATAGAAGCGTCCGTAAAGGCCTGTCTCATGTGCGGTCCGCACTTGAAGAACAACCTTTGAAGCGAATGATGCACTTGGGCGCGGGCATAGCCTTCGGCGCCCGCGGATTCGGTTTGGCTAGTCGACTGGTGGGTGACGCCTCATGGAAGATGCCGCCAGGGAGGATTCCGCCGCGCGGTTGAATCAATGAAGGGGCTGGCATTATTGATGGAGGAGCAGGTTGATGACAGAACGGGCAGTAAGGTTCTGCTGACGTTACGCTTAAGGCGGAGGGGGTTGAGAACGTGCGCGTTCTGTATGTGATCGACTCACTCGCTCCCGGAGGTGCCGAAATGTCACTCCTCCAGATGTCGCATGGTCTGGTTAATTCGGGTATCGATCTGCATGTGTTGCCGCTCGGGGAACGCCGCGATCTTGAAGATGGTTTGAGGGAAAGAGGAGTCTCGGTCCACCACCGAGGGGCGGGAACCGGCCGCCTAAAGAATGTCGAAGAAGTAATTCATCTGGCGCGGCGCGTCGAGCCAAAAGTGATTCATACGACACTCTTCGAGTCTGGACTGGCAGGGCGAGCCGCCTCACAAGTACTCCGAATCCCCACCTCGACCAGCAGCGTCGGAGACACGTATGGACCGCATAGGCGGGGCGTCTCACCGATGAAACTGAGGGTGCTCAAGGCCATTGACACCATCTCGTCGCGTGGCGTGACTCGCTTCCATGCGGTGTCTAGATCGATCGCGGATACCTTAGTGACGGACCTTGGTATCCCTCGAGACAGGATCGACGTGATACCTCGTGGCCGCCCAGGCAGCGAGTTCTCCCTTCGGACGAAGGAGTCGCAGCATGAGGCCCGGCAGGCCCTCGGGGTCGCCCCAGAGGCGTTCCTCATTGTCACTGTCGGTCGGTTGGAGCCCGTCAAAGGGTTTGAGCGACTGTTGGCAGCCCTGCCAATGGTCGCCAGAGGACAGCCTGATTTGATAGTTCTTATGGCAGGTATGGACGGGGCTGCGTCCGCAGAGCTACATGCTTCTACAAGGCGTGACGGTATGAATGTCAGATTCCTTGGCCAAGTAGACGACATACGTCCTCTGCTTACGGCAGCTGACGTATTATGCTTCCCGTCACGGTCGGAAGGTAGCCCCGGAGCCGTCATCGAAGCCATGGCTGTGGGATGCCCAATTGTTGGGTCTGACATCCCTCCTATTCGAGAATTGCTGCATGATGAAACTGACGTTCTCGCTGGCCGTATCGTTGATGTTGAGCAGCCGGAGGTCTTGGCAACTGCCATATTGGAAGTCTCATCTCGCCCCGCTGAAACAGAGAGGATGGCTGAGTTGTCCCGCGCGCGCTTCATGACCCACTACGAAATCGACAAGGTCGTTGCCAGGATGTCTGAATTTCTTAGACGGGTGGTTGATGAAGGAGTCAGAGGAATGCTGTGGTGAATTCTGCGCAGGCAGCGATAGGCCTATCGCTGATCGTTCCGACCTATGGTGGCCGCGAGTCTATCGGGCGGGTTGTCAAGTCTTTGCTCGGACAAGGCGACGCAATACCCGTAATCGTTGTCCTCGACGGACCGAACCCACGAACGCGAGCTATCTTGGGGCGGCATTGGGTTATGAGGAGCGGTTGCATGCCTCTGAGAATCAAGATCTTGGGTTAAGGCTATGCGCGCGTCAGTCGCACGAGGACGAGGGGGGCGTTTGTTCGACTGAGGCGGTCGTTGTGGACGTATTCGTGGAGGATGGCGAGTCTCGGGCAGAGCGGTATGGTCTCATTTGGTCGGAGGCTGCTGACCATTTCCTGATGAGATACCCTGAGCGAATGCGAGCAGGCCCGAAACATAAGGCGGATCTCTGTCGAATAGTCGCTGGATGGAGCCTGGAAGAAGATAGGCGTAAGGCGCGAAGGATGGCGCTTTCGTCGGTCTTGGCAAATCCTGCAAACAAGGAAATGGGCGAATGCTGGCCGTCGCGATACTTGTGCCATCGAAGCTATTGGGCCGGCTCCGAGGCAAGGCTGTGAGCATTTCAAGAAGATGAGCTAAGTCGAGACCTTCCACGTGATACCGGGTTGCGGTTGCGGGGAAACTTCGAACCCGGTGGCGTGTTGGGAATCTCGCGTGTCGAGCGTAACCCTTCAAGAGCGCGAGCCCACGATCTTGAAGACACCTCCAGTGAGAACCTCTCCACGCACCGTTCCCGGGCGGCCCTCCCCAACTGGGTCCGCAGACCAGGGTCGGTGACGACCTCGGCGACCCGGTCGGCCAGGCTCGCGGCATCCGAGGCGATGAACCCGGTCACGCCCTCCTCGACGACGTCGGCCACCCCGGCGGCCGGGGTCGAGACCACCGGCAGAGCGGACAAGCCCGCCTCGACGAGCACTCCCGGCATACCTTCGGTGTCCGGGGCGCTCGTCATGACGAGCACGCTCGCCGTCCGCAGCAGCTCGGGCACATCGGTGCGCACCCCGAGCAGGTCCACCCCCAGTCTGGCAGCACGGGCCTCGATGGCGCCGCGCATCGGGCCGTCGCCGACGATCGCCGCCGTGCACGCCACACCACGGTCGCGCAACTCCTCGATGACATCGAGGAAGAGCCCCGGGCGCTTGCCCGGCTCGAGCTGCCCGACGAAGAGCACGAGCGGCGGGTCGCTCTGCTCGCTGTCCGCCGGGCCGGGGTGGTAGCGCTGCGCGTCTCGCCCGTTGGGGATGGTCCGCAGCCGCCCCGGTGGCACGCCGAGCTGGTCATGCAGCTGCGCGGTGATCGCGGCGGAGACCCCGACCGCCAGATCGACCCGGGAGGCGAGGAACCGGTAGAGCCGCACCCGGCTCGCCCGGGACAGCTCCGCACTCGAGAGCCCCACCTTGTAATAGACCGTCGCCCACGCCGCGCCGCGGCCCCCTAGTTGCGCCGCGACGACATATTTGAGCGGCTCGCCCCCGTGCGCGACAACGACATCCACGCCCTGCTCGACGATCGCCGCCCGCAGGTCCCGCACGGCACGCGGGTCGAGCCCGGCGCTGCGGGCCCGGCCAGAGGGCACGCCGAGGTTGACGTCCGGGAGGGCTGCTCCAGGCTCCGAAGCGAACAGGGTGGCGACGAGGTGCCGCTGCTCGGGGTCAGCGCGCAGCGCGTCGCGCAGCTGGCCGGCATACACCTGGGCGCCGCGGTTGCGATCATCAGGCAAGACATGGAGCACCGTCGTCCGTCGGGCAGCCCGCTCGGCAGGATCCCCGGGCCAGGGCAGGCCTTTCCGCGCGGCGACCACGGCATACGTCCGCAGCGAGGCGGCGGCCACGGCGCGTTGATCGAAGCTGGTCAGTGCCCGCTCCCGGGCCGCCGCGCCGAGCCGTTCCCGCAGGGCGGGGTCGTCGAGCAGGCGGGTGAGGGCTGCGGTCAGGGCGGGTGCGTCGCGGGGTGGGGCGAGGAGGAGGTGGGTGCCGTCCTCGCCGACCTCGCGGCATCCGCGGATGTCGGACAGGACCATCGGCAGCCCGCACGCGGCCGCCTCCATCGCGGCCCGGGAGAAGCCCTCTCGGTAGGAGGCGAGCACGAACACGTCGAAGGCGGCATACACGGCCGCCATTTCGCTCTGCTCGGGCACGAAGACGATGTCGCCGGTGCCGGCCGGCAGCCCCTCCCCGTCGTCCGGGCCCACCCAGAGCACCCTCGCCCGGCCCGTGAGGGCGGATGCCGCGGCCCCCACCTCGGCCAGACCCTTCTCGGCCACCCGGCGACCCACCGCCCCGACGACGAGCACGTCCTCGGGGATGCCCCACTCCCGGCGCAGCCGCCGGCGACCCTCGGGGTCGGGCGTGAACCGCGCCAGGTCGATGCCGTTGCCGACCACCTCGTGCCGACCGGGTTTGAGGGCCCAGCGGATCGTGGCCTCGTCCTGCGCATTCTGGAAGAGCTCGTAGTCGGAGAACCGGGCCGCGAAGGCTTCGAGCCCGTAGACGAACGCCCGCCGCCGCCAGGAGTCCTCCGGCCGGGCCCACAACCCGTGGCAGGTGTTGACGACGATCGGCACCCGCGCGACCCGGCCCGCGACGCGGCCCAGGACACCGGTCTTGGGGTTGTGGGTGTGCAGTACGTCCGGTCGCAGCTCACGCAGCGCGGCGACGAGCTCGGCGAAGGCGCGGGCATCGGCCACCGG
>JBDIAO010000167.1:0-4585 GCA_039812375.1 Phycicoccus sp. | reverse complement strand
GGCGCCGGTCCGGCTTGGCCTGGCACTGGGACGAGATCGCCGGACACCTGCGGGGACCACTCCAGTGCGGAGAGGATCGGTGGACGCTCCTGCAGGTCCGCGCGCGGATAGAGCTGGAGGATCTGCGCCTCAGGCATCCGATCGGACAACCGCGCGCGGGCAAGCTCGTCGTCGTAGTCCGCCCGCAGGTCCCACGCCATCGCCTTGAGCCAGGCGAGCGAGTCCACCGGGGTCCACTCCTCGATCGAGTAGGCCGGCAGGTCGATATCGAGAAGGCCGTACTCCAAGGCGGCGCTCGAGCCATTATGGGTGCGGATCCACGCGTTGACACCATCGGCATACGCCTGCAGGAGTTGCCGCGTGTGTGGGGCGAGCAGCGGCAGTTCGGCCTCGGCAACCCGACGCCAGCCCATGGTCCGGATCACCCGGTCCGACTCCAGACCCCCCTTGCCCACCAGTTCGCTCAGGCGCCCCGCGGTGACATGCCGACGCAGGTCCATCTCGAAGAACCGGTCCTGTGCGTGCACGTAGCCCTGCGCGGTGACCAGGTCGGCGTCGCTGTCGGCGTAGATCTGCGGGATCCCCCGCTGGTCCCGGAGCACCTCGACCTTGCCCTCAAGTCCGGGGACAGTGATCTCGCCACTCGTCTGCGGCAAGGGTCTGCGCACCCACGAGACGAGCACGACGGAGGCGACGACAGCCGCGACGACCACCAGCGCCAAGAGAACTAGGGCGACGCGGCGAATCACAGTGGAGCGGCTCACCCTGCGAGACTAGGCGCTCACGGCGGACGGTGCCGAGTCCTTCAAGGGGGTGTTCCCAATCCACAGGCTCGTCGCGCAGGACCCGGCTCCCGGTGCTGGCTTCGACCTCGCCGACCTGAGCATCGGGCTCCTGGGGGGTGCGGTCATCGTCATCATCGCAGTCGCTGCCGTGCGCTGGTCCGTGCGCTCAGGGCTGCCGACGCTGCTGCTCTATCTCGGGATCGGCCTCGCTCTGGGCAGCTCCGGCCTGGGGGTCAAGTGGGACAACACCCAGCTCACCATGGTTCTCGGCTATGCCGCACTGGTTCTCATCCTCATCGAGGGCGGGCTGACGACCTCGTGGTCGAGCCTGCGCCCCGCGGTGGCTCCGGCCGCCGTCCTGTCCACCGTGGGGGTCCTCGTCTCGGTCGCCGTCGTCGCCGTGGCCGGACACCTCATCCTCGGGTGGCCGTGGCAGCAGGCGGCGCTCGTCGGCGCCATCCTCTCGTCGACCGACGCCGCAGCGGTCTTCTCGGTGCTGCGCAAGGTGCCGCTGCCCGGGTCCGTCACGGGGGTCCTGGAGGCCGAGTCCGGCTTCAACGACGCTCCGGTCGTCATCCTTGTCACCACTCTGGCGCTGGCGCTCTCGCCCGGGCGAGTAACGCCGGTGTGGTGGCTGCTTGCGCTCAAGGCCATCCTTGAGCTCGCCGGTGGTGCGCTCGTCGGGCTCGCGGTCGGTTGGCTCGGCGGACGGCTACTGCCCAGGATCGCCACTGGGTCCTCCACGCTGTTCGCCATCGGGGTCATGGCCACCGCTGTCCTCGCGTATGCCGCCGCCGACGAGGTCCACGCCTCGGGGTTCATCGCGTGCTACCTCGCCAGTGTGGTCCTGGCCAACTCCGGACTGCCCCACCGCCCCGCGGTCGTCGGATTCTCCACCGCCTTGGGCTGGCTGGCCCAGATCGGGTTGTTCGTCCTGCTCGGGCTGCTCGCCTCACCACCGGGATTCCCTGCCCAGCTCGTCCCGGCCTTGGTGATCGGTGGAGTCCTGCTGTTGCTGGCTCGGCCGCTGTCGGTCCTGGCCAGTGTGCTGCCGTTCCGGGTGCCACTGCGCGCCCAGGCCTTCATGTCATGGGCGGGGCTGCGCGGCGCGGTCCCCATCGTGCTGGCCACCGTCCCGCTCAACGTGCGCACTCCTGGGGTCCCGTGGATCTTCGATCTCGTCTTCGTCCTCGTCGTCGTCTTCACCCTCATCCAGGCGCCGACCCTGCCATGGGTCGCTCGATATCTCGGGCTCCGCTCGGAGCACCACCAGCTCGACCTCGTCGTCGACGCGACCCCACTCGAGGAGCTCGGCGCCGACATGCTCCAGGTCACCGTCGGTCCCGAGAGCCGCCTCGGTGGCGTCACCATCGGCGAGCTGCGCCTGCCTGCCAGTGCCAACATCGCCCTCATCGTGCGTGACAAGACCTCGGTGGTTCCCGGAGAACGCACCCGACTGCGCCACGGCGACCAACTCATCATCATCTGCCCGGCGAAAGTGCGCGAAGCCACCGAGAAGCGCCTCTACCGTGTCTCGCAGGAGGGCCGGCTGGCGGGCTGGATCCGGACGTCTCAGCCGCCCGTCGGTCGCAATGAGCCACGACGTCCGCCCAATGAGCCACGGCGTATCCTGTAGGCCGCTCATCCCGCCCGCCAGGAGGTTCCCGTGCCGACGTACGCCTATGCGTGTACCGAGTGCGACCACCGCTTCGAGATCGTCCAGTCCTTCACCGAGGACTCCCTGACCATCTGCCCGGAGTGTGAGGGTCGGCTGCGCAAGGTGTTCAACTCCGTCGGCGTCGTGTTCAAGGGGGGTGGCTTCTACCGGACCGATAGCAGGGCTGAAGGCAAGGGGCCTTCCGCGCCGGGGTCGCCATCTGGCCCCGACGGGGCCAGCGGCACAGCTACCTCGCCGAGCACCACCTCGCCCGGTGGTGCATCGACTGGTGGCAAGTCCAAGGGCGGCCCGTCAACCGGGGGATCGCCAACCGGGGGCCCGTCCAAGGGCGGCCCGCCGGCCGGGGGGACCTCGTCCTCCACAGGGTCAGCTCCGGCCGCCGCGTCGTCCACAGCTTGACCGTGCGGCCTGCGGGCTCGTCGTTTCCCCTGCCAGCCTGCCGGACATGTTCGCCGCTCGAACCCGCCGGGGATCCCGCCATGGAACCCACGTCCCCGTCGACATCCGGCCCCTGCCCCAGGAACCGCCGACCCGGCCACCGGGTGTAGCGATCGGCCCCTCGCGCCGCTCCCGGTGGCGCCGACAGGTCCTCCGCCGGGTTGGCGCGGCCGTACTGGTGATGACTGCCGCTGGACTGCTCCTGGCACGCCTGACACCATCGGCAACAGTGTCGGTGGCCGCCGCTCGCCGCGACCTGCCCTCGGGTCGGGTCCTGGCCGCTGGCGACCTGATGCTCCGTTCGGTGCCCGACGGGCTCGTGGGCACGGCAGCGGGAACGATCGACGCAGTCGTCGGCCGCCGCCTGGCCGGCCCTCTCGATGCCGGCGAGATCGTGACCGGTTCCCGCCTGGTGCCCCTGGACGAACGGTCCAGGCTTCCCCCTGGAACCTCACCGGTCCACGTTGTGGCTGCTGATCCGGGCTCGGTGGATCTTCTTGCCCCGGGGTTGCGGATCGATGTCCTCGTCAGCAGCGGGACTGGCGGTTTCGACCGGGCACCTTCACCTGACGCCGCTGGTGCACCCAGCACGGCCACAACTGCGGGTGGCGCCTCGGCAACGACGGTGACCATCACCGGCGACCAGGGGGCCCTGGTGCTGTCGGTGGACCCGCCGGCGCCGGCCGGGGCGATCGCTGTGGCGCCGCGGGCCCGTGGTGCGGTGCTCGCACTCACTCCGGCCGAGGTGCGCCGGGTACTCCAGTCGTCGGACTCGACCACCGGGGCCCTCGTCGGTCACCTGGTGCTCCGGACGGAACCCTGAGCACTGCGTGAACCGCCCCTGAGCACCCGCGGAGCACACCTGGGCGCTCCTGTACCCGCCGGTGTGGAGGGGCCCAGCACCCTTGGGCGCAACCCATGACACGCGACCGGCCTGTTTCCCCGCCGCCGGGGGTCCGCGTTAGCGTGGGTGCGTTCTTTTCACCTGCCAAGCCATCAGGAGCCGGGAATTCATGAAGGGTTTCAAGGACTTCGTCCTCCGCGGGAACGTCGTCGAACTCGCCATCGCCGTCGTCATCGGTGGTGCCTTCGGCACCGTCGTCGAGGCCATGGTCACGATGATCATGGACCTGGTCGGCAAGGCCGGCGGGACTCCAGACTTCTCGTCGTGGCGACCCGGCGGAATCCAGGTTGGCGCGTTCATCACGGCGGTGATCGCCTTCCTCATCCTCGCCGCCGTCGTCTACTTCCTCATCGTTCAGCCCTATGAAGCGGCCAAGTCACACTTCTCGCCGGCGAAGGCGGAGGAGGAGACGGTCGACCCCAACACCGAGATCCTCAAGGAGATCCGCGACGCCCTGCGCGCTCGCGGATGACCGCGGAGCACCAGTGACCCCGGCACGGTGGGTCAGCGGCCCCGTCCCACCGTGCAGAACCCGCCTCGCGGACACCATTCGCGGCGCGCCATTCCCAGTGCGTTACTCGCGGTGTGCTATTCCCAGTGCGGCGGACGCTGCTCCCGCAGCCAGCGGTCCCGTGCCCCCTGCACTTCGTCTGGTGCCTCGGCCTGGCCCCACCCCGCGTCGACGTCGTCCGAGGTTTGCCCCGCGCCGACACCTGACGCAGCGGCAGAGGGCAACGGGGCGCCGTCCCTGGTCGCCGGTGCAACCGCCCGGCGTGGCTG
>JBDIAO010000166.1:0-4611 GCA_039812375.1 Phycicoccus sp. | reverse complement strand
TCCCAGGCCAGGCCGAGCATGCCGAGCAGGAGGAAGAGGTTCATCTCAGAGATGCCGAGCTCGATGTGCTGGCCGATCGGGCTCTCGGCCCACTTGACCAGCGGGTCCGGGCTCCACATGGGCTTCTCGGTCGGAGAGAAGACTCCGGTGCGGTTGATGAAGCCGGCGAGGTTGGTCGAGGTCGCGACGTCCGGCGCGGTGGTCACGAGGCGCTTGCCGACCTCGGCGTCCCGAGAGAGAGCGACAAGGATCCGGCCGAAGGCCTCCTGGGTCGAGACCGGCTTGCCAACCGAGAGCCCGGTGCTCGTGGGCACCGGCAGCGGATGCCGCTGGTGCGCCGGCGGGCGGCGCAGGTGCTCGGCCCGCAACCCGGCCCACTGCCCGGCCGGGCTCGTCGGGTCGAACCGGTCCCACTCACCCTCGCGGGTCAGTCCCGTCCGCTCGCGCAGTGCGTCGACCTGAGCCGGCGTGAGCAGCGCGGAGTGGTTGCGCGGGTTGCCGGCGATGGGCAGCCCCCAGCCCTTGACCGTGTAGGCGAAGACGACGCTCGGCCGGTCGGTCACCGCGTCGCATGCGGCATACGCCTCGAGCATGGACACGAGGTCGTGCCCGCCGAGGTCGGTGACGAGCTCGGCGACTTCGGCGTCCGACAGAGGCCCGAGCAGCTCGCCCACCTGCACTGGGGCCCCGTCGAGGAAGCGTTCCCGCAGCGCTGCGGGGTCGAGACCGAAGAGGCTCTGGTAGCGCTCGTTGGGCAGGGCGTCCATCCAGGCCTCAAGGACCTCGCCGCCGGGCCGGGCGTATGCCGCCTGCAACTTCGGCCCGTACTTCACCTCGACAACGTGCCAGCCGGCCGCCTCGAACTGGGCTCGCCACTGCTGGATGCGAATGCCGGGCACCACTCGGTCGAGGGACTGCCGGTTGAAGTCGACGATCCACATGACGTTGCCCAGGCCCTGGGTGGCCGGGTCCGCGACGGCCTCCCAGATGTTGCCCTCGTCGAGCTCGGCGTCACCGAGCAGTGCGACGAACCGGCTGTGCGGGCGCTCCCCGAAAGTGGCGTCGACATAGCGCCGAGCGACCGCGGCGAACAGCGGCGCGGCGGCACCGAGCCCGACCGATCCGGTGGAGAAGTCGACCCGGTCGGGGTCCTTGGTCCGCGACGGGTAGGACTGTAGACCGCCGCGGGCGCGCAGGGTGGTCAGGTAGGAGCGGTCGAGGTTGCCGAGCAGGTACGCGATGGCGTGGAAGACCGGAGAGGCGTGCGGCTTGACCGCAACCCGGTCGGCGGCATCGAGGTGGGCAAACCACAGCGCCGTCATGGCGGTGACGAGCGAGGCCGAGGAGGCCTGGTGGCCACCGACCTTCACCCCGTCACCGGCGCCCCGGTCATGGTTGGCCGAGTCGACGATCCGGGTGGCCAGCCACAGGACCCGCCGGACGATCGCGGCGAGCACGTCCGGGTCGGCCGACTGCTTCTGTCCATCACCACCTGGGGGTGGCGGAATCATGCCGGGTCCCACAACCGGTGGTAGGCGTTGATCGCGGGCTGGCCGCCGAGGTGCGCGTACAGGACGTTGCTCGTGGCCGGGATCTCCTTCGTGGCGACCAGGTCGATGAGGCCGGCAAGGGACTTGCCCTCGTAGACCGGATCGGTGATCATCGCCTCGAGCTGTGCGCCCAGGCGCATGGCCTCCATGGTGGAGTCGACGGGCACGCCGTACAGGTCGCCGGCCCAGCCCTCGAGCACCTGGATTTCGTCGTCGCGCAGGTCGCGGCCGAGTTCGATGAGCCCGGCGGTGTGTCGGGCGATCCGGCCCACCTGGTCGCGGGTCTGCTCGATGGTCGCGGAGGCGTCGATGCCGATGATCCGGCGGCGCACCCCGGTGAGCTGCTCGAGGGCGGCGAACCCGGCGATCATCCCGGCGTGGGTCGAGCCGGTGACCGTGCAGACGACGATGGTGTCGAAGAAGACGCCGAGGGTGCGCTCCTGCTCGGCGACCTCGAAAGCCCAGTTGGCAAACCCGAGCCCGCCGAGGTGGTGCTCGGAGGCACCGGCCGGGATGGCGTAGGGGGTGCCCCCGGCCTCCTCGACCTCGGCGAGGGCCTCTTTCCAGGAGTCCCGAATGCCGATGTCGAAGCCGTGCGGATCGAGTCGGGAGTCCGCGCCCATCATCCTCGAGAGCAGGATGTTGCCGACCTTGTCGTTCATCGGGTCCTCCCAGGGGACCCAGTTCTCCTGCACGAGACGGCACTTCAACCCCAGGTGCGCCGCCACTGCGGCAACCTGGCGGGTGTGGTTGGACTGGTAGCCACCGATCGAGACGAGCGTGTCGGCACCGTTGGCCAGGACGTCCGGGACGATGTACTCAAGCTTGCGAATCTTGTTGCCACCGAACGCAAGCGGGCTGCTCACATCCTCCCGCTTGGCCCAGACCCGGGCGCCACCGAGGTGCTCGCTGAGCCGGCGCAGGTGGTGCACCGGGCTCGGGCCGAAGGTCAGCGGGTAACGGGGAAAGTCAGCCAGCGCCATCTCAGATGTCCCTCTCGGAGTCGGGTAGTTCGGCGAGGGTGTGCCAGGTTGCTCGCGCCACCTCGGCGGCCGCAGCGGCATCGCCCGCGGCGCACAACCGAAGCAACTCCTCGTGCCGGGCGATCGACGAGTGTCCCTGACTCGAGGAGAAGTGCAGGCGCTCCAGGCGGCGCACGACCGGCCCGAACTGGTCGAGCACGGTGGCCACCGCGGTGTTGCCGCTCACGGTGACCGGGATGTCGTGGAAGTCGTCGTCGGCAACGAGCGCAGCATCGGTGTCGCCCGCGGCCAGGGCTGCAGCGAACCGCTCGTTGGCCGCCCGCATCGCCGCCAGGTCGGCCGCAGTCAGGGCGCGCATCGCCTCGGCGACTGCGACGGCATGCATCGCGGCGACCACGGACCGGGCATGCCGCACGCTTGTCTGGTCGATGGGGGCCACGGTGGTCGAGCGCCCCGGCTCGGTGCGCACCAATCCCCCCTCGGCCAGGCGCAACAGCGCCTCCCGGATCGGGGTGCGGCTGACCCCGAGCCACTGCGCGAGTTCGGCGTCGCGCAACTGCTCGCCGGGGGTGAAGGTGCCATCAACGATGGCGTCTCGCAGTCGGAGGTGGACCTCTTCACGCAGCAATGAGCGCCGCGTGGGAGCTGACGTCATGGGAACTGGCATGCAATATATTGCACACCATATATAGCTGCTCTGTCAAGTTCCGCGAGCCGGAACGCCGTGACGTCACTCCCTGTCGGCAAGCCCTCGCACAAGGTCCACGTACTGGGACTCGGCGTTCTCGGGTGACGTACCCGAGAGCGCGGCCCAGGCGTCGTGCTTGGCGCGGCCGACGGGGTTGGTGAAGCCCGGCCGCTTGCCGGTTACGTCGCCCTCGCTGGCCTGTTTGTACAGCGCGTAGAGCTTGAGCTTGGCCTCGTTGCCCGGGTCCCTGGCGAACCCCTTCACAGCGGCAACAGCAGACTCGAAGTCCTCGATTTCAGCCACGGCGTCTCACCAGCTCCTCTGCGATTTGGACCGCGTTGAGTGCGGCTCCTTTGCGTAGGTTATCGCCCACGACGAACACGACGAGGCCTTTGCCATCCGGAACTGCCTGGTCCTGGCGGATTCGACCGACGTAGACCTCGTCCCGGCCTGCGGCATCCAAGGGGGTCGGGTGGTCGGTGACGACGACCCCGGGGGCGTTCTTGAGGATCTCGACAGCCTCATCCGGGGTGATCGCCGTGTCGAACTCCGCATGGATGGCCAGCGCGTGCCCGGAGAAGACCGGTACCCGCACGCACGTACCTGAGACCCGCAGGTCCGGAATATGCAGGATCTTGCGGGACTCGTTGCGCAGCTTCTGTTCCTCGTCGGTCTCCCCGGAACCGTCGTCGACGACCGAGCCGGCGACCGGGACGACGTTGAAGGCGATTGGAGCCACATACTTGACCGGTTCGGGCAGCGTCAGGGAGCGCCCGTCGCGAGCGAGGTCCTTGGGGTCTCCCGCGGCATACCCGGCCCGGAGCTGGGAGTCGAGCTCGGTCAGGCCGGCGCCGCCGGTGCCGCTGACCGCCTGATAGCTGGCCACGGTAAGCCGGACGAGCTCGGCGCGCTCATGCAACGGCTTGAGCACGGGCATGGCCGCCATCGTCGTGCAGTTCGGGTTGGCGACGATGCCCTTGGGGATGGTGTCCAGGTCGCCAGGGTTGACCTCGGAGACCACGAGCGGGACGTCCGGGTCCTTGCGCCAGGCGCTGGAGTTGTCGACGACGATCGCCCCGGCCGCCGCCACCCTGGGCGCCCACTCCTTGCTCGTCGAACCGCCGTTGGAGAACAGGGCGATGTCGATGCCGGCGAAGTCGGCGCTCGCGGTGTCCTCCACGGTGACCTGCTGCCCCTTGAACGGCAGGGTCGTCCCGGCGGAGCGCGCCGAGGCGAAGAAACGGACGTCGCTCATCGGGAAGTCCCGCTCGATAAGGAGGTCACGCATGACCTGGCCGACCTGGCCGGTGGCTCCGAAGACTCCGATTAGCATGCGCACCAGTCTAGGGAGATGTCCAGATGCCGGTCGCACGCCTCAGGATGCGGACCT
>JBDIAO010000165.1:0-4625 GCA_039812375.1 Phycicoccus sp. | reverse complement strand
GAGCGCCTGACCGCGGCCGCGGTGGCACTCATGCGGGGCGTCGTGGACCGCGACTCCGCCGAGCGCACGTGGCATGACGTGCTGCACACTCAACGCGCGTTGCGCGACCACGTCGCCGTGCTGGCCCTCGAGCTCGTCATCGACGAGTCGGAGGGCTACGCCTACCTGCGATCGCGCCCGCAGGATCCGGAGAACCCGCAGCCCCGTCTCGTCCCCCGCCACCGACTCTCCTTCCCGGTGAGCCTGCTGCTCGCCGTGCTGCGCAAGGCGTTGGCCGAGTTCGACGCGAGCGCCGTCGAGGGCAAGCTCGTCGTCACCCGGGACCGGCTCGTCGACGAGCTACGCCCCTTCCGACCGGCTACGAGCAACGACGCCCGCCTCGTCGACGAGATCGACCGTTCACTGCGCAAGGTCGTCGAACTCGGCTTCGTCCGCCCACTGTCGGGGGAGGCCGGCGCCTACGAGGTGCGCCGCATCCTCAAGGCCTTCATCGACGCCCAGTGGCTCGGCGAGTTCGACGCCCGGCTCGCCGAGTATGCCGCGGCATCCACCGGGGGCGCGGCATCCGAGGGGGGCAGCCGTGCCTGACTCCGACGCCCTCTTCTCTGCCCTCGAGATCGAGGTCACCGAGCAGGCCCGCCCGGGTTTCCGGCTGGAGGCCCTCGAGCTGTTCAACTGGGGCACCTTCGACGGGCGCGTCGAGACCCTGACCTTGGACGGGCGCAACGCCCTGGTCACCGGCGACATCGGTTCGGGCAAGTCCACCCTCGTCGACGCCGTGACGACCCTGCTCCTGCCGGCCAACCGGATCAACTACAACAAGGCAGCCGGCGCCGAGACCCGGGAGCGCTCGCTGCGCACTTACGTCCTCGGGCACTACCGCTCCGAACGGATCGAGTCCACCGGGGGTTCGCGCCCGGTCGGGCTGCGCGACCACCGCAACTACTCGGTCGTCCTCGGACGGTTCCGCAACGACGGCTTCGACCAGTGGGTCACACTCGCCCAGGTGTTCTGGATGCCCGGTGGCGCCGAGCAGCAGCCGCGCCGGTACTTCGTCACCCACGACGGGCCGCTGTCGATCAGCCCGGACTTCACCGACTTCGGGGGCGACCCGGCCGACCTCAAACGCCGGCTGCGCGGCCAGGGCGCGAACGTGTCCGACCACTTCCCCGAGTACGGCAACCGGCTGCGCCGGATGCTCGGCATCCGCAGCGAGCAGGCGCTCGAACTCTTCCATCAGACGATCTCGCTGAAGTCCGTCGGCAACCTCACCGAGTTCGTCCGGGCGCACATGCTCGAGCCGGCTGACACGAGCGCGCGCATCTCCTCGCTCGTCTCGCACTTCGACGACCTCTCCCGGGCGCACGAGGCGGTCCGCAAGGCCCGGGAGCAACTGGCCCAGCTCGAACCGATCACCGCGGCCTGCGACGAGTTCGACGAGCTCGCGGCGGCCGTCGGCGCGCACACCGCGGCCCGGGAGGCGGTCCGGCTGTGGGTGGCGGAGCGCCGGGCGGAGTTGCTTGAGCGAAGCGCGCACGCTCTCGCGGCGAAGCTGGATGCCGCGAGCGACGACGCGCAGCGGGCGGGCAGCGAGGTTGAGCGTCTGCAGGAGAGCCTCGACGGGCTCCGGCAGGCCCGTGACGGCGTCGCCGGCGGTCGGCTGTCGATCATCGAGACCGAGCTGCGGGCCGAGAGCCGCAGCCGGGACGAGCGCCGGGATCGGGCCGGGGCGCACGCGACGCTGCTGGAGCGGCTCGGGCTGCCCCGAGCCAGCGATCGGACGGCCTTCGAGGACGTGTGTCGGCAGGTCGCGACCCGGCACGAGCAGGTGCAGGCCAGGCGCGAGGCGGAGGCCGGGCAACAGGCGGACCTGCGGATCGAGTTGCGCGACACCGAGAAGGAGAGTCGCGAGCTGCGCGCCGAGATCGCCTCGCTGCAGGGCAGAGCGAGCAACATCGACTCGCACAGCCTCGCCCTGCGCGACGCCCTCGCGAGTGCCCTCGGGCTCGACGGCTCTGCGTTGCCGTTCGTCGGCGAGCTCATCCAGGTCCGTGACGAGCACGCGGAATGGAGCGGCGCGGCCGAGCGGGTGCTGCGCGGATTCGCCCTGTCGGTCATCGTGCCGATGGACCGGTACGCCGAGGTTGCCGCCTGGGTGGACGCCCGCCACCTGCGGGGCCGCTTCGTCTATTTCCCCGTCGGGGCGAGCGTCGCTCGACGCTCCACACCGCTGCCCGACGAGCCGGTCCTCGCCGAGGTTCTCGAGGTCAGGCCCGGACCGTATGCCGCCTGGGTGACCGACGAGCTCGCCAAGCGGGCGGACCATGTCCGCCTCGACGGCCCCAAGGACCTGGCCCAGCACCGCCGCGCGGTGACCCGCCACGGGCAGGTCAAGGCCGACCGTCGGCACGAGAAGGACGACCGGTATGCCGTCGACGACCGGACCCGCTGGGTGCTTGGCTGGTCGAACGCCCACAAGGTCGACGCCCTGCTGGCCCGGGCGAGCCAGGTCGGTGTGCTCCTGGAGTCGGCGCGGACCCGGCTCGAGGAGGCCGTCACCGCGGCTGCCCGCACCCAGGCCGAGGACCACGTCGTCAGCCAACTCATGGCCTACACCCAGTTCTCCGAGCTGGACTGGGCGTCCAGCGTCGCCCGGATCGCCGATCTGGAAGCCGAGCGCGCCCAGATCGAGCGGGGCAGCAGTGAGCTCGCCGAATTGCAGGCGCGGCTGGACGAGACCGCCGCCGCGCTGGGCAGGGCCGCTGACACCCACCGGGAGGCCACCAAGGGGGTGGGCGCGCTCGAGCACGAACTGGCCGGGGTCGAGTCCGAACGCGCCGAGACGACGGCCTGGCTGTCCGGCGTCGCCGAGGCCGACCGGGAGCGACACCGCGCCGCATACCCGGTCCTGCAGGAGCGGGCCGGGACGCCGGGCACCCCGGCGGAGTGCCTGCGGGTCGAGCGGGAGCTCGCCGAGGAGCTGACCCGTGACATCGAGGTCGCCCAGCGCCGGCAGGGCGGCGTGCGGGAGCGGGCGGCCAAGCTCATCGGGGCCTTCCGGCAGGCATGGCCGAGTGACACGGTCGAGCTGGGCGCCGACATCGAAGCCGCCCACGAGTTCCGCGAGCTGGCCGCGCGGATCGCCACCGACGACCTGCCCCGCTTCGAGGCCGAGTTCAAGAAGCAGCTCAACACGAACACGATCAACGACATCGCCGGCTTCCAGGCCTGGCTCGACCAGTCCGCCCAGACGATCCGCACCCGGATCCGCACGATCGACGAGTCCCTCGGGGCGATCGACTACAACCCCGGGACCCGGATCAGCCTGCTCACCGAGCCGACGACGAACCAGGAGGTGCGCACCTTCCGGGAGGAGTTGCGGGCCTGCACCGATGACGCACTCTCCGGCGACGACCAGTACAGCGAGGAGCGTTTCGGGCGGGTCAAGGCGATCATCGAACGCTTCCGCGGCCGGGTCGGGTTCACCGACGCCGACCGGCGCTGGACCGCCCTGGTCACCGACGTGCGCAACTGGTTCGTCTTCGCGGCATCCGAACGGGACCGCGACACCGGGCAGGACCGGGAGCACTACACCGACTCCGACGGCAAGTCCGGCGGGCAGAAGGAGAAGCTCGCGTACACGATCCTCGCGGCATCCCTGGCCTACCAGTTCGGGCTCGAGTGGGGGGTGCCCACCTCGCGGGACTTCCGGTTCACCGTCATCGACGAGGCCTTCGGGCGCGGCTCCGACGCCTCCACCCGCTACGCCCTCGAGCTCTTCCGCAAGCTCGGGTTGCAGCTGCTCGTCGTCACTCCGCTGCAGAAGGTGCACGTCATCGAGCCGTACGTCTCCGCCGTCGGGTTCGTCGAGAACCGCACCGGGCAGCGTTCGCGGCTGCAGACCCTGACCATCGAGGACTACCACGAGCAGCGGGCCCGGTTGAGCGCCCGCCCCGAGCACGCCGCCGCCGGGCCGGGCGATCGGGCCGCGGTCCGCCCGTGAGCGGATGGACCACCCCGGCGGACGTGCGGGCCAAGGCGCGGCGCCGCTGGGAGAACGGATCCCTGCTGGCCGCCTATGTCCTGGAGCAGCCGTGCCCGGTGCTCGAGGTACCGGTGCGAGGGCCGGGGGTCCGCGAGATCGGCGCCGACCTGGCTGGGGTGCGTGCCTGGCAGACGGCGCTCGTGGAGGGCTCGGCGGGCGGGCGCCGCTACGAGCTGCGCGAACGCGAAGTCGGTGGTCGGGCGATCGGTCGGATGCGGCTACCGGGGCGGGTCGTCCTCTCGGCCTATGAGCAGTACTGGGCGCTGCTCGGAGTGTCCGGTGACGTCGAGGCGCTGGATGCCGTCACGGCCGCGACCGCGTTCACCCACCCGGAACTGCTGCCCTGGGTCGCCCGCCGGGCCCGGACGGCGATCGACCTCTCGCACGACTGGGCCGTCGTGCTGCGCGCGCTCGACTGGCTGGCTGCCGAGTCTGGTCGGGGCCGCTATCTGCGCGAGGTCACGGCATCCGGGGTCGACACGAAGTTCATCGAGAGTCACCAGGGTGCGCTCGGTGAACTGCTGGGCATGATGCACGCCAGCCGGACCGAAGGGTCAGGATCCCCGCCCTGCGCGCCGGG
>JBDIAO010000164.1:0-4664 GCA_039812375.1 Phycicoccus sp. | reverse complement strand
GCCCCTGTTCTCCCCGTCGAGTTCATGCACCCCTGAGGTTGGGTGGTGGGTGCTGGTGAGGGCGCCGGGTAGGTCGTGTCGGCCGGTGATGTTGAGTTTGTAGTAGACGCGCAGCAGGTGGGTTTGCACGGTTCGCGGTGAGATCGCGAGCTGGTTCGCGATTGCCGTGTCAGGGTGTCCGGCGGCGGCGAGGAGAGCGACTTGTTCTTCGCGGCGGGTCAGTGCGGCGGCGTGGAAGGTGGCGACCCAACCGATCGCGGCCTGCTCGCAGTCGGCGTGCAAAGCGGTGGCACGGACGCTGGCGCGAGCGGCAGCACGGGAGTCGCCCTGGGAGCGGAAGGCGTGGGCTGCGGCATAGGCGGCTTCGGCCGCGTATTGGAGGGTGCCGATCGCTTCGAAGCGTTCGCTGACAGCGGCGAGCTGGCGCGAGTCATCTGCCGCGCGGGCGCGGGCGTGGTCGGCGAGGCAGCGGGGCAAATCGGCGTCGACTTGGGCAGCAGCTGTCGTGACGAGCTCGCCGGCCTGGCTGGCGCCGCCGTAGCGGACAGCGTCGTGCGCAGCGACCAGAGCGGGCATCCAGGCACCGAGAGCGGCGGCGGTGCGGGCGGCGTGGAGGGCGCGTTCGATCGCGGCGGGTAGGTCTCCGGCAGCGGCGAGGGTGGCGGCTTCGGCGATGTGCCAGTCCGGCCCGAAGATCGCGAACTCGGGGGCTTCGGGGGGTGGGGCCAGCGCTTGTTGGGCCTCGTCGGTCAGCCCGGCTGCTGCTGCTGCGCGGGCGAGGTAGGACAGGTTGTAGCGCAGGAAGAGTCCGTCGAAGTCGTTGAGGGCGGCGACGGTGGCGCGGAAATGTTTCAGCGCGGTGCGGGGCCTTCCGCGGAGCAGCGCGACGACGCCGAGGCCGGACGCGGCGCGGGGCAGCAGCCAGGGATCGTCCTCGCGCAGTGCATCCTCTTGCATCTGCTGCGCCAGCGCCTGAGCAGCGTCAAGCCGGCCCGCGCCGGCCAGGGCGATGACTGAGGAGACCTGCACGGTTGCGATTCCGTAGGGGACGGCTGCCCGGGTCGCGGTCGCCAAGGGCAGCGCGGCGTGCAGCACCGGTTCGGTATCGGTGATGGCCCCGGCGAAGGTGGCTCTCGCGGCGAGGGTGAACGCGGCATACGCCCGCGCCACGGGGTCCGCGTTCGAGTCGGTGAAAACCGGTCGGGCAATCGCGGCGCACTGATCGAGCCGCCCATCGAGCATCAGTGCCTGCGCGTGCAGGGCTTGCAGTTGCAGCGAGCTCGCCTCGCCGGGCGTGGCCAGCAGCGTAGCGGCGTCCGCGAGCTGCCCCAGCCGAGTCCGGCCCAAGGCACGTGCGGCGGTCACCCGTTGACGGTGCGTCTCCTCCAGCATGTCGTTGGGCAGGGCGTCGAGCAGGGGATCGACTTCGGCCACCCGGCCTTGCATCAGCAGGATCTCGGTCAGCACGATCGTCGCCTCAGCCGCGGTGCTCGGGTCTGTGGCGGTGTTCGCGGCGGTGCGAGCCAGTCGTTCGGCCGTCGCCGGCGCCACCGCACGCGCGATGCGGGCGCACTGCAGCAAGTCTGCGACTGCGACCGGTTCGTCCAGGTCCAGCCGCCATAGAGCGCAGCGCAGCCGGTCGTGGTCGCCCACCGGGGTGGTGCGTTCGATCGCCGTGATCAGCTCCAGTTGCAGTCGCCGGGCACGGATCGGCGGCAGCTCGGCGCGGATGACCTCACCGTAGAGCGGATGGGCCAGGGTCACGACCGTTCCGTGGATGCCCGGTTGGGCGATCACGATTCGTTTGGCTTCCAGGGTTTCCAGCACGTCCTGGTCGATGACCTCTGCGGCCACCCGGATCGGCAGTTGCTTGGCCAGCGCGAGGAGCTGGCTGCCGGTGACCTCGGCTTCGTCAAGGCCGGCCAGGGTTGCGCGGATCAGGTCGGCCACCGGGCGGCCGACCGGCAGCTCTCCGGCCAGGCGCCACACCTGGTGACTGCGTTGGATGGAACCGGCGTCGACGCCGCAACGGACCAGCTCCCGCACCAGCAGCGCGTTACCGGCCGCCTGCTCGATGACGACCTGCACGAGACGGTCATCGACGTCACCGCCCAGAACCTCCTCAAGGAGTTGGCGGATGTCGGCGACGGTCAACGGACCGAGATCGAACCGTTCGCAGATGCCGCATGTCCACAGCCGCGCTACCGCGTCCGGCGTCGCGACTCCGGCACGGACGGTGGCCACGATCTGGGTCTGATCGGCGGCGACCAGACGCCACAGCATGCTTGCCGAGTCCTCATCGAGCAGGTGCGCGTCATCGACCACCAGCAGGGTCCGTCCGACGTGCGCGACGACCTCGCGCACCGCGGGCGAGGCCAGGTCCGCCCGTCCACCACACAACACGAGCGCGGCCCGCCACCCTTCGCCCCGCAACTGTGCGGCGATCGCGCGGGCCAGGGTGGACTTACCGACCCCGGCGTCGCCCACGATGACTGCTCCCGTTCCGGTCCGTAGCCGGGACAGGATCGCCACGCGTTCAGCGTCGCGCCCGATCATCGGCCAATGTTGATCCACAACTCGACCCTACGACAAGACTACGTAATCAGATTTGCGGATGTACGTAGTCGTGTTACGGATGCCAGGCCCCACCTGACCAGGTCACACTGGGCCCAACTCTTGGAATCCGTCAAGAGCGTCAATCGCTCACTTCCTTGAAGGGGCCGGGCATGACTCGCAGCCGCCGCGCGGAGACCATCAGGTGTCCGAATACGCACGGCAGGGAAAGCTACGCCCACGGCTCTGTCGGTCCGATGCGAACGTGTGCGCGATCGGTTACGGGGAGCTGACGCCATGTCTCGGGAGGGAAGGCGGGACCGCTGGCGGGTGCCGGTCGGGTGCGTGACCGCGGTCGCGGTGGTCGCCGCCCTCCTGACTGGGTGCGCTCCGGATGCGGGGTTGCGGGGTTCGGGGCGTGTGGTGGACGAGGCGCTGCCGTTGCCGCAGGGCTCGCCGCCGGTCGCGTTTCTGATCGGCGCGTGGGCGGACCAAGGAGCGGACGAGCCCGCCCGGGCGGCAAGCAGGCTGCTGGGGAAACCGGACTGGCATCACACCGAACAGGTCGTGTTTCCCATCAGCGGCTCCGGGATCTGGACCGCACGACGGTCCTGAGCAGCCAGATCCTCATCGCGACCGAGACGAGCTACCGACCTCTAGGAGACCAAGCATGACCAGTTGTTCCCGGTGCTTCGCCGCCGTCGGTGCGGCCGCACTTCTCGCGATAGCGCTCACCGCCTGTTCGAGCGCGGGTGGGAATCCGACGAACGCCACGCCGTCCGTCTCGCAACAAAGCAGCACCTCGGGCGCCGGCAGCACCCCGAACAGTGGGGGTGAGCCGTCAAACGTGCTCGGGCAGGGCCCCGGGGGGCCGCTCGACGTCAGCAAGCTCTGCTCGGCCGTACCTCTGGCCGACGTCCAGAAGCTCGTGAAGGCGACGGTCGGGCCCGCCACCGCAGCCACCGCACTACTGGGCACGTGCCAGTGGGGCGAGGTCACGGCCAGCATCTATCGCGACGACACGGCCAAGAAGTACTACAACGGCGGTTCCGTGTACAACGGCACGCCCGTCAGCGGAGTCGGCGACGTCGCCCAGTGGGGCGCCGCAGTGCCCCTTGCTACCGCTCCCAGCCTCGCCGCTCAGAAAGGCTCGCTGACCGTCACGATCGATGTCGGCGGCGAGGTCGCCGACACCACGCTGTCCTATACCGGCTCCTCGGGGTCCTACCGGATCGGTGCCGCCTCGAACGCGAAGTACATCGACGAGGAAGGGCAGATCTGCAATGACATCTTCGCCGCAGCCGGCTGAGTCAGAAGCACGAACACAAGGGAGAACAATCATGAGTAAGACACGCCATTCGCGCTCCGCTGCCCTGCTCGCAGCATCCGCGATCCTCGCGATGGGCCTCGCCGGGTGCGGGTCGACATCGAGCGCCACCGGGGGCGGCAACAATACCTCCGCCGCTGGCTCCCAGCCTTCGGTCGGCACCGCCGGCGGGTCCGGCGCCACGGCGGACGGCGCATCGACCGTCGGCTGCTCGATCGTCACCCCCGCGGAGCTGTCCCAAGCCGCCGGCGTCACCTACACAGCCATCGACACCGGGTCACACTGCGGCGTCACAGGAGCATCACAGGCGGACAGCTTCACGTTCACCATCAGTTCCGCCAGCGACCCGTCGAACCCTTGGGACAACGTGGTGAAGTTCACCAAGGACAACGACGGATCCGCACCCCCCATCAGCGGGGTCGGGGACAAGGCCGTCGGGAACGCGCAAGAGTTCGCAGCGCAGGCACACGGGTATGTCGTCTGGATCAACTGGGGCGGTGGAATCGACCACCCCAAAGACGGGCTCGCACGCAACAAGGCCATCGCCTCACTCATCATCGGCAAGCTGCCGTAGCCTCGTGGCCGAGCAGGCGGCGAGGTCGTCTGCGGACCGGGGGTTCAGTTTGAGTTGGGTTATCCGGGCGTAGCCGAACCCGGAGAGCCGTTCAACATCGTGTTCGATCCCGAAGACACACCTCGCCGTCGAGCGGCAACGCCAGATCACCGAATCTGGGGTGGCGTCAAACCGGAGATGTCGTTGGTTTGAACAACGACGCATCGGTGG
>JBDIAO010000163.1:0-4735 GCA_039812375.1 Phycicoccus sp. | reverse complement strand
TGAACACGTGCCGTCCTCGAGGTATCGCGACCGCGTCACAGCGTGACGACGGACCCCATCGACACCGTTCGCCCGGTCGGAAGCTGGAAATAGTCCACCGGGGATGCCGCGTTGTGGGCCATCCCGATGAAGAGCCGCTTTCGCCAGCGGGCCAGCTGCTGCCCCTCGCCTCGCCGAATCGTGATCCGGGACAGGAAGTAGGTCAAGTTCTCGACATCGATCGGCACCCCCTGCTCACTGGCGAACCGAAGCGCCCGCGGGATGTTCTGCGGATCCTGGAAACCGAAGTGCAGGTCGAGCTGGATCATCGCGTCGCCCGGTTCGCCGACGCTGCGCCACTGGATCCGGTCCTGCCGGTCGACATAGGGCACGACCTCGGAGATCGTCCGGACGATGACGATTCGCTCATGCCGGACGTGGTTGAGCTTGACGTTCTCGCGCAGGGCGAGCGGGGTGGTGTCCGCGCTGGAGTGCATGAAGATCGCCGTGCCCGGGACGCGGGTCACCGGGTCCGAATGCAGGCGCTCGAGGAACGCTTCGAAGGATCCTTCCAGGTTGCGGCGCCTGCGGGTGACGATGGCGGCACCCTTGCGCCAGGTGAGCATGACCGTGGCGACCACCACAGCGATGACCAGAGGCAGCCAGCCGCCGTGCAGGACCTTGGTCAGGTTCGCCGCGAAGAAGGCGAGCTCGAGCGCTCCGAAGCCGAGCCCGGCCAGGCTCAGCTGCCACCAGGTCCACGCCCATCGAGCTTGCGCGGTGATGAGGAAGATCGTCGTCGTGAGCAGGAAGGTCCCGGTGACGGCCAGCCCGTATGCCGTCGCGAGACGTTCGGAGGACTGGAAGGCGAGGAGCAGGGTGATCACTCCGCCATAGAGCACCCAGTTGACGACGGGCACATAGATCTGTCCGCCCTCGACGGTCGAGGTGTGTCTCACCGTGAGTCGGGGGAGGTAGCCGAGTCGCTCGGCCTGTCGGGACACCGAGAAGGCTCCGGAGATGACCGCCTGGGAGGCGATGACGGTGGCGGCGGTTGCCAGCACGACGAGTGGGAAGGCAGCCCAGCGCGGCGCGAGGAGATAGAACGGGTTGCTCGTGGTTGCCGGGTTGTTGAGGATCAGTGCCCCCTGCCCGAGATAGTTGAGGGTCAGGCAGGGGAACACCAGCCAGAACCAGGCCCTGCGGATCGGGGACCTGCCGAAGTGCCCCATGTCGGCATACAGGGCTTCGGCGCCGGTGATCGAGAGCACAACCGCCCCCATCGCGATGAAGGTGATGTATGGGTGCGCCAGGACGAAGCCGATGATCCAGGTCGGGGACAGGGCCGTGATGATCGCGGCGTGCCGGGTGATCCCACCCACGCCAAGCGCGGCCAGGACGAGGAACCACGCCACCATGATCGGGCCGAACAGGCCGCCGACCCGGTGAGTGCCCGCGCGTTGGCCGAGAAAGAGCAGGGTGATGATGACCGCGCCGAGAGGCACCTCGAACACTCGCAACCCCGGCTCAGGGACCGAGAGCCCCTCGATGGCGGACATCACCGAGATGGCGGGGGTGATGACACTGTCGCCGTAGAACAGGGATGCGCCGACGACGCCGAGGAGCATGACGAGCGTCGCACGACGACCACCGGGGCGCACGACCCGGCGGGCCAGGGCCGCGAGCGCCATGACCCCACCCTCCCCGTCGTTGTCGGAGCGGAGGATGAACGCGACGTACTTGATCGAGACGATGACGGTGATCGACCAGAAAACGAGCGAGATCACGCCGTAGACGTCCTCGGGGGTGGCCTTGACGATACCGCCGTCGATGGTGAAGACGGTCTGTAGCGCGTAGAGCGGGCTGGTGCCAATGTCGCCGAAGACGACTCCCAGCGCTGCGATAGCCAGCCCGGTATGCCGTGCCCCGGCTGGGGTGAGCGTCTGGCTCGTCTGGTTCACCAGCCCAGCATGGTCCGGTTGGGGCCCTTCCGGGCACGTGCACTCCGTGGAACTTTCGGCCAACTGGCCGAAAGTTCGACGGAGCGCGCTTCGGCCCTCAGAGCGAAAGGGTGCGGCCACGGTGTTGCGGGGGTGTCAAGAGACGGTGGGGCGGTGGCGATGGTGTGGCGGTGGCGATGGTCCCCTTGCTGGCCCCTCGATCGTCCCAAGCCCCGCTGCAACACAACGAAATACCAGGGCCGCCCCACTGTGGGGGCGGCCCTGGTGATGTGGCGGTGGCGGTGGGATTTGAACCCACGGAGGAGTTGCCCCCTCACACGCTTTCGAGGCGTGCTCCTTTGGCCGCTCGGACACGCCACCGTGCCCGAGGATAGTCGAGCACCCGCGCGCGCCCGAAATCTGCCCAGGCACAGGTGCTGCTCAGCAGGAACGGGCAGACTGGCACCCGACATGGATACCTTCCTGGCTCGCATCCTCGACCAGCCGCCGTGGCTCATCTATCTCGCCACCTTCGGCATCGTCTTCCTCGAGGACGCCATCTTCATCGGCTTCGTCGTGCCCGGGGAGACCTTGGCCATCCTCGGCGGCGTGAGTGCGAGCCTGGGCCACACCGAGCTCGTCTGGATGATCCTCGGCGTCGTCCTGGCAGCCATCATCGGTGATAGCGTCGGCTACGAGGTCGGCAAGTACTACGGCACCCGGATCCTGCAGGCCCGAGCCTTTGCCAAGCATGAGGCGCGCATCGACAAGGCCCAGGAGTTCCTCCGGACCCGGGGTGGTAGCGCCGTCTTCCTCGGGCGATGGACTGCCTTCTTCCGGGCCGTCATGCCGGCGCTGGCCGGGGCATCGCGGATGCCCTATCGGACATTCCTGCCGTGGAACGCTCTGGGGGGCGCCACGTGGGGGCTGGTCGTCGTCCTCGCGGGCTACCTCGCCGGGATGAGCTACCAGAGGGTGGCGCGCTGGCTCGGCGGCGGGGCTGCGGCGATCGTCGCGCTGATCGTCATCGGGGCGTTCCTTGTCTGGCATATCCGACGTCGCCGCGCAGACCGGGCCAACGAGGCTGCCCTGGCGCACCGGGACCGACAGTCGGGGACCAGTGGCACCGAGCAACTACGGGACGCCGCATCAGAGTGAGCGCGCCTCGCGCTCAGGTCCAGAACGTCTTGAGGTCACACAGGCGATGCTGCGCCGCGACTGCCTGCGTGAGCAGCGCCGCCTCGTCCAGGCCCGGAGCGAGGGCTCCCACCGAGGTGAGCAAGTGGGCGGCAATGGCGTGGTCGTTGAGGAGCCCCAGGGCGTCGGTGAGCTCCGCACTGACCCTGGCGTAGGCGGCCCCGCCGACCAGGCGCTCCCCGCTGCCGGTGACCAGGACCGGGACGCTCGCGGCATACGCCGAGGAGAAGAACTCGCTGCCGTAGCGCAGCTTCTTGGCCTCGATGCGCACCGCATGCCGTGCCGCGGGGCTCCGGCGCCGCAGGTGGGTGCCCCGCTGGACAACCCGATGCCGGCGCTTGCCGAGCACACGGGCGGCGAGTACGTCGATGGGCGGGTCCGATGCCAGGCCCCACGGGGCGGCGTCCCGGAACGTGGTGAGCTCGTCACGTAGTGCCGCCCACGCCGGCGAGTTCAGGGTGGTCAGGGCGGAGTCGTATGCCGCCTCGCGCGCCTCCCGCAGCTGATCCACCTGGGTGGCGGTGAGGTCCTCCGCGAGCGGTCCGGCGAGCAAAACGTCGAGGTCACGCGCGGGGCCGAAGACCAGGGCGGCTGCGCGCAACCGCCCGGCGAGGTCGAGCGCACCGGGGACATGGATGAGCATCGGCCGGAAGAGGGAGAAGGATGACCGGAGCCGGCGGATGCCGACTCGCATCTGGTGCAGCTGTGGGGCGGCGCGGGAGGTGAGCAGCGCTGCCTCATTGGCCTGCCAGTGGCCCATGCACTCCTGCGCGATCCGGACGAACGCCTCACTGGCCGGCGGGAGATCGGCGAGGTCAACCTGACCGGCCTTGCGGGCGGCCTCCTGGCTGGGCGGGGCGGGGCTGTTCACGGGCTCGGCGAGGCCGCTGGGGCCTGGTCGGTGGGCGCGCTGGGCGAGGTGCTCGGGCACTCGGGCAAGTTGGGGGTCGGTGCCGGCAACGGGCCGATCTTGACAAAGCCGTCGCCGAGGACGAGATCGACGCTGGCGTCCTGGCGGCCGTCGTCGACGGTGACCGCACCCTCACCGACAACGGACATGACGAGTTGCGCACCAGCCTTACCGTTCGGGCCGTGCCGCACCTCTGCGGGGCCGGGGATGCTCTTGTGCTCGGGGTCGTTGGCGACCTGTCCGGGGACGAACCCGAGGTCGGCCATGGCCTTCGACGTGGCTGCGGCCAGGCCGGCCCGGTTCGTCGCGTTGAAGACGTTGACGGTGACCTGGTCGGGGGTCAGTGCGTTCGGGTCGGGGGTGCGGCAGGTCGGGGCCGGGGTCAGCGCGGCGCCGCTCTCGCTCCCGCGGAAGTAGGAGTAGGCGAACCAGAAGGCGGACAGGAGCACCAGGAGTACGACGAGGAACGTGGTCAGAGCTCGGCGCCGGCTCCGGCGGGCACGCTGCCGGGAGTCCGACTCGACGTCATAGGCAGCCTCCTCGGCATACGCCTCCTCCTCGTCTCCCTGTTCGGCCTCGTACTCGCCGGCCACGGTGGCGGCTGCTGCGCTGGCCTCTTCCTCCTGTGCCCAGTCGCCCTCGGCGTCGCCGCCTCGGTCCGCCCGGGGTGCTTCTGACCAATCCCCGCCGCGTCGGCCAGCCCGGCTCA
>JBDIAO010000162.1:0-4851 GCA_039812375.1 Phycicoccus sp. | reverse complement strand
TGCCGACTGAGTGCAGCCAGGCGACTCCGGGCGGAAGAGTCACCTGCACCTACGACACTGCGGGTGAGCACACCTTCGCGGTGCCGGGTGGGGTGACCGAGCTGGCGGTGACCGCGATCGGGGCACGCGGCGGGAACGGTGCGTACCTGCGGGGCGGAGCCCCGCCACAGGGTGGTCCATCCGGCCTCGGTGGGCGCGGGGCCCAGGTGATCGGCTCTATCGAGGTGACACCCGGCGCCGCGCTGTATGTCGAGGTTGGCGTCCCAGGCGGAAGCGTCGATGACCCAGCCGGATGTGGGGCCGGACCAGGTGGGGCGCCCGGTGGCGGAGACGGTGGCGTCGGCAGCTGCAACACGAAGGGTGGTGGCGGAGGTGGCGGTGGTGCCTCCGGGGTGCAGATCGAGCCCGTCGCGTCGGCCACGCTGACCGGCAAGTCTGATGATCCGCGGCTGATCGTGGCCGGTGGCGGCGGTGGTGGTGGCGGTGGCGCCACCCTGGGCACTGCCACCGGGACCGGTGGTGCCGGCGGCGATGCCGGCGTAGTCGGAGTCACCGGGGGCGGGGCCGGCGGAGACGGGGCGGGCTGCACCTATACGGGCACCGTGGGTGATACGGCCGGGTCAGGCGAATCAGGCGGGGTCGGGGGCGGTGGCGGACCGGGCGGGGCCGGAACACCGGATGCACAGTGCCGATCCGTTCCCCGAGGCACACGCAGCGCCGACGGCGCCGACGGAGCGGCCGGACTCGGCGGAGCCGCTGGAGTCAGCACTGCCCCGACCTCTGGTGCGGGCGGCGGCGGAGGCGGCTACTTCGGCGGTGGCGGCGGCGGTACTGGCGCGTCGTCTTCCTACGCTTCCGGTGGTGGTGGTGCTGGGTCCTCGTACGCGCCTAGTGGCGGCACCGTGGCTACGGCGGCTGTTGGTGCGACTCCGTCGGTGGTGATCAGCTATGACCTGCAGGCGCAGAAGATCACGTACACGGGTCCGACGAAGGGGAGCGCGGGCTCGACCGGCACGTTGACCGGGTCTGGCGGTGGTTCGGGGAACCCGATTGTCTATGTCAGTGAGACTCCGGATGTGTGCACGGTTTCCGGGGACACGGTGACCTATCTGAAGGATGGGACCTGCGAGATCACCGCCAGTCAGGACGGTGGCGACGGTTACGCGCCGTCGACCTTGCGGGTTGAGATCACAGTCACTGCTGCGTCGCCGAGTGCCACGCCGACGACCACTCCCACCGCGACGCCGTCGGTCACGAGTTCTCCGACCGAGTCGTCGACGTCGACGGCTACCAAGACTGCTACCTCGTCCGAGTCGAGCTCGTCGGCTGCGAGCACCGAGGAACTTGCCGAGACGGGGGTTGGCAGCAATTGGCCGTTGGTTCTCGGCGGAGTGTTGATCCTTGCCGGTTGCGGGCTGTTGGTTCTTGGTCGGCGGCGACGCTCGCGGGGCTGACGCATCCATCAGCGGATCGAACGGATCGGCCAGCAGCTCCGATGCCAAGCGGTCGTCGGGTCCCTACTCGTCCGGAAGGTGGATGGCACCTCTCGCGGTGCGTTTGGCCAAGGTTCGAGCGCGTTTGACGTGGGCGACGGTGATGCTGGACTCGACTCGGTAGATGCCGGGGACGTCTGCGAGGGTTTCTGAGGTGTAGGCGTAGAGGTCGCTGATGTCGCGACAGATGACTGCTGCGCAGAGGTTCCACGGGCCGGTGGTCGCCGCGACGAAGGCTGTCGCGGCATGGCCGGCCAGGGTTTCGCCCGTGGTGTGAAGTTGCCGCGGCTCCACATCGAGATAGAGGTTGGCGGTGACGGGGTATCCCAGCGCCGCGTGGTCGACGTCGAGGTCGAGGCGAACTGCTCCCGTACGCAGCAGGATGTCGAGGCGGCGTCGGACGGTCGGTTCTGGTTCGCCGACCGCGGTGGCGATCTGTGCGGCGGAGCGTCGACCGTCGTCGGCGAGGGCGGCGATGATCCGTCGGTCCGTCCCGTCGAGCTGGTACGGAAGCTCGCCACGGTCTGGCTGGAGTGCTCGGTGCTGTTCGTCGTCGAGGGCGTCTGGGAACCCGTCCCAATCGGCGCGGCCGGGGATGCGGAAGATGTGCAGCAGGTCATGGACGGTCAGGCTGATGACGCGGCCCGTCTTCGGGATCTGTTCGAGGAGCAACTGGTCGCGGATGGCGCGGGACCGGGCGCGAACGCCGCAGACGATCTCTGCTCCGGCAGCGGCGATCCTGACCCAGGCGACGTCATCGAGGCCGGCCAAAGCCTTGGCGAGGCGCTGAGCGGAGCCCGGCTGCACCTGGAGTTTGAGCTGCTGGCCGAGGTCGTCTGCCGCGGGCCGGGGCAGTGCGACGACGCGGGCGATGCCGGCCGAACTGAGCCTGGCATAGCGGCGGGCGACGGTCTGCTCGCTCGCCCCGAGCACTCGACCGAGGTGCCGGAACGATGCGCGCCCATCGAGGCCCAGGGCATGTATCAGCTGACGATCCAGGACATCCAACATAGTCCCTATTGTGCCGATATCTGTTGCAATATGGCCTCTTGATGGAGATCCCGCTCGATCTGACGCCTGTATTCGTTGGCATCACATATCGCGCCTGACCCTTGCCGATATGAAAGACGTTGTTGCTCCTACTCCGGGCACTCGGTCCGGTGTCGTGCGATGGATCGCTCTGGCCGGGCTGCTGCTGGCTGAGGCGATGAACCTGCTGGACTCCACGATCACCACGGTCGTTGCGCCGGCCGTGCGGGCGAGCTTGGGCGGCACTACCGCTGACACCCAGTGGGTGGTCGCGGCGTACACGCTGCCCTTCGCGATCCTGCTGATCTTGGGCGGAAGGCTGGGGGACATCACCGGACGCCGGCGCATCTTCGTGATCGGTGTGGTCGGCTTCCTCCTCGCCTCGACGGTATGCGCGGCGGCGCCGTCGATGTCGGTCATGCTCGTCTCGCGTGCGGTGCAGGGCGCGTGCGCGGCGCTGGTGATCCCGCAGACCATCGGGTTGATCAAGGTGATGTTCACCGGAGCTGACCTGCCGCGGGCGCTGAGCCTGGTGGGACCGGTCATGGCGATCACCGCCGTCGCCGGTCCGGTGTTGGGCGGGCTCATCACCCACGCGGACATCTTCGGGTTGTCCTGGCGTGCGGTGTTCCTCGTCAACCTCCCGTTGGGCGTCCTGGTGCTGGCGACCGCTCCATTGCTGACCGAGGATCGTCACCCGGGCCGCCCTGGCCTGGACCTGACCGGACTCACGTTGGCCGCCGCGATCGGCGCCGGCCTGGTGATCCCCGCGATCAACGGACAAGACGCGGGTTGGCCGGTGTGGACCTGGCTCTGCCTAGGCGGCGGGTGTCTTGCCGTCGTACTGCTGGCGTTGCACGTTCGTCGCGCCGGCCAACTCGGCCACGACCCCATCGTCGAACCCACCCTGTTTCGCGACCGTGGCTTTCCCGCCGCGTTGCTGGTGTCGCTGCTCTACTTCGCCATCTCCACCGGCGTCGTCTTCGTCGTCGTGCTCGTCTTCGAGAACACTTTCCATGTCACGGTCCTGCACGCCAGCCTGATCGTGTTGCCCTTCTCCATCGGCCTGGGCATCGCCTCACTCGTTGCCGGGCAACGGCTCGTACCTCACTACGGCGCGGGCCTGATGCTGCCCGGTATCGCCATCCTGGCCATCGGTCTGCTGACGATCCTCACTGCCGCACTGAGGATGTCGCCCGACGTGATGTTGCGTGGGGAGTACCCCTGGCTGCTGGCGGTTGGGCTGGGTATCGCCGGACTCGGGGGTGGAACGACCACCGTCCCGTTCTTCACCGCGGCCCTGTCCCGGGTCGGACCCCGCGAGACGGGATCGGCTGCGGGTCTGCTCAACGCCGTTCAGCAACTCGGCGGCACGGTCGGCATCGCCGTCTTCGGCACCCTTGCCACTGCCCGTTCGTACGGACTGTCGATCGCGACTGCCACGATGCTCGTCCTGATCCTTCCTCTCGCTCTCGCCGTCAAGGCAATGCACTCCGCTGATCGCACTCATGGTGCGTGAGCTGCCCGCCAGGAATTGCCTCGGGTTGGGCTCAGAGTTCGAAGGGGAGTTCGTGGAATTCGGCCTGCTGAAGGGCCGCCACGGGGGCACCGAGCAGCGCCTCGAAGACGGCGAGGTGTGCATCTTCGTCGAAATCGTGACCGGTCAGGGCGGATTCGGCGGGGAGAGGAGTGCCCTGGTCTGTGGTGACCTCGCCGGCCGTTACGACGCGCAGTCGGGTGCGGGGTCCGTGGGCCTCGATGGCATAGGTGTCGGCGGTGCCGCCGAGACTCACCGTGTACAACTGGGCGCCGGCCTGAGCCGCGGCGAGCTGCGCCGTCACGCCGTAGAACGGGTCGATGAGCACCACCTGAGCCCCGACTTGGGCTCCCATCAGCTGAAACGCATCGGTGGCCTCATCGAAGGGCATGGCCTGGCTGCCGGGATCCAGGTGCGCGAGATCCGTATTCGGCAGCACGGAGAGCGAGATGTTCCACGACATGACGACCTCTGATCGGATTCGATGCTGTTGACCTCGGCTCAGTCTGCCTGATGGCGATGCCAACTATCCGGGCGCCATCGCGGGACGCGGGGACGAGCAGGTGAGCTGGTCGGTCAGATCCCCAGTGCACGATGCAGCGGCCCGAGGGAGTACGGCTGGTGGGGTGCCCCGGGCTTGCCCCAGGAGGAACCTGTCGCCGCCTACCATTTCGCAACACAGGGGAGCGGAGATGCGACATGTTCAGGCGACGGTCATGTTGCTGGGTGTGCCGGTGGTCGTTGCCGCTCTTGCGATCCTGCTCAACAGGAACCCCACGGACCCGCCGCGCA
>JBDIAO010000161.1:0-4946 GCA_039812375.1 Phycicoccus sp. | reverse complement strand
GCTCCCTGCGACGGAAGCCGACTTATGTCGGGAAACGTGGCTGCTGGGGGCGTACGGCGCCGCGAAGGCCGACTTGGGTCGGAGAACGTGACTCCTGCGGGCGTGTGGTGTTGCGGAAGCCGACTTGGGTCGGAAAGCGGCCACCCAGGCGCGTCGGGCTTTCGGGTGTTCGTCCTTGGCCTGGGTGAGTTCAGGTCAGGCGAAGATCTCGTCCAGAGTGTCGGTGCCGAGGATGCGGCGGGTCCAGGTTTCCAGTTGGCTGCTGGTCGCGGTGCGGACCCGCTGCTCGACATCGGCAGGAACGTGGCCGAATTTGATGTCGAGCAACTCGAGCAGGGTGGCGGCTCGTCCTCGTGCTTCGCCTTCGGCGCGGAGTAGGTCGGCGGTGGTCATGGCGACTTCCTTGGCTTCGGGCCCGAGTTGGGCGAGGAATGCGGTGAGTTCTGTTTCTGGGGTGTTGCTGACGGTTAGAGCGTACGTCCACAAGCTCTCCAGTTCGGCGCGTAGGACGGCCAGGAGGTCGCTTTGCAAGTCCAGCAAGTGCTGGGGGAGGTGTTCGTTGCCGGGGGCGACGCACATCAACACGAAGGCGAGCCGCACCCCAGGGGTCAACGGCCTGGCTTTCAACTCGTCGATGTTCAACCGGTGGAGGTCGTCGAGCCAGTAGCTGAAGGGCGTCCACCCTGTGGTGGTGATGAGGTCGGTCAGCTCGGTCGGTGGGGTCCAGGGGCGGCGTCCTTGGTAGACGACGATCGGGATGATCGGTGGTAGTTGTCGGATGTCGGGGTGCCGCTCGAGGTGGCGGGTCCAGATTCGTATCAGGTAGGAGGCCATGCGGAGGGCCATCCAGTGGTCGGGTGTGGATTGGTGTTCCAGCAGCACGTAGACGAGCGCCTCATCCTCCTGGTCGAGGCGGGTGCGGAACAGCACGTCGGTGTGTTGTTGTCGGAGGGCTTCGTCGACGAAGCTCCCGTCGACGCGTTCCAGCCGGTCGAGGTCGAGCCGGCCAGCCAGTTCGGTGGGCAGGATGGTGCGGAGTTCGGAGGCGGCGTTTTCGGGTCTGCCCAGGATGCCTTTGAACAGGCTGTCGTGCGGCTGTCCGGCGGGTGGTGGACCGGAGGGTGGCGACGAGTCCGGTGGGTCTGGTGGGTCGGTGGTGTTCATTGCCCGGGCACGGTACGGGCTGGCACTGACACTCGATCTTGGTTGTTCAGGGCGTGCGTCAGGCGGTGGGTTCACTGCCCCCCTGAGCTGCGCCGACACGTCCTTTGCCCCCGGGCGGTGAGCGATCAGTCAGGTGATTGAAACGTGCCCCGACCAGCCCGCAGGCGCCCGACTCACACCAGTTAGGCCGCAGATCGGGGCTGATATATCACTCCGCTGAGGTCTTGAGGCTGCGGAAGTCGACTCCGGTCGGAATCTGGTGCGTCTCACGGTGCTCCCGGCAGCGGAAGCCGACTTGGGTCGGGAAACGTGACGCATCGACGCACCAGTCTGCATTTGGTGCCGCCGGGTCAGGCTCGTTGTAGGGTCGTCGCGGAGTTGCCGGGCAGAGACAGGAGCAGAGATGACTGAGCGCAGCCCGGCGAGCGGGGGCGCCCCGATCGGTCCGGTGGACGCGACCAGGGTGCCCCGCTACGGCGGTCCGACGACGTTCGCCCGGCTGCCGCGGATCGACGAGGTGTCCCGCGCCGACGTAGCGATCCTCGGAGTTCCGTTCGACTCCGGGGTCAGCTACCGTCCGGGCGCCAGGTTCGGCCCCGGCCACATCCGGGCTGCGTCCAAGCTCTTGCGGCCGTACAACCCGGCGCAGGACGTCTTCCCGTTCGGTGCTCAACAGGTCGCCGACGCCGGTGACATCGGGGTCAATCCGTTCGACCTCGAGGAGGCGATCGCCGACGTCGACGCCGGGGTGACGAAGGTCCGCGCCGACGGGGCCACGGTGTTGACCCTGGGCGGCGACCACACGATCGCGTTGCCGATCCTGCGGTCGCTGGCTCGCGATCATGGTCCGGTCGCGGTGCTGCACTTCGATGCGCACCTGGACACCTGGGACACCTATTTCGGCGCTCCCTACACCCACGGCACCCCCTTCCGGCGGGCCAGCGAAGAGGGTCTGCTGGACCTGGAACGCTGCCTGCACATGGGAATCCGCGGTCCGCTGTATGCCAAGACCGATCTCGAGGACGACACCCGCCTCGGGTTCTCGATCATCCGCTCCGACGACTACGAGACCGACGGGGTCGCCGGGGCGGTCGAGCGAATGCGCAAGCGGCTGGCCGACGGCCCGGTCTATGTCTCGATCGACATCGACGTGCTGGATCCGGCGCACGCGCCTGGCACCGGTACGCCCGAGGCCGGCGGGCTCACCAGCCGCGAACTGCTGAACACCTTGCGAGGGCTCACCGGCCTGAACGTGGTCGGCGCCGACATCGTCGAGGTGTCGCCGCCGTACGACCATGCCGAGATGACCGGCATCGCGGCCTCCCATGTCGCGTACGAGTTGCTCTCGGTGCTGGCCGCCAACCGAGCCTGAGCGGGCGATGCCGTGTCTCGCGTCCGGGTGAGGCAGAATCACAGGGTTGTTGTCACTGACAAGGAGTGGACATGAGTTCGCCGCGGGTGTTGAAGTTGGCCGAGGAGATCAAGGTCATCGCAGCGGAGATGTTGAAGCGGCGGATCAAAGATCCGCGGCTGGGGTTCGTCACCATCACCGATGTGCGGCTGACCGGCGACAGCCGGGACGCGACGGTCTTCTACACCGCGTTCGGGACGCCGGAGGAGCAGGCCGCGACGGCTGCGGCGCTCCAGTCGGCGACCGGGATGATCCGCTCTCAGGTCGGCAAGCAGCTGGGGCTCAAGTTCACCCCGACGCTGGTGTTCGTGCCCGATGCGGTGCCCGAGAACGCGCGGCAGATCGAGGATCTGCTGGCCGCGGCCAAGGACGGCGACGCGAAGTTGGCCGAGCAGGCCGCGGGCGCCACCTATGCCGGCGACGCCGACCCGTACAAGAAGCCCGACGACGATGACGAGAGCGCCTGAGCCTGCGGGCGTCCTGGTCGTCGACAAACCGGGCGGCTGGACCTCGCACCAGGTCGTCGGCCGGTGTCGACGGCTGCTGGGCACGCGCAAGGTCGGTCACGCGGGCACTCTTGACCCGATGGCAACCGGTGTCCTGGTGGTCGGGGTCGGGCGGGCGACGAGGCTGCTCGGCCAGTTGGCGCTGACGGACAAGGCGTACGAAGCCACCATCCGGCTCGGCCAGACCACGGTCACCGACGATGCCGAGGGGGAGCCCACTGGTTCGCCCGGAGCTGTCGATCTCACTGCGGAGGAGATCGAGGCGGCCATCGGCCCGCTCCGGGGTGCGATGGAGCAGGTGCCCTCGGCGGTTTCCGCGATCAAGGTCAACGGGGTGCGCTCGTACGCGCGCGTCCGGTCCGGCGAGGAGGTCGCCCTGGCTGCGCGTCCGGTGGTCGTGAGCCGGTTCGAGGTGCTTGCTCGGCGCGGCGCGATCGTCGTGGGTGGCGTGCCGGTGGTGGACCTGGACGTGGTGGTCGAGTGTTCCTCCGGCACCTACATCCGGGCGCTGGCTCGCGATCTCGGCGCGGCACTCGGCACCGGTGGTCACCTGACCGCCCTACGCCGGACCCGGGTCGGTCCGTTCACCCTGGCCGAGGCGCAGGGGCTCGACGGACCCGAGGTGGCGGTCACCCCCATCAGCGAGGTGGCCCGGCGCTGCTTCCCGAGTTTGGACCTGACCGAGGCGCAGGCAGTCGACGTCGGGTACGGTCGGCGGCTGCGTGACACCCCGCTGCCAGCCGCACGAACCGCCGTCTTCGCGCCGGACGGGACCTTCCTGGCCCTCTACCGGCCTGCTGAAGATCAGCCGGACCATCACCGGCCCGGTGACGCGGTGCCGGAAGCGGTCTTCGTCGGGGGCGATTGATGCTCTACGTTCGGAAGCAGCACGACTCGTACCCAGACCAGCCACACCACGAGCACACAGATCGAGGAGAGCGATGAACCCCACCGTCGTCGTCATCGGCAACTTCGACGGCGTGCATCGCGGCCATCTCGGCCTGCTGCGGCTGGCGAAGCAGTCCGAGCCGAACGCCCGCCTGGTGGCGGTGACCTTCTGGCCCCACCCGATGTCGGTCGTTCGTCCCGATCAGACGCCGGCGCTGTTGTGCTCGTTGGAACGGCGTCGTCAACTGCTCACCGAGGCCGGGGTGGACGAGGTAGTGGTGCTCGAATTCACCGCCGAGGTGGCGAGCTGGAGCCCGCAGGAGTTCGTCGACCGGGTCATCCGGCCGCTGCATCCGGCGCGCATCGTGGTGGGGGAGAACTTCCGCTTCGGCTTCCGTGCCGCCGGCGACCCGGACCTGCTCGGCAAGCTCGGGGCCGGCGAGTACGTGGTCGATGCCGTACCGCTGTTCTCCGACGGCGCCCAGCCGTCCTCCTCGACGCTGATCCGGCATGCCGTCGACGAGGGGGACTTCGGCCGGGTCCGGGAGCTCACCGATCAGGTCTTCCGGATGACCGGCGTCGTCGTCCAAGGTGATCGCCGGGGTCGGCAGATGGGCTTCCCGACGGCCAATATCATCCCGGCCGCCGGGTTGGCCGTGCCCGCCGACGGTGTCTATGCCGGTTGGCTCACCCGGCTCGACTCCGACGACGCGCCGCGCTGGCCTGCCGCGATCTCGGTCGGCACCAACCCGACCTTCGACGGCGTGCAGCGCCGGGTGGAGGCGTACGTGCTGGATCGTGACGATCTCGAGCTCTACGGGGTGGAGGTCGCCGTCGACTTCTACGTACGTCTCCGTGGCCAGGTGAAATATCGCGGGATGGCTGCCCTGATCGAGCAGATGCACGCCGATGTCGAGCAGGTCCGGCACATTCTGCACGGAGCCGACTAGGGGCGTGCTGAACAATGCTGTTCCGTG
>JBDIAO010000160.1:0-5134 GCA_039812375.1 Phycicoccus sp. | reverse complement strand
CGACAGTCCGTGCCGAAGGTGAGGATGTCGAACGCCGACGGCTGCCCGGCCAGCTCTGCGCCCGGCTCGCTGCCGACCGTGCCGTCGCTGCCGACCGTGCCGTCGCTGCCGTTCGGGCCGGTCGGGCCGGCCGTCCCGCCGTCGCGGGTCATGCTTCCTTCGCTGACGTAGTGGTTGAGCAGGCCGCCTCCGGTCAGGGTGCCGACCTGGATCCGGTTCCCCTCGAGATCTGGGACGTGCATATGCCCGTTGACCAGGACCCCGGCGTCGAGTGCGCGCACCGCGGCTGGTTCGTGTGAGACGAGTAAGTCCGGTGCCGGCCGCCCCGCGAACGCCGCCCGGTATGCCGCCACCGCCGGCTCCTGCTTGGCTGCCGTCCGGGTTCCGTCGTCGCCGAACCAGCGCGGGTCGTTGAAGCCGGCGATCCGTACCCCATGCAGGTGCACCTCGCTCCAGTGCGACCAGTCTGGCTGCAGCAGCACGACATTGGGGATTTGCGCCATCCGGTCGAGCAGCGCGGTGTCGGCCGGCTGGGCCGAGTCGTGATTCCCCGAGACGAAGAGATAGGGCACACCCAGGGACTCGATCCCGGCGAACATCCCGGTCGCCTCGCCCTCTGCGACGGTGCCGAAGTCGACCAGATCCCCGGCATCAACGACGGCATCGATGTGCTCCTCGGCGATGATCGATGTGAGCAGCGGATAGGGGTTGGCGTCGTGCAGGTCCGAGATGAGCAGCAGCCGCAGTGCGGGAGTCGCTGCCAGCGGAGCCGGGTCGTACCGGTCCTGCAGCGCTGCGGAGAGTGCGATGAGGTTGCGCAGGTATGGCGCCACGGCGGCTGAGCGCTTCTCGACGTCACTGAGCAGACCGGCGTTGCGCTGCACCATCCCCAGCACCCCGGTGCTCGTGTATGCCGCCAGCCGAGCCGGTCGGTAGGTGTACCAGGCCCCGGCCCCGGTGAGCAGGCAGGCGCTCGCGGCCGCGAGGAGGCCGGCCACGAGCATGCGCCGCCGGTCCCTCCGGGGGCGGACGACCATGACGGCGACGACCACCGAGAGCGCCCCGAGCAGCGCCCCGGTAACGAAGCGCCATGCCAACCCCACTGCTCCCTCCCGTAGGGCGTGTCCCAGTTCCAGCGGCCCCGGTTGAAGGGCCGAGATGCTCACTCCGGGACGGGAGAGCACCTCGGCGATGCTCGCCTGGACCTGAGGCGTGGCCCGGATCCCCGGAGCGATCCCGGAGAACGTGATGTCGATGTCGCCGAACGTCGTCGAGGCGATGACCCGGGAAGCTTCGCCCGGGTCGGGGCTCAGGGTCAGCTGGACCGAGTAGTGCCGGGTGTGCGCGCTGGCCGGGGCGAGGTCAGTGGCGGCGATGCCTGCCGCCAAGGCGATGACGACCAGGATGGCGAATCCGCCGGCCGCGCGGGCCCGGCGGCCGGCGAGAGGGCGTCCCGCCAGCCGCCATGCCTGCACTGCGCAGACCCAGGGCCAGAGCACGAGGGCCACCACGGCGACCTGCTCGTGGACGCCGGAGCTCGCGCTCGAGCGGTTCAGCGGGAGGGTCAATACGAGCAGGGTCAGCACGGCGGCGGCCACCCGGTGCGCCCACGGATGGCCCCGGAACCAACACGGCCACAGGGCCAAGGCACCCAGTGCCCCGGACGCGACAGCGAGGAATGCCGCGGACGTCTCATCCGTGGAGGGTGCTGCCACGAGGGCGAGTGCGGCGGTGAGTGCCCCTCCGGCGCCGAGCAGGATGCGCCCCGGTCGGGCCAGAGCAGGCAGGGCATATGCCGTCAGGAGCAGGGCGATGCCGGTGACGACGAGGGCGCCCGCGAGCACTGCCCGGTGCGGGGTGTCCCGGGGGACGAGGGCACTGACCGGCAACCTGTCCCACGAGATGCTTCCCGGTTGGTGAGAGACGGCATACCGCCATCCACCGGCGAGGACCACGACGGCGAGAGTGGCCGACCCGACGGCCAGGCGTGGGTGACCGGGCGCGCGGTCCGTCATGTGAACAACCCTAGGCTGGTCACCATGGTGACCTCCGCTCCCCGGTCGGTGCGCGGCAGCAGCTATGCCGCAGTCTTGTTCGACCTTGACGGGACGCTCATCGACTCGATCGCGGCGGTCGAGCGGTCCTGGGGTGCATGGGCCCGCGAGTTCGGTGTTGATCCTCGCGGACTCCTGGAGTTCCACGGGGTGCCCGCCCGCGGGGTTATCGCCTCGATGCTGCCCGATGCCGACGATGCCGCCATCGACACGGCATACCGGTGGATCGAGGACCGGGAGAGCACCGACGTCGACGGCATCGTGGCCCTGCCCGGTGCCAACGAGGCTCTGAGCAGCATCCTCGATGCTGGCGGTCGGTGCGCCATTGTCACCTCCGGCACCACGCCGCTGGCCTGGGCCCGGATCGCGGCGACCGGGCTGCGGGCGCCGGAGGTTGTGGTCACCGCGAGCGAGATCACCCGGGGCAAGCCCGCACCGGACCCCTACCTGCGAGCGGCTGAACTCCTGGGCGTCGACCCGGGTGACTGTCTCGTCGTCGAGGATGCGGTCGCCGGGCTCCGGTCGGGGCGCGCGGCCGGAGCTGCTGGTCTCCTGGCGGTCACCGGGTCGACCCCGACCGCCCAGCTCACCGAATACGCCGACCTCGCCATCGGTCAGCTTGACGAGGTGGCCTTCGGGGTTGGCAGCACCGGCCGGGTCGCCGTGGCCTAGGACTGAGCAGCGGCGGTAGGTTGCGGTCATGGATGCCGATGCCGTCGTGGTCGGCGCCGGACTGGCCGGACTGGTCGCTGCCGACGAACTCGCGCGCGCCGATTTGTCCGTTGTGCTGCTCGACCAGGAGAGTGCGGCGAACCTCGGTGGTCAGGCCCACTGGAGCCTCGGTGGTCTCTTCCTCGTCGACAGCCCGGAGCAGCGTCGGTTGCGGATCAAGGACTCCGTCGAACTCGCCTGGTCGGACTGGCAGGGCAGCGCCGGCTGGGATCGGTTGACCGGTGCCGACAGTGCTCCGGGCCCAGACCACTGGGGCCGGCAGTGGGCCCGGGCCTATGTCGAGTGGGCCGCGGGGGAGAAGCACAGCTGGCTCACGGCACGCGGGATCTCGTTCTTCCCGGTCGTCGGGTGGGCGGAACGCGGCGACGGCAGTGCCACCGGCCACGGCAACTCGGTCCCGCGTTTCCACATCCCGTGGGGGACCGGCACTGGTGTGGTCCGCCCGTTCGCGCAGCGTGTGCAGGCCCATATCGCTGGTGGTCGCATCATCTATCGGCCCAGACACCGAGTCGACGAGCTCGTCGTCACCGGTGGCGCGGTCACCGGTGCGCGCGGGACGTTGCTCGCCGATGATGATGGCCCCCGAGGGGTGGCCAGCAACCGGGAGTCCCTGGGAACCTTCGAGTTCGGGGCGCAGGCGGTCATCGTGGCCAGTGGGGGTATCGGCGGCAACCACGACCTGGTCCGGGCGAACTGGCCGTCGTGGCTGGGGGAACCGCCGGGCGCGATGCTCACCGGGGTTCCGGCACACGTCGACGGGCGGATGCTTGCCATCGCCGAGGATGCCGGTGCCGCGGTGGTCAACCGGGACCGGATGTGGCACTACGTCGAGGGGGTCCGCAACTGGGACCCGATCTGGCCAGGGCACGGCATCCGGATCTTGCCCGGCCCGAGCTCGCTGTGGTTCGACGCCCTCGGCCGGCGCCTACCCGGACCCTTATGGCCGGGGTTCGACACCCTGGGAACCCTCGCCCATCTGAGAGCACGTGGGTGGGACCACTCGTGGTTCGTCACCAACCGGTCCATCGCGGGCAAGGAGTTCGCGCTCTCCGGCAGCGAGCAGAACCTCGACCTCACCCAGGGGGAACCTCGCCAGGCGGCGAAAGTGCTCGTCCAGCGGGCCCGTGCCGACGTCAACCCCGCGGTCCAGGCGTTCCTTGACCACGGTGAGGACTTTGTCAGCGCCGACACCATCGCCGAGCTTGTCGCGCGGATGAACCAACTGACCCCGCACTGCCCGCTCGACCCGGTGCTGATCGAGACCCAGGTCCGAGCCCGAGATGCCCAGCTCGACAACGGCTACGGCAAGGACGCGCAGATCGCCGCCATCGCCCAGGCTCGCAACTACGGCGCCGACCGGGTGTCCAAGCGGGCGCACCCGTTGGTCAAGATCCTCGACCCGGACTACGGACCGCTGGTGGGGGTGCGGCTGCGGGTGCTGTCCCGCAAGACTCTCGGTGGGCTGCACACCGACCTGTCTGCGCGCGTGCTGGGTCACTCTGGAGAGCCGGTCCCGGGACTGTATGCCGCGGGCGAGGTCGCCGGATTCGGCGGTGGCGGGCTGCACGGCTATCGGGCGCTGGAGGGAACGTTCCTCGGCGGCTGCCTGTTCACGGGGCGCACCGCTGGTCGCGCGCTGGCCGCCGCCCTCCGCTGACTTCCTGCTTCCTCCCCTCCTGGTTCCTCCCCCCGCGGTTCGGGGTGATACCTGGCGTCAGAGCACCGGTTATTACCCCGAACCGGGAGGGGAACCGGCGGCAGAGTCAGGTGCGATGGGCCTGGGTGGCGAGCCGCTGCTGGCGCACTGCCCAGGCGCCAAGCGCGAGGAGTGCGAGCAGGAGCAGAGGTGCCGCTGCCGCGACACCGACGTGACCGGCGTATGCGGTGAGCCCACCGACGATGAGCGCCGCGAGAAGAAGCGGGCGGGCCTGCCACAGCAGCAGCGTTGCGGGGCCGGACTCGGGGAGGAACGCCGATCTCGGCGGCTGTCCTCGGTAGGCGACGAGCCACTGCAGGGCGGTGAGCACCAGAGCGCAGCTCAGCAGCCAGCCAGCAGCGGGCAGAGCAAGCGCTGCCATCCCCGGGCCATGGACACCGCCGCCGAAGCCGGCGACTGCTGCCGCCGTCGCTACCCCGGTGACGGTCAGCACAAGCACGCTGAGGATCCCGGGGGTGAGGGTGTGCGCGATCGCCTCGGCACGGGGCCGCAGCCCGAACAGCGGGGGACAACCACTGGAGTCCGCGGACAGCCGTAACCCCTCGCCCCACTGCCCCACGCCGAGGTGCGCGACAACAGCCGCGACGATGACGAACCCGGGTGGGACTCGACGCTCCACGAGCGCCCAACC
>JBDIAO010000159.1:0-5238 GCA_039812375.1 Phycicoccus sp. | reverse complement strand
ATCATCCGCGGACACGACATGGCAACGAATGTGGCGCAGCCACCGAGGGGTCCCTGACTAGGCTGACGGTCGTGAGTGAACCGGTCGCGCTGCCGATGCCCAGAGTCGGGCCGCTGACCGAGCATGCTCCCAAGCCGATGCGCCTCATCCTCAACTGGGGGCGGCGCTACTCGTTATGGGTGTTCAACTTCGGACTGGCCTGCTGCGCCATCGAGTTCATCGCCACCTCGATGGGCCGCTACGACTTCATGCGTTTGGGGGTCATCCCGTTCGCGCCGGGCCCGCGCCAAGCTGATCTCATGGTCGTCTCCGGAACGGTCACGGACAAGATGGCTCCGGCGGTCCGGCGGCTGTACGAGCAGATGCCGGAGCCGAAGTACGTCATCTCCTTTGGTGCCTGCTCGAACTCCGGCGGGCCCTACTGGGACTCCTACTGCGTGACCAAGGGTGTTGACCAGATCATCCCGGTCGACGTCTATGTCCCGGGCTGCCCGCCGCGCCCGGAGGCGCTCCTGCACGGCATTGTCAAGCTCCAGGAGAAGATCGCGAGCGAGCGGGTTACTTCCGCCGGCTTGGCGGCGCGATCCCTTAGCCGTCCCCGGTATGCCGCAGTGCGCACCGGTTCCGCCAGTGAGGTCACCCGCCCCAGGGTCGACCCGGGACCCCGATCAGCGGCGATGGCATGAACGGCGACACCATGGACAGCGGCGACAGGGACAGCGGCGACGTGGACGGCGGCGACATGGGAAACCAGCCCCCGGCCCTGCTGCTCGCGGGCGCGCGGCGGGCCCCCGAGCGCACACTCGTCGACATCCTGCGGGCTACCGTCGCCGCCCACGGTGAGGCCGCTGCGATCGACAACGGAACCGAGGTGCTCAGCTATGACGAGCTCCTCGAGGCTGCCGAGGAACTGGCCGGTGCTCTGCGTGGGGCTGGGGTCGAGACGGGTGACACCGTCGGTATCCGGATCCCGAGCGGCAGCGTCGACCTCTATGTAGCGATCCTGGGCACCTTGCTTGCCGGCGCGGCATACGTCCCGGTCGACCACGACGACCCGGACGAGCGGGCTCGGGTCGTCTTCGGTGAGGCTGGTGTCGCCGCGATTGTCACCAAGGATCTCGTCATCCGCGGTGCCGCCCCCTCGGCACCGGACGCCCAGGAGGGGGCCGAGCAGGATGCGGCCGACCCGACTCCCGACGACGACGCCTGGATCATCTTCACCTCCGGGTCGACCGGCACCCCGAAGGGTGTCGTCGTCAGCCATCGCAGCGCGGCCGCCTTCGTCGACGCCGAGGCGCAGATGTTCCTCCAGAAGAACCCGATCGGTCCGCACGACCGGGTCATGGCCGGGCTGTCCGTCGCCTTCGACGCGTCCTGCGAAGAGATGTGGCTCGCGTGGCGATACGGCGCGTGCCTGGTGCCGGCACCGCGCAGCCTCGTTCGCTCCGGGGTCGATCTCGGCCCGTGGCTCGTGGCCAATGAGGTGACCATCGTCTCGACAGTGCCTACCCTCGTCGCGCTGTGGCCGATGGCCGCCCTCGAGCGGGTGCGCCTGCTCATCCTCGGCGGCGAGGCGGCGCCGCCCGAACTCGTCGCCCGCCTCGTCACCCCAACGCGGGAGGTGTGGAACACCTACGGTCCGACAGAGGCCACCGTCGTCGCCTGCGGGGCAGCGATGGTCCCTGGCGAGCCGGTGCGGATCGGGTTGCCGCTAGCCGGCTGGGACCTGGCGGTTGTTGACGGCTCCGGGGATCCGGTGGCCGAGGGGGAGCCGGGCGAGCTCATCATCGGCGGTGTCGGCCTGGCCCGCTATCTCGACCCGGTCAAGGACGCGCAGGTCTATGCCCCGTTGCCGTCGCTGGGCTGGCAGCGGGCCTACCGCTCCGGCGACATCGTCCGCTTCGACGGGCAGGGTCTGCTCTTCCAGGGCCGCGTTGATGATCAGGTGAAGGTCGGCGGTCGACGGATCGAACTCGGCGAGATCGACTCCGCCCTGCTCGCCCTGCCCGGGGTCGAGGGCGCCGCGGCAGCCGTGCGGCGCACCGAGGCCGGCAACACTCTGCTCGTCGGCTACGTCACCGTGGATGCCGTCACGCCCGGGGAGTTCGACGCCAAGTCGGCCACCGAGCAGCTGCGGGCCACCATGCCGGCAGCCCTGGTGCCCCGCCTGGCCGTCGTCGACACCTTGCCCACCCGCACCTCGGGGAAGATCGACCGCGACGCCCTGCCCTGGCCGTTGCCGCGCCATCGAGCTGCGGGCCAGAACGGAGAGTCCGTCGACGGCCCGAGCGAGCACGGCGACGCCGACCTGAGCAGCACACCCGCCTGGCTTGGCCACCTGTGGGAGCGGATTCTTGGCAGCGCCCCGAGTGCCCCCGACGAGGACTTCTTCGACGTCGGCGGCGGCAGCCTGACTGCTGCCCAGCTCGTCAGCCTCCTGCGGGAGCGCTTCCCGGAGGTGACGATCGCCGACGTCTATGCCAACCCCACCATCGCTGGGCTCGCCCCCGTCCTGGACGACCTCGCCGCCCCGGCCGGCCGGACCAACAAGCCCGTCCACCCGGTCCCGAAGAAGACCCAGGGTGCCCAGCTCGTCGGCAACCTCATCCTGCGCTCGGTCGGGGCGCTGCGCTGGCTGGTGTGGGTCGGCCTAGCCTGCGCGCTGGCCCGGCCGGTCCTGGACGTCACCTGGTTGCCGCAACCCCCGACGTGGGGGCTGGTCGCGGGGTGGCTGCTGCTCATCTTCCCGCTGGGGCGGATCCTGCTCGCTTCCCTCGGCGCCCGGCTCGTCCTGGCGGGGGTTCGCCCGGGTGAGTATCCACGGGGCGGCAAAATCCACCTGCGGGTGTGGCTCGCGGAACGTCTTGTCGACGAGCTCGGGGCGACGAACCTGTCCTCCGCCCCGTTCATCACGCTCTATGCCCGCCTGATCGGCTGCCGGCTCGGGCGTGGGGTCGACCTGCACTCCCTGCCGCCAGTTACCGGGATGCTCGAGCTCGGCGCGGGGGCAGCGGTCGAGCCCGAGGTCGACCTGCGCGGGCACTGGATCGACGGCGGCACCCTGCACCTGGGGCAGATCCGGATCCGGGACGGCGCCCGGGTCGGTGCCCGTTCCACGCTTCTCCCCGGCGCCGATGTCGGCACCGGCGCGGAGATCGCCCCCGGCTCGGCGGTCTTCGGCCCGATCCCGGCTGGGGAGGCCTGGTCCGGTGCCCCCGCCGAACCGGCCGGGGTCGCCCGCGGCCCGTGGTGGGATGCGACGCCGCCCCCCGGACGCGCGTGGCTGATCGCGTATGCCGCCTCGGCCATCGGGCTCGCCATGCTGCCGTTGCTGGCCATGGCGGCTGGCGCGGCGATCACCCTGCCGGCGCTGCGACGCACCGCCACCCTGGGCGAGGCGCTGTGGCGCGCCCTGGTCTGGGTCCCGCTCGCTGGCGTGGTCGCCTTCGTCGTCCTCGCCGCACTCGTCCTGCTCGTTGTGCGGCTCATGTCCATCCGGCTCGGGCCCGGACTGCACCCAGTTCGCGGCCGGCAGGCCTGGCAGGCGTGGACCACTCTGCGGGTGCTCGACGAGGCTCGCACCTGGCTCTACCCGCTGTACGCGAGCACGCTGACCCCGGCCTGGTTGCGGGCCTTGGGGGCCGACATCGGCCGCGGAGTCGAGGCCTCGACGGTGCTGCTCATCCCTGGGTTCACCAGCGTCGGGGCGCAGGCCTTCCTCGCCGACGACACCTTCGTCGGCGGCTACGAGCTCGGCGGCGGGTGGATGCGCCTAGAACGCACCCGGGTCGGTAAGGGAGCCTTCGTCGGGAACTCGGGGATGGCCGGTCCCGGGCACAAGGTTCCGCGCCAGGGGCTGGTCGCGGTGCTCTCGGCGGCGCCGCGAAAGCGCAAGGCCAAGGTCGGCACGTCCTATCTCGGTAGCCCACCGCGTCCGCTGCGCCGCGAGGCAGCGTCCACCGACACTGCCCGCACGACTCGCCCGTCCACCTCGCTCAAGGTCGCCCGGGCCCTGGTCGAGTTCGGTCGGCTGGTCGCTCTGTGGCTGCACGTCGCGCTCGTCCTGCTCGTCGCCGCCGCCATCGTCGTGCTGTGGCAGGTCTCCCCGTGGCTCGGGCTGCTCCTGGGTGGGGTCGTCCTGCACGTTGCCGGCGCGGTCGCGACCGGGATCGCGACCGCCGCGAAGTGGCTGCTCGTCGGCCGGATCCGTCCCGGGGAGCACCCGTTGTGGAGTTCGTTCATCTGGCGCAACGAGCTCGCCGACGCGTTCGTCGAGATCCTCGCCGCGACCTGGTTCGCCCGAGCGGCGGTGGGCACCGTGGCACTCAACTGGTGGCTGCGCGCGCTGGGGGCGAAGGTCGGGCACGGGGTGTGGTGTGAGAGCTACTGGCTGCCCGAGCACGACCTCATCGACCTACGGGACGGGGCCACAGTCGGGGCCGGGTGTGTCGTCCAGACCCACCTCTTCCACGACCGGGTGATGTCCCTGGACAAGGTGACCATCGGCCTGGGCGGCACCCTGGGCCCCAACTCAGTGGTCCTGCCGGCCGCCCGGATCGGCAAGCACGCCACGGTCGGACCGGTCTCGCTGGTCATGCGCGGCGAGTCGGTGCCGGACCGGACCCGATGGATCGGCAATCCTGTGGGACCGTGGGTGGAAGAGCAGTGAAGTCCGTGACCGCCGACCCCTACCTGCCGGGTCACGGAGACCTGCGGTATGCCGTCAGCCGCTACGACCTCGACCTGACCTACAAACCGGCCGGCAACGTCCTCCACGCCCGGGCTGTCCTCGACGTCCGACTCAAGGAGACGACCGCCCAGATCGCACTGGACCTGCACGGACTGCGGGTGCTGCGGGTCTCGATCGCCGGAGCGACCCTGGCTCGCTGGACCCACCGGGAGTCCCGGCTGACGCTGACTTTCGGAGCCAAGGTTCCCGCCGGGAGCACGCTCGTGGTGTCGGTGGACTACAAGGGCTCGCCGAGGACGATGCCCGGCCCGGACGGACGGGCCGGCTGGGAGGAGCTCGACGACGGGGTCATCGTCGCGGCCCAGCCGCACGGGGCGCCGACCTGGTTCCCGTGCAACGACCGGGCCGCCGACAAGGCCAGCTACCGATTCACGGTTACGACCGAGGCGGCATACACCGTCGTCGCGAACGGCGTCCTCACCTCCCGCAAACAGACCGGGCGTCACCAGGTGTGGACCTACCTACTCGATGCGCCGGTCTCGCCATAC
>JBDIAO010000158.1:0-5242 GCA_039812375.1 Phycicoccus sp. | reverse complement strand
GAGCTCCGCGATGCCCTCCCGATAGCCGGTGCGAACCTCGAGGATGCACTGCTGGCGGAACAACGCGGTCGCCTGGACGTCGGCGGGCAGTTGGGCGAACCACGGCATGAGTGAGGAGTGGAGCACCTGGACTCCGGAGTCGGTCACCTCTCTGGCGTCCAGTTCGGTGAACGCGGTGAAGTAGGTGTGTCCCGTGGAGTCCTTCAAATGGGCGCCGTGGCGATTGATCCTGTCGACGAGGGCGACACCTCGGTTGGTGAGGATCCGCATCCCGACGAAGATCTCAACGGTTGCTCTACCCATCCGACCCTCCATGGGTCCAGGCGATCGGGGCTCTTCTGTCGATCCAGTGATCCAGGTCGACGACGAGATCACCCCGCCACGCGTAGTGCCACATCGCGGAGACCAGGTGTCCCGAGCCACGGTCTGCCTCGATGACATCGTTCATGGTCGCGCCGGTGTCACAGAGGCCAACGAGCTCGGGTCTTGCCGCCTCGTACCAGGGTCGGACGTGGCGGTATGCCGCGAGCCACCTCAGGTTGTACTTCCTGGCCCGCGAATGCCCGGCGAAGACGTCATAGCCCCACCCGACCTCCCGACAAGCCGCGGCGGTCGCGTCGCTCTGAATCCGGAACTTCTCATCCTGGCGCTCCGCAGAGCGGACATTCCAGATGGTGACGTGGCCGGCGGCGTCGAGCATGAGCAGGTCGGGGGTGTGGACCGTGCGCCGACCGTTGGGCAACTGCACCCCGAGGCGGGTCGGCTGCGGCACGAACCATGCGGCCGACGGATCGCGCTCCAACATCAGCAGCAGGTCGTACTCCAGTCCGGACTCGAGCTTCAAGGCAGTGCCCGTGACGAAGCAGTGCGCCTGCACCGGGATGTGCCTCGACTTCTCCGTCGACCGCGGGTTCCTGATGGGTCGGAGTCCGCGAACGTCGGGCGGGCCTACCGCCCAGTCCCAACGAACTGGATCCGAGCCCTGAGGACGGAAGGTCCAGTCGGTCACGCGACCCACAGGGGCTGGCCGCACGCATGCGGCATCAATAGACTGACCCAACGGAGGATCCTCGCTTGCCTAGAGCGTTCCATCGGATCCACCACGAGGGCGTGCCCTGCTCCAACAGGGCGCGCCCTCACTTGCGTTCGGACGCTGACCTCGCCGCGGGTCCTCAGCGCCACCGTACTCGCGGCACGCCCGGCCGGGCAAGACTTCCGGGGAACTTCGGCGCGTCGTTGCTCCCCATGAAGGCACCGAGACCGCACCAGCAACGCGCGGCGACTTGCTGCGACGCGTCCACCTTAACTTGCTAGGGATCGCCTACAGTCTACAGTCCTAGCCCCCTCTGGCTGCATCTCTGCAGGTCACATCGACTCGTCATAGCTTCCCGTATGGTGGCCTCGTGAAGCGGGGAGCTATGACGCAGCCACATACACTGCATACGGCGCGGCCAACCAAGCCGACCGCAGAATCCACGGCTGACCACCGTCGAGAAGGACAACACGTCCCTATGACCCGATCGCTTCAGACCCTTATGGCTAAGGAGCCAGACGCCACGGTTGAGCGTGTCATCCAGATGCTCGATGAGTGCGTCCAGCTTGAGGACGACGGGTATCGCTGCCTGAACCCCACTTGCTCACAGAAGTGCACGTGGCCCATCACCAAGGGCGCCGGCCGCTCCAAGCTCTTCTGCAGCAAGCGCTGCCGCCAGATACACGACCGCGTCCGCGCTCGACTTCGAGCCGAGGTCGCGCAGTTGGAGGCTGTCAAAGAGCGCCCGGACGTCAGGAAGCGCGAGCGAGTGGAGTTGCAGGTGGCAATCCAGCAGCGGAAGTGGGCTCTCGCCCGATACGCGGGGGCCGTCGGCGCCCAAGATAGCGAGGACGAGGATGGGTGAGGTTCACCTCAGGTCCGCGCGACCAAGCAGCGACAATGTCTCGCGTGTCCGCAGGGCAGTTCAGGGAGCGGCCTTCTGTGTCGATCGAACCCTCGGCGACGCCGCGTGGGCCAACGTTCCCATTTGCTTCTCTAACGCCCATGAGACGTCTGCGTTCGTGCTCGCCTTCAACCCCGGCCGCGGTGCAGCCACTTCCGGGAGGAGCCTCCATCCCAGTGCTCGAGTGCTTCGATGAACTCCCTGCGCTCAAACTTAGACATCGAGGCGCCTGCGCCCGGCTCCAGCTTGTTCGAGGCAGCCAAAGCTCTCGGTGACAGCGAGGCGAAGAACCTCGGGCTACTTCCTCATGCCGCATGGGACGACTACGCAAACGCTGGACACCTCTTGGTGGCTGCTACGCAAGGGCGGTTACTCGGCTACACCGCCTATCGCGTCCCACGAGCGGAAGTTCGAATCGCGCACCTCGTTGTCCATCCGGATGCCCGCAGAAGGGGGGTCGCCCGCGTCCTGGTCGAGGAGCTCGCTCGACTGCATACCGAACGCCGTGGTATCGGTCTCCGCTGCAGACGTGATTGGGCGGCCAATCGGGCCTGGCCCGCGCTGGGATTTGTGCCCATTGGCGAGAGGCCTGGGCGCGGGTCCGATGCCGGAGTCCTCACGGAATGGTGGTACGACTTCGGGCATCCTGATCTGTTCTCCTGGGCTCCGGGAGACAGCACGCTGACAGCCGTAATCGACGCCAACGTATTCATTGACTTGCATGGCGGCGACCCAGGCGAAGCGAGCCTTAGGACGCGACAGCTGATTGGCGCCCTCACGGATCGCGTGGACCTGGTTGTCACACCTGAACTGTTGAATGAGCTCCACCGCCAAGAAGACGCAACAAAGAGGCAGAGGCTCGTTCAGACCGCCCAGGCATACCCGCGGCTCCGCGGATCCATTCCCGAGGTGGATCGCTGGGCGGACCGACTAGCTCGAACCGTCGCGACGCGAACGACATCGGAACAGGATCGAAGCGATCGCCGGCATGTTGCCTGGGCCGCGGCGACCGGGGTGTCCATCGTCGTCACACGCGATCGCAAAGCGAGGCATGCGCTAGGGCTGGGCGCGTATGAGACGGCCGGAGTCACGCTATGCACGCCGAGCACTTTGGGGTCCGTGCTTCACGAGCGCGAGCACGCGGGCGCCTACGCGCCAGCCGCTCTCAGCGCGACGGAACTGTCCATGCGGGACATCTCCGGGAGGCCCGATTTCGCTGCTTCTTTGCTCAGCAACAGGACGGGCGAGCGACGTAGGGACTTCGACCGTCGGCTCGAAGAGGTCTCGGCCGCCCACCCCTACTCCCGCCTCACCTTCGTGGAGGATCCCGAAGGCGGCGCCCTCGCCGCCGTAGGGGCGGTGGCACGCAACTCGACTCTGACGGTCCGCGTTGCCAGAGTTCAGGGAGGCCCTCTCGAGATCACTTTGGCCGCTCAGATCGCCCAATATCTAAGGACAGTGGCCGGCGAGTTCGCGTGCACAAGCATCGTCGTAGATGATCCCCATCTGTCGCGGGCCCTGCCCAAGGCGCTGCAGTCTGACGGGTTCACGAAGGTGGCCGATGGCCCACTAACTGCGTTAACGCTCGACGTGCGGGTTCGATCGACCGAGTTGGGACCCGTTCTACAGAGGGCAACGAGCAACCTGGCCAAGCCGCAGGCCGAGGTTCTCGTTCAGCTGGCCCAGACCTTGGCGCAGGTTTCCCCAGCCGCCCTGGAACACGCTTTCAGACCTCTTAGACTCGTCGACGCCAACCTGCCCACGTGGCTGATACCCATCCGGCCTCACTGGGCATCCGATCTCTTCGGATACCCGCCGATGCTCATGCCTCGAAGTCTCGGGCTGGGGCTCAGCACAGAACACGTGTACTACAAGAAAGGGAAGGCAGGCGAAACCGCTCCCGGCAGAGTCCTCTGGTACGTGAGTGGCGATCTGGGAGGCCAGGTCTTCGGTTGCAGCCTGCTCATGGACGTTCGCGACGGCCAGCCCAAGGATCTTTACCGCGACTACCGTCGCCTTGGAATTTACACATTCGACGACGTTGAAGGATCTGCCGATAAGAACGGCTCTGTCCGCGCCCTGAACGTCACCGACACAGAGGTCCTCCCTGCGCCCGTGTCGCTCACAAGGCTGAGGTCCTTGGCGTCCAGCACGGGCGACCGGCTCAATCTGGTTGGCGCCCGTCGCATCAGCCAGTCGCTCTTCGAGGCCGTCATCCGGGAAGGACACCGAGTTGGGCACTGACTCACGACTGATGGTGATGTCCATCCACACGAGACACGCGGAGAGCATCATGAGGGGGGAGAAGACCGTTGAACTTCGCAAGACGCGCCCTCTGGTCGCCGCGGGGCAGCCTGTTGCGCTATATGCGACTTCTCCCACACAGGCCGTCGTCGCGATGTGCGTCATCAGCCGCGTTGAGGTAGGTGATCCTGGCGAGTTACGGGACGACCTGCTGCACCGCGCATCGGTGTCGGGCGACGAGTACGACGCCTACTTCGCCGGCTCTGCCCAAGCTGTGGCACTGCACCTTACCGAAGTGGTGGTGCTCTCTGATCCGATTACTCTCGACAGCATCCGAACGCGGCGCTCGTGGCACCCTCCGCAGACCTGGCACTTCTTTACTCGGGAGCGGCTGACGCAGCTGGCCGCCGCGAACCATGCCGGCCTTGAGGACTTGTTGAGCGTGATGTGAGGTGGGCATGTGACTGCTGAACAAGCCCTTGGTGGCGCCGCAGCAAGCGGCACTGAACTGGGTAGCCCGGAGGACCAGGGAGGCTTCTAATCCATCCAACTCAGGTGGTCGGATCTCCCGACGCCGCATCTGGGATCCGGAGGATCCTCGGCGCATCCAGCACAGTGGCTCGGGTCGCAGAACTGCGAAATGCGGGCTACGGGACTGGTCACGGGCAAGGGTCAGTGGCTACAGGTCTCGACCATCGCCATGCCCGCCTCGTGATCAACGCCGCTAGGACGTGGTGCGAGTTCATCCTCGACACCCTCAGTGACCCGAACTCGCCTTGGCGCAGGGCCTGAAATACATCAGGGCAAAGTCACGGAGCGCGACAGCCTGATGCCGGCGATCCCATAACACGATCGGCATCTTTGAGGAGGATTCATAACACGGCGTTTATGATTCATAGCTTCGCCGTTTGTGAAGTCTTCGCTGCATCTCGACATCAGATGTCGAGATGCAGCGAAGACTGCACCATGTCGTGCGGCGCACTTTGCAGAGATCGGCTCGTCCGGTGGGGTCGCGCAATCTCCGTGCGCGGCCCTCCGGCGTGGTCTCAGGTGATTGTTTG
>JBDIAO010000157.1:0-5249 GCA_039812375.1 Phycicoccus sp. | reverse complement strand
CAGGCGGCGTCGCGGGCGAGAACCTCGCGACTGATCCCGCGCATCACCGCTCCCGTGCCGCAAAAGGTGGAGACGGTGGGGTGGACCAGCTTGCGCGCAGGTCCTCGATCGCGGTCGAGTCGAGACTGATCGGCGTGAACGCGAGATCAGGGATCCCAGCGGTCAGGGCAGCGGCGGTGGCGGTCGTGCAGACACCCACCACGGCCCCGTGGCGGGTGATGACCCAGGTCTGCTCCGGGAACGCCGGGGTGTGGCCGTGGTGGCGGTGAGCCAGTCCTCGACCAGGAGTCGGAGCTCTTCGTAGTGGTGCGGGTAGTGGAGGTGGTCCCGCTCGAGCGGGGTGTCGTCGATCGTGGTGAGCATCGCCGTGGTGCGCTGGTGCAGGTCTTCCAGGGCGGGATGGTTGATCGGTGTCATCCGTATCTCCTTGTGATGGCGGCCCAGGTGGCCTGGGTGGTGGGGATGGTGATGACGTCGGCGTCAGCGAGGAACTGCTGCCCGGTCTCGGCGAGGACCAGGCGGGTCTCGGGGTCGATGGCGGTGTCGAAGGCGCGCACGTGTCGGTCGGCGATGAAGGGGCGTGGGCCAGTGAACGCGGGCCCGTGAGTCAGCCGTGTCGACATCCACGCCAACTCGCGCCTTGGGGTGATCGTCGATGGCGGGGAGCCGGTCCTTGGCCAGGGGGCAGCCGCGGGGGGTGGGTGATGGGTCGCAGGGTGTCGCAGCGCTCCTTGTAGTCCACCAGCCCGGCGTCGACGAGGCCGGTGACAGCGTCAGTGAGCCGGGCGGCGTCGAGGTCGTGGATGCCGCGGCCGACGCGGGGTGAGGCACGAGCGCTCCTCTCAGCCCCGAGGCGGACTCTGTCGAGGTCGTAATGCTTTACTACTCTCGTGATCCCCCAGTCTTCCATTCATCCGTCCCGGAGTCAGGTGCTTGGGTCCGCGATCGCCCAAGCCCGTCGGGAGTTCGGCATCACACAGAGGCAACTCGCAGCGGCCTCGGGGGTGGGACTAGAGACACTGCGAAAGCTCGAGCAGGGGCACGTCGAACAGCCTGGAGTGTTTCGGATCGCCGCCATCGCGGACGCCCTGGAGACGACCGTGGACGCGCTGCTGCCGGCTCGGCCGAATCGGGTGTCTTCCGTCGGGTATGAAGGCTGCGAGATCGCAACGTTCGTCGACGCGATCCAAGCGGCCGGCATTGACCTGGTCGCCGACGTCCGCCTCACACCGTTGAGCCGGAAGCAGGGGTTCAGCAAGACGCGCCTGGGCGCGGCTCTCGGAGACATCGGGGTGCGATACGAACATCTGCGGTCTTTGGGCAATGCCAAGGAGAACCGGCCACTGTTTGCCGGCGCAGAGTTGGAGGTCGGGCGGGCACGCTATCGGGCTGGCCTTCGGACCCCCGAGGCGCGACGCGCGCTTGGTGAGCTCGCCTCTTGGAGGCAGGAGCATCATGTCGCCCTGCTCTGCTTCGAGCGGGACGAGGAGCGGTGCCATCGCTCAGTCGTGCTCGAGGAGCTCGCTCAGTTGGGGTAGTACACACCGAGCACATGGAACACGTGGCGGCGTTTGGCTTGGTTGCCCACAAAGAAGGCAGGTGCCCGGGGCGGCTTGAACATCATGTCGAAGAACTTCTCCTTGAGCGCGGCACGTACGGCGGCCGCGGGGCTGTCGCCGAGGCGGCGTTGGAGCGCGACGAACTCCCAGTCGATGATGCTCTGATCGTGGCCCTTGCATTGAGCGTCGTAGCACTTCCATCGGTAGTGACCCTCAAGTCGCGGGGCCTGCAGTGGGCTCTTGTCGGAGTCGTCGAACAAGTCCATCTGGTTGACGTAGGCGTCGATCTTGGCCTGTTCTTCTGGTGTCCAGCCGGCGTGGTCGGTGATCCGCAGATCGAGCACTTCCCGTACAGGGACGAGCCCTAGCGATGGCGCCACCGCTGCCCGCTGGTTCTGCCGGTTCAGTTCGCACATGGTGTCCGAAGCCGTTGGGTCGAGAAGTGCTCGACGACGCTTCCAGGGATCGAGGTGGTCGATAACCACCATGGTGGACATGTCCGGTTGCCATGACTCGACGCGGGAGTCGCCGGTGGCGGGCACGGCCCTGACTCGGATGATGTCGTACTTCTTGAACTTCTGGTCCTGCTCAAGGAATCGGAAGTTGATGGGGTACAGGCGGATCCACCGCGCTTCTGTGCGGCCGCGGGACAGCCCCAGTCCGGCCACGCATACCGTCTCGCCCGCTTTCGCTGAAGGGTTGGGCGCAGCTTTGACGGTGATGAGGACCTCCAGTTCGTCCGGGCGGGAGGGCTTTGGAACATCCCGATCTGGCCCGCCGAACAGGGCACCTTGGCTAGGCACGTCAGCCCTTCTCCCGATCGAGTCTGGCGAGCATGTAGTCCGCGACGGTGGCGGCTTCACGCACGACGAGCATTGCCAGATCCTCGGACACACCAGTGGGCAGGGTCCGGCCGTGGCCGGTTCCCTGGAGGTTCCGGAGCTTGTTGACCTGGTCGGCGATGTTCCAGGTTGACTGATGGATCGCGCGAATGGCATCGACGCCCGGCAGGTTGGGGTCGACCTGCTGGGGCAGCACCCCGAGCCGCTCCCTAGCGAGGTGCCATAACTGGTCGTAGGACATCTTGTTGCCCACCGGCATGCCGAGCTCTTCGAGGACGAACTTGGATACGGACTCGAGGAGCTCCTTGGCGGTTCCAATGAGAAGGGCGGGATCGGCAGTGGAGCGGCGCAGACGCTCGAGCTGCTCGTCCAGGGCGGGGCGACCGCCGGTGTCCAGGTCAACATTGCCGAATGGTTGAAGATGTCCGTCGTCGGTGAGGTACCAACCGGCGGAGCGCAGGGCCCGGTTGAGACGGTCAACATCTTCCCCGGCAGCGTCGCTGCCGATAAGGCCCGCTACACGGAGGGCAGATAGCAGCTCATCAACGAGGTGTCGGGCACGTGCTGGCTCTCGCTGCGCGATCCGCAGGGCCTGGAGGACTCTCTGCTCCTTGTTCTTGCCCTGAATACTGGGCGTGTAGACGTAGTCGTCCCCGTAGCCGGAACCCGTCAAGACGGTCGTGATTGTAGTGTGGCTGGGGCCAGCACCTCCGTGGAAGAACATGGCGAGGGCCGCGCTGATGTCGCTGTTGAGCGGGATCGTGGCTCGTGGGCTCATCTGGACTCCTGTGTAGTGTGCGGCGATGTCGCGATCGCGCCGGCCAAGGTTGTGGCCTGCTCCTCGGTGAGGAGCCGGGCGAACTTCCGATAGGACCGAGGGTTGGCCGCGACCGCGACCGTCGCGGGGTGACCGTGCGCGACCTCCAGCCACAGCCAGCGCAGGGCGTAAGCGCGGCTCCCGGGGCGGGTACCTCGGCAGTTGTGACGAGACCATCGACGGAACCAGCGTTTGGTTCGTGCGAGGTGTTGGACGCGGTCCTCCATCGCCCGGTAGTCAATCTCGAGCCGGCGAGCAGCCCGGGCGAGGGCGGCTGCGACGTCGGCGGGCGACGCGGTCATCGACGCTGAGCAGGCGCGGGCGGTGCGTTCGCCGAGTTCGGGTGGCAGCCGGAGTTCTCGCGCGGCGTCGGCCCACGAGTGGACGTGCGGGTGGGTTTTGGCCAGGCAGAGGGATGCGAACAGGCCGATAGTCGCGGGGCGGGAGTCGAAGAGCCCGCCGAGGTGGTCCCGGACGAGGTGCTGGGGAAGGACTTGCGGGATCTGTCGGGTCGAGGCGGTGAGCGGTGGTTGCTGGTCGAGGAGATGGGACAGGCGACGGCGCGGTGCGTGGGCGGCCATCACGAGCCGCGTCAGGGTCGGTGTCATGCGGGTGTGGTCGGCCAGCCATCCAAGCCGGCCTTCGGGGACGTCGTGGAGGTGCTCGAGCCAGGACCCGAACCGGGTTGCCGCGGTGTCGAGGTCCTCCGAGGCGAGGATGTGGTCGGCTGCCGTGAGCGGGCGTGAGCGGAGGACGGAGTCTTGGGGTGGGCGGATGCTCCAGCGCCGAACCCGAGGTGTGCCGGCATCGGCGACGTCGCGTGCCCAGGAGGGGAGGTTGACGGGCGTTCGGGACGCTGCGGCGAGGTGCAGAAGGAGTGCGGTCAGGGATCGGAGGGTGGTGGTGAACTCGGGCGCGGCGAGTTGGCCAGCGAAGGTGGCGACTGCCCCGGCGGCGTCGGCGGTGTCTTGCCGGGCTTGGCGTTGGAGGCAGGCATCGTCGGCCGGCTCGGCGGCGAGCGTGGTGAGGTCGACGCGGCATTGCTTGCGTGGGCCTTGGCCGAGAGGGTTGCCGCACAACGTCTGGGAACCAACGATGCGCAAGGGTGAGTGTCGCTGGTCGCGGAAGGGGCGCTGGCAGCCGGGGCACGTGGCGAGCAGGTAGGTGCCGTGGGTGCGGCATACGGTCGTGGTGGGCAGGCGCCAGGTGATGCGCCAGATGCCGTCGTCGGCGAGGCATTGCGGACAGATCTGGGTGCCGTGGCCGGGGATCCAGCCTCGGGCGGCGATGGTGCGGAAGCTGGACTGGTGGGCCGGGTCGAGCCCGTGCAGGTCGAGGCTCGTTCCGTCGTAGGCCGCCAAGGTCGCGTTCTGCAGGGCGGCGGCGGCGGCTCCGGTGAGGTGAGCGATCCGCTTCAGGGTGGCCGGTGTGGGGGCGAGCATGAGGTAGGCGGTGGTGGAGCCGTGCCCGGCCCGCACCATCTCGATCAGTCGGGCCGTGGTGAGGTAGTTGGCGTCAGCAACGCGTTCGAGATAGGCATCGAGGGCCTCGCCGGGAGCGAGGTTGACGAGGGTCGGCAGGTCGGATTCGGCGTTGTCAGCCAGCATCTCGAGTCACCTCGGTGTTGCGGGCTGGCGAGGCGGATTCCTCGGCCGTGACTAGGTCGCTGCTGCTGGTGAGCCGGTTTCGCCACCAGGTGCGTAGGTGGAGTTTCGTTTCGGGGTCGAGGGCGCTGTCGAAGGTCACGATGCTGGCGTTTGACCGGTTTGGGTGGGGCCCGCCGGCGGGCCGGCCTGCGGTGGCGTCGAGCCACACCCAGGCAGCCGCGGCCTCTCGATCGAGGTGTGCGCCGCCGGCTCGCGGGATATCTCGGAGGGCGCTGGACGGGAGACGTTGGATGCCGCGCAGTTCTGCACGGGCTTGAGCGCGGTCAAGCAGGCCTGCGGAGTGCAGTCGCTCAGCATGCACGGCGAGTCGGCAGAGCGCATCTGTGTCATCGAGCAGGCGTGCTGCGACGCGTTGGGCGCGGGG
>JBDIAO010000156.1:0-5263 GCA_039812375.1 Phycicoccus sp. | reverse complement strand
GGTGGGCATCCGAACCTGAACGATGGAGGCCCGTCATGCCGACCTACGAGAACCCCGTCACCGACGCCGCCGAAGCCTACGAGGCGTTGCGGGGTCTGGCCCACGCGACAAGGAGCTGGGATGAACCGGCCGACACCTACCGCGTCATCAGCGAGGTCGTCGCCGGTTTCCGGTGCTTGGGGCAAGTGATCGACCAGCTCGCGGGCGTCCACCTGCGCCACCAAGACGGCGTGAGCACTGACGACGGCGACCGGACGGCCGGAGCCGCTGCGGCCCTGAGCGCGGCCGATGGATTCCATCAGGCCGCGGTGCTGCTGGATCAGGCGCACGATCAGCTCAGCGCGGCGTTCGTCCAGTCCGGCAAGATCGTCTGGCACCCCCAACCCGCCACCGAGGTCGAGAGGTGGATCAGCGTGGTGTTCTTGCAGGGCGATGAGGCCGACCGGCCGCTGCGCATCCTCGGAGAACTCGGGTACGTCGACGCGGTGGACTACCTCGCCCAGTGGGACTACGGCGACGAGACCACCGACGCGGCGATGGAGAACGGCTACGTCTACGACGAACCCGGAGAAGGCACCAACGATCGAGTGATGCGCTCAGGCGAATACGCGCTGGTCGTCAACCCCCAGCTCGGCTATGTCTCCCTGCTCCGCCGCCACGTCACTACCCCCACCGAACCGGACGAGGCCGAGACCTCCGCGCCGATGCGGGGTGGGCCGGAACTGCTGGTGTCGTACTCATCCCTGAATGCCCCGAAGCCGGCGGTCGCACCCCGGCAGGCACGGTCGCAGGGGTCGTGGTTCGAGCCGGCCGCGATCACGACGCTCAAACAGAGCGGCCGGCTCTCGCTCTGAGCCTTGTCGGTTGCGGGGGTGCACCTGCTCGGCATGAACACCACAGACCCCACGCCGCGCACATCCCGGCAGGCCGGCACGCTCACCATGACCGTCTGGCCCGAGACCCCGGTCGGCGCGCACCAGCGGTACGCCTACCGCGTCGAGGACGCCACGACCGGGCACAGCCTCGAAGGCCGCGATCTGTTCACCGGCGCCGGGGACCCCGTCGCGCCCGAGCGGGCGCTGCGCGACCTCGCCGGATACCTCGGTGCCGCTGGCGAGTCCCGGCAGTACGCCATCGACCACCCCGGCCACAGTGCCGAGCACGCGAGCATGTTCCCCGCCTGGGCGGCCGAAGCCGCCCGGCAGAACGCCGACGCACTCGCCCTCCTGAGCGAAACACCGCCGCCACCCGCGCCGGAGTCGTCGTGGTTCGACCGGCCCGCCGGTGACTCGGCGGCTCGTGGGCGGGGGTGGTCGCTGTGAACGAGTGGGAGAAGCTGCATACCTCGGTGCTCGTCGCCCCGGCATCGGAGCGGCGCAAGTACCGCAAGCAGCGCCGGCAGGCCGCGGCCCGGCTCATCGCCGAGCAACGCCGCGCTGAGACCGAAGCCGCCAAAGCCAAGGCCGAAGCAGAGCGGGCTGAGCGGCGGGCCACGACGTATCTGCCGAAGGCCGGCGAAACCGGAGCGGCGATGCTGCGGACGCCGGGCCGGTTCCGGCTCCCGCGCCATCAGGACACCAGTGCCGTGCTGTCGGCGCAGTATCCGTTCCTCGCCGAAGGTGGCCTGGGCAGCCAGGGCGTGTTCGTCGGGCAGGATATGTACTCCGGCGGATCGTTCGTCTATGACCCGTGGGAGTTGTACCGGCGGGGCATCATCACCGCACCCAACATGATCTTGGCCGGGATCGTGGGCTCGGGGAAATCGTCGCTGGCGAAGTCGCTCTACACACGGTCGTTGCCGTTCGGCCGCAGGGTCTACATCGCCTGCGACCCCAAGGGCGAACACACCGCGGTCGCCGAAGCAGTCGGCGGCAAGACCATCGTCCTCGGCCACGGACTCCGCACCCGCCTGAACCCGCTCGATGAAGGCCACCGCCCCTCCGGCTTGTCGGATCGGGAATGGGCGTCCACGCTGGCGTCGCGGCGTCGTGAGCTGCTGGGCGCGCTCGCGGAAACCGTGCTCGGCCGAGACCTGTCACCGTTGGAGCACACCGCCATCGACACCGCCCTGACCGCTGCGGTACGGGACGCGGAGGTGCCGATCCTGCCGATGGTCGTGGACCGCCTCCTCACCCCATCCACCGACGAGGACAGGCGACTCGCGGAGGACGGCCGGCTCGTCGCCCATGCGCTGCGTCGTCTCGTCGGTGGCGACCTTGCCGGCCTGTTCGATGGCCCATCGACCGTGAAGTTTGACCCGTCGTTGCCGATGGTGAGTCTCGACCTGAGCCGGGTCGCGGAGAACGCGGCCCTGCTGTCGGTGTTGATGACCTGCGCGAGCGCGTGGATGGAAGCCGCGCTGATGGACCCCGATGGTGGGAAACGCTGGATGATCTACGACGAGGCCTGGCGGCTCATGGCGCACCCCGCCCTGCTGCGCCGGATGGATGCTCAATGGCGGCTCGCCCGCCACTACGGGCTGGCGAACATGCTCGTCTTCCACAAGCTGAGCGACCTCGACAACGTGGGCGATCAGGGCTCGGCCATGCGCTCGTTGGCGAACAGCCTGCTCGCCAACGCGGAAACGAGAGTGATCTACCGGCAAGAGTCCGATCAGCTCTCTCTCACGGCCAAGACCCTCGGGCTGACCGGCACCGAACAGCACTTGCTCCCCGGATTGGGCACCGGGCAAGGCTTATGGCGGATCAAGGAACGTTCCTTCGTCGTCCAGCATCAGATGCATCCCGATGAGTTGGCGCTGTTCGACACTACGACCCGCATGATCTAGCGACTGCCCGGGTGCACCTGCCGGGCATGAAGCGAAGCGAACCCGACCAGCCTGTCAGCATCCCGACCGTCGTTCTCACGGTGCACGACGACGGCATTCTGACCGCCACCATCGACGGCGCACCCTTGACGCCGCCTCAGTGGGCGCCGCCGTGGCGGCGCGAGTCGTTCCCGCAGATCATCGACCAGGCCAGCAACGACCGCACCCGACCCATCCGCGTCGAGGTCCGCGAAGCAGACGGCTCGGTGTTCACCGACCTCATCACTGCACGGCCCCGCCGCGCCATCCCCGAACCCGCACCCGCCGCCGAGACGACGCCCACGCCGGGGCTGCCGGTGTTCCACACGGTTGAGGGCGACGGGTTCGTGCCCGGTGAGGATGTAGCGGTCGCGATCATCACCGGCCACACCGACGCCGCGCATACCGGCACCGCCCGCGCCCTCATCGACCCCGCCAACCCGATCCCAGACCACGCGATCGGGCGCGTCGAAGTGCTGCTGCTCGGCCGCATCTCGGGTGCGACGGTGATCCGGCGGCTGCCATGACCGAGGGAAGGCAGACCGGATCGTTCGGGGACGAGCTGACCAACGCCGCCATGATCGGGCTGGTCGCCCTCTTCGGGGTCGCGCTCGTGCTCCGCGCCGCCGGCACCATCACCGCCTGGCTCACCGGCACCGCCCAGCCCGCTGGCGGGCTCGCGGCCGGGGTCGGGGTGCTGTTCCACCCCGCCGACCCCGGTGCTGCGCTCGACGCGGACGGACTGAACCCCGTCGTCTACTGGATCGTCACCGGGGCCATGCTCGCTCTTCTCATCGGCTCGGTGGTGTTCGTGTGGGTGCGGGTACGCCGCCTCACGCACCGGGCCGAGCAAGACCCGCGACGGATGGCCGGAATCGCCACCCGCCACGAAGTCGCCACCGCGGCATCGGACAAGGCGCTGCTGCGCCGCGCCGGGAACCTCCGCCCCGGCCTGACCGATCCGAAGCCACACGATGTCGGCTACCGGCTCGGTGCCTCGAAAGGCGTGGGCGTGTGGGCGTCGGTCGAGGACTCGATCATGGTCATCGGCCCGCCCCGCTCCGGCAAAGGCCTGCACCTGGTGATCCCGGCAATCCTCGACGCACCCGGCGCCGTCGTCGTCACCTCAACCCGGCCCGACAACCTGACCGCGACCATGCGCGCCCGCCGCCGCATCGGCCCCGTCGCGATCTTCGACCCCCAACATCTCGCTGAGGGTCTGCCGGCCGGGCTGCGGTGGTCACCGATCCGGGGATGCGAGTCGCCACAGACCGCGATGATCCGCGCCACTGGCCTCGCCGCCGGCACCGGGCTGTCGGCGGGCGGGGTCGATTCGGGCGGTTTCTGGGAAGGCAAGACCCGCGCCGCGCTCCAAGCCCTGCTGCACGCGGCGGCCATCGACAACCGGCCACCGGCCGAACTGTTCAGATGGACCCTCGACCCCACGGCCGCCGCTGATGCGGTGGCGATCCTGACCGGCTCCACCCGCGCCGCGACCGGCTGGGCCGAGTCGCTGGAGGCGATGATCGACTCCGACCCCCGCACCCGCGACTCCATCTGGCAAGGCGTCTCCCTCGCCCTCGGCTCACTGGCCGATCCCCGTGTGCTCGATGCCGTATCACCCGCCGAGGGAGAGGGCTTCGACCCCGAGGCGTTCATCCGCAATAGGGGCACGCTGTTCTTGCTGGCCACCGGCTCCGGCGCCGGAGCATCCGCCGCTCTGGTCGCGGCGTTGGTGGAAGACCTCATCGAGACTGCCCGCCGCCTCGCCGCACGCTCACCCGGTGCCCGGCTCGATCCGCCGATGCTGCTGGCGCTGGACGAGATAGCCAACCTCTCACCCCTGCCGTCGTTGCCGACGCTGATGGCAGAAGGCGGCGGGTCGGGCATCACGACCATGCCCGTCTTGCAGTCACTCGCGCAGGCACGGGACAAGTGGAACGAACACCAAGCCAACGCCATCTGGGACGCCAGCATCGTGAAAGTCATCCTCGGCGGCGCGTCCAACTCCCGCGACCTGCAAGACCTGAGTGCCTTGGTCGGGGAACGCGACGAATACACCGACTCGGTGACGCTGGGCGACCACGGCAGCCGATCCAACCAAAGGTCCGTGCGCCGCGTCCCGATCTTCCCGCCCGACCGCATCCGCCGCCTGCCCTTCGGCACCGGAGTCGTGCTGCTGCGCTCCGCACCACCCATCGTCACCGACCTGCACCCCTGGCCCAGCCGCCCCGACGCCGGGCAGCTCGCCAGCGACCGCAAAGAGATCGAAGCTCTCCTGCGCCGCACCGAGAACTGACCCCGGAGACCGGTCGCGCACCTTCCCGCCACAGCGGCCCAGCAAGACGGGCTGCGTGAGCAGACAAGGACGCGATCATGACCATCCACACGCAGGAATCCGTCTCCGGGTTCGTCGCTTCAAGCCCGCAACTGACGCAGACCGAGAAGGGCGACGCC
>JBDIAO010000155.1:0-5273 GCA_039812375.1 Phycicoccus sp. | reverse complement strand
AGGTGTCGTCATGCCCAGTGTAGGGCTACGGCCCGTCGGTTCCCAAGTGGGTGAAGCGACGTGGTCGTTTCGGTGTGCTGGGGGTTCGCGATCCGAGTGGTCATGGGTCGCGGGGCCGCCCGATCCACGCAGCTTGCAGCCGGTGCGGGAGACGAGGTCTGGCCGGCTGTCGAGAAACATCCCGGTGCAGGCGATGTCGACGACGACGGGTGGGTGGCTGTTTCTCGAGTCTGGTCTCGAGCACGAGCTCGCAACGTGGCTGGACCGTCAGCGTGATGTGACGTGGCTGGTCGGTCAACCCGTGTTGTTGCGCTGGGGGGACGGAACGAAGCACTTCCCCGACGTGTTGAGCGCGCACCGGGATGGCTCGGTGACGATCTGGGACGTCCGAGCTCCGGAAGAACGCGATGACACGTTCATGGTGATGTCGACGCGTACTCGGGCAGCCTGCGCGAAGGTCGGCTGGCGTTACGAGCTGTTCGGTGGTCTCGACCCGGTGGCGTCGTTGAACCTGCGCTGGATTGCGTCGGCGCGCAGAGCGCCGGAGTGGCTCACGCCTGCCAAGGCGATTCTGCAGGGTGTCCTGGCCGATGGTGGCGGCTGTGTTGGCGATGTCATCGAGGCCGATGACGATCGAGGGTTCCTGACGTCAGCCATGTGGCACCTGGTCTGGTCGGGTGAGATCGAGATGGACCTCAACGCCCCGTGGGATCAGCGCTCGCGCCTGGCGTGGGCAACCGATGAGGTGCGGACATGAACGCCCGAGTGACGCTGTACGAGGGCGCCAACATCCTCTTCCCGGAGGGACCTCGAATCGTGGTCGCGGTCGGCCCGTTTGGGTACACGGTCCGCGATGTCACCGGCGGTGTCCACGAGGTGTCGTGGACCGACGTCCAGCCGGCACGCGCCATTGTCGACGGGCGGGTGGACGCGGTGGCTGAGTCGTTGATGGCCGTCTTGTCCGGGCTGAGCGATGACGCTCTCCAAGAGTCGCTGGACAAGCTGGAGGTCGTTCTGACCATGCGCACGGGCTTCGCTCTCGGGCACCCGGCTCTCGCGCGACCTGGGGAGCCATACTCGCTGTTCAACCCGGCCCGAAAGGTCTCGGACAGCAAGAAGTGCGAGGCGATGGCCACGATCCTTGCCCGGGAGGCGCTGCTCGATCGACGTCGTCAACGCAACTTGGAGGCGGGCAAAGCCACACCTCGGGCGAGGGTTGGCGCGGTCTCGCAGCGTCAGCTGATGAACTGGCTGGCCGACTTCGACCGACCGATCAACGGTGGGCTCCTGGCCTTGGTGGACAAGCGTCGCGTTCGCCGGCATTCCGCCTTCGGAGGTCTCGATCCTGAGGTGCGACGCATCGCCGACGACATCGCCGCCCGCATCGATGGAACCCAAGCGGTTCGCTCGATCGACGAACTTCTCCGACGCACGCTGTTGGCGCTCAAAGCCGAGGGTTTGGACTCACTCGACCCTCCGGAGTCGACCCTGCGGACCTACCTGACGCAGGCTGCTCAAGCCGCCGGGCGCACAACTCGCTCCCATACGACGAAGAAGTTGCGAGGTGTCCTGGCCCTGACGGCCTACCCCGCCCTTCGACCGGGCCAAGTCGTCGCGATCGATGTGACCCGCAGCGACACGTTCTGCGTCGACCCGTGGACTGGCAAACCCATCTCGGTCGAGATCATCACCGCACTGGACGTGTGTACGCGTGTCGTCCTGGCTCTACGGGTCGTGCCCCGCAGCGCGAACGCGATCGAGGCCGGCTTGATCCTCTATGACGTGCTGCGCCCGTTCAGCCAGGTCGTCGAACCCGGCCAGGTCCACGACTGGCGTTGGGCCGGTGTGCCAGAGACCATCGGCTCGATCGAGGACGCCGTCGCCGAGGCCGAGCGCCTCTCCGCCCGGCCCCTCCTGGGCGAGCATCCGATCCCCGGCCTGCTCCCGGATGCGATCCGCGCCGACAAGGGCAGCATCTTCACGGGCCGCTACTTCCGCGAGGTGTGCACCCTCCTGGGAATCCACCTGCTGCTCTCCCGGGGGAAGAAGCCCACCGACAACGCGTTTGTGGAGCGCTGGCACGAGACCCTGCAGCGCTGCTTGCTGCAGTTGTCCGGCCACAAGGGCCGCAACGTGTCCCAACGGGGCAGCGACGCCGGCAAGATCGTCGTCGACAAGAAGGGCCGCGCCGTCTTCAAGGGCGACGGGCCCGGCCTCACTCCGCGCGAGCTTGAGTTACGGCTGCGGGAGTTCATCTGCACCGACTACCACCGCACCCGCCACGGCGGTCTCACGGTCGTCGACCGCACCATGGAAGACCGCTCACCGGCGGTGGGGATGACTCCGCTGGAGGTCTTCGACGCGCTCCTGGCCGCTGTGGGCCGGCTGCACGTCCTCCAGCGCCCGGACCTGCTCTATGACCTGCTGCCACAGCTGTGGCTGACGATCCGCCACGACGGCGTCGAGTACAAAGACCTGACGTTCGACTGCGCGGAACTGGACGACTTCCGCTCTGTCCCCAAGGGGTTCTTCCGCGACCAGGACCGTGCCGCGCCCTTCTTCATGGATCCGCGGGACCTCTCGCGGTTGTGGTTCCGTCGACCTGACACCGGCGCCGTGGTCGAGGTCCCTTGGCGGCGAGCATTCCAGCTGCAGGCGCCGATGACCGACCTGGTCCTCAAGGCTGCCACCCAGGCCGTGAAACGTCGAGGCGGCACGAACACCACCATCAACAAGGACAGCGTTCAGCGGGAAATCCTTGAGGCCGTCAACGACATCGCCTCAATCGACCGCCTCCGGGCCAACCCGGACATGGTCGACTGGAAACCCAACAAGGTCGCGGCGGCCCACCTGCGCGAATCACGATCCCAGTTCGACCACGCCGAAGCCGCCGAAGCTGGCGCCCGCGGCACCCGACGGACCAGCCGCGGTGCCTCTTCAAAGGGAACCCGCGCCGGTGCGAGCAGGTCGAGCAGTCCGCCAGCATTTGACCCGACACAGACGGCGTGGCCGACGCTGGAGTCGCAGGAGGGGGAGCCGTGAAGGCGTCACGCCTGCACGCGCAGGCCTACGCACCTCCTTTGACACCGCCGCCGACGTTGACTCGGGCTGAGGCCGGGGCAATGTCGGAGGCCAAGCGTCGTGAGTATGCCCGTGAGGTACGCCGCTACCTCAACGGCCACTACTTCGACTCCGAGCGGGATCGTCGGATCCGGCAGGTCCTGAACGACCTGATCGAAGACAACGCCCAGATGCTGACCGGGACCCGGGAGGTCGCACTCCTGACCGGCTTCAACGTCCTGGGCAAGTCCACGGTCCTGTACCAGCTGTCGTATGCCGTGCACCGCCACCACGTCGGGCCGGACGGTGACCCCGAACGTATGGCGCGGCGAACCACGACCCGCCGGTTCGGGGGCCGTGACCAGGAAATCCACCCCACCCACGCGCCGGTGCTGTTCTTGTCCCTGGAAGCCGCGACCACCGTCACCCGGTTCAACGAGCTCGTCGTCGAGGCCTTCGACATGGACAAGAGCACCGCGAAGAAGGCCTTCACTCTCGACCTGGTGCTCGAGCATGGGGTACGGCTGCTGGTCATCGACGACCTCCACCAGCTGATCCTGACCGAACGCCTCGGCCGGTACGCCCTGGACCACCTCAAAGCGATCGTGACCGCCCTGGGTGAGTACGGCATCACTGTCATCTTCTCCGGCGCGAATCTGCACGCCCACGACGTGATGAGCGACCCCCAGATCACCGGCCGCGCCTACGCGATCACCGTCGCCCCCTACGGCTCCGACACCCGCGACCAGGTCCTGGCGTGGCAACGCTTCCTCAAAGAGTCCGGCGACGTTATCGCCCCGTTCCTTCCCGCCGCAGAACCGGGCATGCTGCACAACGACCTGCCCGGGTTGATCCTGGAACGCACCCACGGACGGATGCAGGCCATCGTCAACCTCCTGCGCCAGGCCACCGTGGCGGCGATCGTGGACGGCACCTGGGCGGTCACCGAGGAACATGTGCTGGCCGTTCCCGCGTCCAAACTGACCATCGACGAACTCGCCAAGAAGGCCGACAAAGCAGCCGCGAAGCCAACCCAGCTCCATCCCACGGTCAGCGTCACCCAGCACGGGCAGGTCACCGGATGAGCGACGCCAGCCAGCTCCCCGTCGCTGTCGACATCCAGCCTGGTGAAGACATCGCCGCCTACCTGCAACGGGTCGCCGACGCCAACTACCTCGACTTTCCCGTCCTGACCGGCCACCGACGCACCGCCCGAGTCTGGGAAGACCCAGACCACCCATTGCTAGCCCGGCTCTCGTCGATCACCGGGGTCGCCGAGGAACGCCTACGGGCTGCCACGCTGAGGGGCACCTATCCGGGGATGGCGCTCGGACGCGCCCGGACCGGGCGCCGGTATGCCGGCCAACCCGCCACATGCCCCCGCGGCTGCTTTGACACGGTCGCCGCAAGGCTCAACCTGATCGTCCTCTGCCCCAACTGCGAGGACCTCCTAGTCGATCGGCTCGATCCGGGCCCACTACCGGCTCCGGTGAGTTTGCGGGAGGTTCATCACGACGTGATGACGACACTCGGTGCGACGACGTCCAGCCGGTCTGCTCGAGATCGGCTCCGGCGCCTGGAGTCGCTCATGGCCAAGGTCGAACTCGCCCTCTGGCGGAACTGGCCCCCGCTGTTCGACGGGGAGACCCAACAATGGAGAACTCGTGCGGTGCGCTGGGTGGACCGCAACGTCATCACCGGCCGGTACACGATCGCCCGCCCTCCGTCGATCACCGCCACCCTGCTCACCCTGACCTGGGATGCGGCGGCTGATCGAGCCACCGCCGAAGCGATGCTCGATGACATCGCGATCATGGCCGACCCCTGGGATCCCGACCCCCAGGAGATGCCGGACTGGCGCAACCCACTCGACGCTCGCGACGGCCTACTCGATCTCCTGGAGAACCTCGACATTCAGGCACGCCACGTCCCGACCATCCTGCGCCTGCACGATGACCCGATCATCCTTCCTGAACACCACCGCACCCACCGAACCGCCGAAGCCCTCGCCCTGACCGCCCTAGCCAGCCAAGCCCACGGCACCCCCATGACGATCGCCGGAGCCACCTCCCTCCACGCAGCCGACTCATCCCCCCGCGCCCAACGCGTCGCAGCACGCCTGCTCGATGACACAGATGCGCTCTGCCGACTCGCCGTGCATGCTGAGCGACTGCACTCCGCAGGCCTGCTTGACCGCGCTCAAGCCCGTGCAG
>JBDIAO010000154.1:0-5353 GCA_039812375.1 Phycicoccus sp. | reverse complement strand
AGCGGCAGGACGACGAGGACAACAACAACGGCATACGTTGCCCAGGCGAACCGGAGGATGAGCCGACGCACGGCCCCTCAGCCGGTGGGCGCGTCGAATCGGAACCCGACGCCCCGCACGGTCGTGATCAGCCGTTCGTGCGTGCCGTCGTCGGCGAGCTTGCGGCGCAACACCGAGATGTGCATGTCCAGGGTCTTCGAGGAGCCATACCACGGCATGTCCCACACCTCGCGCATGAGCTGGTCGCGCGTGACCACCTTGCCGGCGTTGCGGGTGAGGGCCCGCAGCAACTCGAACTCCTTGGCGGTCAATGCGATCTCGTTGCCCCGCAGGAACACCCGGTGTCCCTCGGGGTCGATCCGCAGCGCGGCCTCGTCCGCAGGGCTCTCCGGGGCTCTGCGGCGCAGCAGGGCGCGGGTGCGGGCGAGGAGCTCGGCAAGCCGAAACGGTTTGGTGACGTAGTCGTCGGCTCCGGCGTCGAGACCGACGACGGTGTCCACCTCGTCGGCTCGGGCAGTGAGGATCAGCACCGGAGTGGCCACTCCTCCGGCGCGCAACTGGCGGCAGACCTCGAGCCCGTCCATCTCCGGCAGGCCCAGGTCGAGGAGGACGAGGTCGACTCCCGCCAGACCAGCCGCCAGGGCCGCCGGCCCACTACTGGCGACGTCGACGTCATACCCCTCACGCCGCAGAGCGCGCGCGAGCGGTTCGGCGATCGTGGGGTCATCCTCGGCGAGTAGGACCCGGTGCATGCGTTGAGACTAACGTCGTCTGCTGTCAGTTGCGACCAAAAACCGGTATGCCGCGTGCTCACCTCGTCCGCGCCGGTGCCCCTATCGGGTCGGGGGGCTTGGCACCGGGCCGGCGGGTTGGACAGCCGGGCCGGCGGGTCACGGGTGCCAGGCGCCCGGCCCCGGTCCACGCACCCCGCGTGCCCGGCGCAACCGGGACGGGGTCACCGGTCCGATGCCACGCAGGATGCGCCGACGCTGCGGGGTGAGGGTGAACCCGGAGACCAGGTCGAGGCGTTTCGCGAGTTCGTCGTCGACCCACACCCGGCCCTTCGGAGTGGCCGAGGTGAGCCTGCTGGCCCGGTTGACGGTCGTGCCGAAGACGTCGCCGAGGCGGGAGACCACCCGTCCCCACGCCAGCGCCGCACGCACGTCGGGGAGCATGTCGTCCTGGGCCACCGCGTCGACCAGGTCGAGGGCGATCGCAGCGCCCGCGGCCGGGTCGGTGTGCACGAAGAGAATCTCGTCGCCGACGGTCTTGATCACCCGCCCGCCGTGCGCGGTGACGATGTCACTGGCGAGCAGTTCGAAGCGCTGCACCAGCGAAGCGAGTTGGCGTTCGGTCATTCGACGCACGAGGGAGGTGAAGTTCACCAGGTCGGCGAACCCGATGACCCGCAACGGTCGGGTGGGGTCGGCGACCTCGCCCGCGGTGCCGCCGTGGCTCGGTGCCGTCTCGATCCGGGAGTCGGCGAGCATCCGACCGATCGCACTCACCAGGTGCCGGCGCCACACATAGGCCAGCAGCGGCTCCATCTCGTCGGCGAGCCGCACCAGGAGGGTCGCAGCCTCCTGGGCGATCTCGTGCTGCGGCACCGACCGAGCGTCAGCCTCGTCGAGCCCGGCCTCCTGCGACTCCGGGGTGAGGTGTTCGGCGACGAGCTGGGTCTGCCACACGGCGAGCCGGTCAGCGCTGCGGGCGAAGGCGCGGGTCATCCCGATGGCGAGGTCCTCGTCGAGCCCGCCGTGGCGGACCAGAGTGGCGACGGTGCGCAGCGCGGTGAGGTCGGCTTCGGTATAGAACGCCTCCTCGTCCTGGACGACCTGGAAGCCCATCGCGTGCCAGAACCGGCGGGCGGTGAGCAGGGAGACATGGGCTTCTCGGGATACCTCGCGCCGGCCCATCGTCACTGGCCGTCCCAGGAGCGCGGTCTCCACCGCGTCGAAGGCCACCAGCTCCTCCGCGCCGTCCGCGTGCGTGTCCGCAGGCTGCTCGATCACACCGACCTCCGCCCGTTCTCAGTCCGGCGTGCCAGGAGCCGCGCCGCCAAGATCCGTGTCGCCGGGACGCACGTGGACGACGTCACCGGCACTGAGCGCAACCCGCCCGTTCGTGGTGAGGAGCACGAGGCGACCTTCGTCGTCGACCGTGACGACCCGCCCGTGACGCATCCCGCCGGGCTCGACGACCCGCACCTGCGCTCCGATCGTGGCACACACCTCGCGATAGGCCGCGCGCACCACGTCCGGGTGCTCCCGCAGGTCGGTGTGCAACGCCGCCAGATGGGTCAGGTATGCCGTGAGCAGCCGTTCCCGGGCCGCCTCACCGGCCAGTTCCCCACCGGCTGCTGCCACCGACGTCGCGCCCTCGTGCGACAGGCCCGCGCGGGATGTGCTCACGTTGATCCCGGTGCCGACGACGACCCCGGCGGGCGACCACTGGCACAGGATCCCGGCAATCTTGCGTTCGGCGTCACCGGGGACGAGGACATCGTTGGGCCACTTCAGGACGGTGTCGAGCCCGGCGCTCTGGGCGAGGGCTGCCCGCACGGCAAGCCCGGCGATGAGCGGGACCCAGCCCAGCGGCATACCCTCGTCGTAGGGCAGAACAACGGACACGGCGAGGTCCGATCCCGCCCTAGTGGTCCACGCCCGTCCGAGCCGTCCCCGGCCGGCGGTCTGTTCCTCGGCGACGAGCACGCGCCACGGTCGGGGGCTGCGCAGCACCTCGGCATTCGTCGAGTCCACGCTGGGCACGTGCTCGACTTCTCCCCACGGCGGACCGGGCCGCACCGCGGCCGCATCCCAGCGCGAGACAGCACGGCGCACGCCACGTCCGGGTCCGTCTTCATCGCGCATGGTGCAAGGCTAGGCTCGGTACCATGGCCAAGCACGGACTTCAGGCGATGGGCGGCACCGACGTCGCCGCGGACATCGACATGACCACGACGTCGGGCAAGCTCAAGGACCTGAAACGGCGGGTCAACGAGGTCGCCTCAGCAGGGTCCGCGCGGGCGGTGGACAAGCAGCACGCCAAGGGCAAGAAGACCGCCCGGGAGCGTCTGGAGATCCTGCTCGACGAGGGTAGCTTCGTCGAGATGGACAAGTACGCCCGGCATCGCTCGGCAGCGTTCGGGCAGGACAAGAACCGGCCCTACGGTGATGGCGTGGTCACCGGCTACGGGACGGTCGACGGGCGCACGATCGCAGTGTTCGCGCAGGACTTCACCGTCTTCGGCGGCTCCCTGGGCGAGGTCTTCGGGGAGAAGATCTGCAAGGTCATGGACTTCGCGATGAAGATCGGCTGCCCGGTTGTCGGCCTCAACGACTCCGGCGGGGCCCGCATCCAGGAGGGTGTGGTCTCCCTCGGGCTCTACGGCGAGATCTTCCGCCGCAACGTGCACGCCAGCGGCGTCATCCCGCAGATCAGCCTCATCATGGGTCCGTGCGCGGGCGGCGCGGTCTATTCCCCGGCCGTCACCGACTTCACCATCATGGTCGACCAGACCAGCCACATGTTCATCACCGGCCCGGACGTCATCAAGACGGTCACCGGGGAAGATGTCGGCTTCGAAGAGCTCGGCGGGGCGCGCACCCACAACACGAAGTCCGGTGTCGCGCACTACATGGCCACCGATGAGGACGACGCCTTGGAGTATGTGCGGGCGCTGCTGTCCTACCTGCCGAGCAACAACATGGAGGACGCCCCGGTCTTCGGCGACGAGAACGACCTCGAGATCACCGACGAGGACCGGTTCCTCGACACGATCATCCCGGACTCCCCCAACGTCCCCTACGACATGCACCAGATCATCGAGAAGGTCCTCGACGACGAGGAGTTCCTCGAGGTGCATCCGCTCTTCGCGCCCAACATCATCTGCGGCTTCGGGCGGGTCGAGGGCCGCGCGGTCGGGGTGGTGGCGAACAACCCGATGCAGTTCGCCGGCACCTTGGACATCGAGGCTTCGGAGAAGGCCGCCCGGTTCGTGCGCACCTGCGATGCGTTCAACGTGCCGATCCTCACCTTCGTCGACGTGCCCGGGTTCCTGCCCGGCACCGACCAGGAGTGGGACGGCATCATCCGCCGCGGCGCGAAGCTCATCTACGCCTACTCGGAGGCGACCGTGCCGATGGTCACGGTGATCACCCGCAAGGCCTACGGCGGTGCCTATGACGTCATGGGCTCCAAGCATCTGGGGGCCGACATCAACCTCGCCTGGCCGACCGCGCAGATCGCCGTCATGGGCGCCCAGGGAGCGGTCAACATCCTCTATCGCAAGGAGCTCGCCGCAGCAGCAGCCGACGGCCACTCCGTCGAGGAGGCCCGCGCGAGCTTCATCAAGCAATACGAGGACGCGCTGGCCAACCCGTATGTCGCGGCCGAGCGAGGCTACATCGACACGGTCATCACCCCCTCGAACACCCGGATGAACGTCACCAAAGCGTTGCGGGCGTTGCGCACCAAGCGGGCGAGCCTGCCGCCCAAGAAGCACGGGAACATCCCGCTGTGACCTCCGCCGCGTCTTCGCCAAGCCCCACCGACGGTATGCCGCCTGCCCCCGTCGCGCTCTCCCTGCCGGCCGGCACGACCGCCGAGCAGGTCGCGGTGCTGGTCACCGTCCTGCTCGCGGCTTCCGCCGGGGGTGCCGACGCGGCGCCGAACGGGGCCGGCAGTTGGGCCGACCATGGCCGTGCGGTGCGGCATACCGTTCCTCACGGCGCCGGAGCCTGGCGGGCCTCCGCCCTGCCGCGATAGCCGCGACGTCGTCAGCGCCACGTCGCCGTCAGGGCCGCGACGTCGTCAGCGCCACGTCGTCGTCAGCGCCGGGACAATCGCGGTGAGCAGCTCGTCGATCTCCTCGGCGCAGCGGCGCGCCGCGCGCCGGCCACGACGGTACGGGTCGGCGACATCCCAGCCCATGGAGTCCCTCGGCGCCGCATCCAGCAGTTCCGCGGGGGTGATCGGCGCAGAACCGGTGGGCCCGAGTGCCTCGATGGTGCGGGCGCACTGGCGCAGCCCGAGCACCCGCTCACGCGCCCAGGGCCAGGCCTCGAGGATGCGCATGTGCTGAGCGAACTCCATGGTGAGCACAAGGTCTGCGTCGAGCAGCAGTTCCTGGCTGACTGGGCGGCTCAGGTGTCCGCTGCCGTCACCACCGCAGCGTTCGAGCTCCCGAACCATCGCCGGGTCCATCGGCCGCCCTTCAGTGCCCGGGATCCCGGCGCTGGAGACCGCGAAAAGCTCCCCCGAGAGGCCCCCCGCGCCGAGCAGCATCCGCAGCCGACGCTCGGCATACGGGGACCTGGAGACGTTCGCGGTGCACACGAAGAGAGTGTTCATG
>JBDIAO010000153.1:0-5401 GCA_039812375.1 Phycicoccus sp. | reverse complement strand
CACTGCCCCCAGGGCCAGCCCGACCTCACGCGTGCCGGATGCACCGGCTCGCCCATGGCCGGGCCTCCAGCCGCGCCGCGGGAATCTGCTCGCCGCACACCTCGCACACTCCATAGCTGCCGTCCTGGATCCGGGTCAGGGCGGCACGGACCTGCGCGAGCAAGGTGGTGAGTTGAGCGTGCACGGTGACATCGCTCATCCGCTGAACGGCGACCGGTGTCCCGTCCCCGATGCGCTTGCCGAAGCCGATGCTCCCGGCGTCCTCGGGAGGCCGGGTCAGGTGCTCCAGCTGGTCGAGCAGATCGGCCTCTCTGTCGCGCAGGACCGCGGCCCGCTCCGAGGCCGGCATACCTTGCTCAGGCTGGCCCCGCTCAGGCTGGCCCGGTCCGGCGTGACTCGGTGTGCTCACTGCCCGTCCGGAGGCTGTCCGAGCATGCCGACACGAGTCAGGAGCACCGCCTCGGCCAGGCATACCTTCTCGAACTCGCCCAGGTGCAGGGACTCGTTCGCGCCGTGGGCACGAGTGTCCGGGTCCTCAACCCCGGTGACGAGGATGGCGGCATCGGGGAACCGGCGGGCGAAGGCCGCGACGAACGGGATCGATCCACCGATCCCGACATCGACGGGCTCGACCCCCCACGCGTCGCGGAAGGCGGCCCGCGCAGCGTCATAGACCGGTCCCTGGGCATGCGCCGCGAAGCCGAGTCCCTTCTCTTCCAGACTGACCTCGACCCGAGCCCCCCATGGGGCGTGGGCGAGCAAGTGGGCCCGGAGGAGCTCGTATGCGGCGAGGTCGTCCTCATCTGCGGTGATCCGCATGGAGATCTTGGCTCGGACGCTGGGGACCAGCGTGTTCGACGAGATGTCCACGCTGGGCACGTCGATCCCGATGGTCGTGATCGACGGCTTCGTCCAGATCCGGGAGAGCAGCGAGTCGCTGCCAATCGTCTCCACCCCGTCGAGTAAACCCGACTCGGCGCGCAGCCGGTCCTCGTCGTAGTCGAGGTCGGCGGCGTGGCCAGACTTCAGACCGGCCACGGCCACGTTGCCGGCGTCGTCGTGCAGGGATGCAAGCAGCCTGACCATGGCAAGGATCGCGTCCGGGACGGCGCCACCGAACATGCCCGAGTGGATGGCGTGGTCGAGCGTGCGCACAGTGACCACGACCCGAACCATCCCGCGCAGTGTCGTCGTCAGCGCAGGGGTCCCGATGGCCCAGTTGGCCGAGTCGGCCAGCACAATCACGTCGGCGGCAAGCCGCTCCCCGTGCCGCTCGAGGATCGCCGGGAGGGAGTCGGAACCGATCTCCTCCTCACCCTCGACGAAGACGGTAACCCCGACCGGCAGATTGCCGGTGTGGGCGCGCAAGGCGGCCAGATGCGCCATGATCCCCGCTTTGTCGTCGGCCGCGCCCCGACCGTACAGCCGCCCACCGCGCTCGACAGGTTCGAAGGGGGGACTGTCCCACTCGGAGTCGTTGCCGGGAGGCTGCACGTCATGGTGGGCATACAGAAGCACGGTCGCAGACCCGGGTGGGCCCTCAGCGTGGCCGATGACCGCCGGACGCCCGCCCTCCCTGATGATCTCGACGTCCAGGCCTTCGGCCCGCAGCAGGTCGGCGGTCGCCGCCGCGGAGTCTTCGACGTGGGACTGCTCGAACGTGCCGAGCGAGACGCTGGGGATGCGGGTCAGGGCCTCGAGGTCCTCACGGATCCGGGGCATGAGTGCGGCGACTGCGGTGCGCAACTCGTCGATCTGAGTGGGGTGCAGTGTGTTGCCCATCACCCGACCCTAGCGATCTGCACCGCTGCAGTGCAGGCCTGTGGGCGGCATACCGAGCCAAGCATCGCCAGCACCTAGAGTGGTCCTCGTGTTCGGACGCTCCAAGACGACCAACGAGGCGCTCGCCGATGAGGCCGCGCACCCACCGCGCGAGGGTGCCAAGAACCGACCCACGCCCAAGCGGCGCGACCAGGAGGCAGCGCGTAAGCAGCCGCTCGTGGTCACCGATCGCAAGGCTGCCAAGCAGCGAGACCGAGCCAAGCGGCAGGAGAACTACGCCAAGCAGCGTAGCGCCATGGCCACCGGCGACGACCGCTACCTGCCGGCCAGGGACAAAGGCCCGGTGAGGCGTTACATCCGCGACTCCATCGACGCCCGCTGGAACCTCGGCGAGTTCATGCTCCCGGTGATGATCGTGGTCCTTGCGCTGTCCTTCATCCGGCAGTCCTGGGCGCTGCTCATCGTCTTCGTCGCCGTCTACGGCATCATCCTGCTGGCCATCGTCGACTCCTTCCTGGCGTGGCGGCGGATCAAGCGGCAGCTGGTCGAGAAGTTCGGCACAGACCGGGTCGCCCAGGAGCGCGGTTTGGCGATGTATGCCGTCATGCGCGCCTTCCAGATGCGCCGCACCCGGATGCCGAAACCGCAGGTGGCCCGCGGGGACCACCCGAGCTGATCCACGGCCCCGACCAGCCAGCTCTGGTCAGGGCCCTGCCCGGCGGCCTCCGGTCAAGGCATCCCGGGGTCGGAGGGCACCCGCTGCGAGAGGCCGCACCGGAGTTCGGCCAGACCCAGGTAGCCCTTCTGGGTCAGCGTCAGGGGCAGCGCAGGGGGGTCCACGCAGGGGTCGTTCCCGCCCGAGACGGCGCTCAGGGCAACGCGTAGGCGCTGCTCGCTCGGCTGGGACAGCACCCATCCGAGTGGGACGGCGATACCTGGCTCGGTCCCCTGGTAGACGACGTGGACGACTCGGGGCCGCCAGTCCCGGATCGCCTCGGCAGCCGGGTCCGGGTGGCCGGCCCCGATGGACCGAGCCGACGTGGTGAGGATCTGGTCGAGGGCGAAGGTGTCCTCGGCGCGCCGCAGCAGGGCATCGGTCTGGGAGAGCGAGGCTTGACCTAGCAGTCCCTTGATCGGCACCAGGAACTCGAGTTGAGTGTGTCCCGGAGGCGCCGCGAGATCTGATCCCGTGCCGTTGTCGAGGTAGACCAGGACGGGGACCAGAAGCTCCCCGGACATGCGCGCGGCGACGGCGTCGTTGTGTGCCCGCAAGGCGGGGAGCCACTGCGGTGCGAGGTCAACGATGGTGCCGATTCCGGTGTTCTCCAGGTAGCCACCGTCGATGATCTGTTGCGCTCGCCCGTCGGCGCCGCCGCATACCACCCCCGATGGGGTCACGAACGGGAACCGGGCACTGAGCAGGGCCGCGCTCGAGCGGGCCAGATGCTGCGAGCAGCCGTCGATGAGTGAGACGAGATCGGTTGAGCGGGGTGGCTGTCCGGACAGGGTGCAGGCGCCGGTCGGCGGGCGGTCCTGAGTGGACATTTGGGCGACGAGAGCCCGGCACATCGTCGTCGACGACGTGGCGTTGAGGACCAGGCCACCGCCCACACGCTCACCGCGTCGCGCAGACAGGAATGGGCGCTCCAACCCCGGGACGGCCTGCTCCCAGGCGAGTTCCATGTGACCGGCACGATCCACCCAGCGCCAAGACCCTCCGGAGCGGGTGAGCAGCGGTATGCCAGTCGCGGCATACACCGTGTCGGTGAGGACGAGCCCGATGCTCGCTGATCCGAGGGCGTCCGGGCCGGCCATGGCGTACACGCCGCGTGCCGATGCTGTGGCCGGGACCGTGTCGGCGACGACGAGCCCTACGGCTCCACCGCTGGCTCCGGAGGACATCAGAGCGTCCCGGCAGGCCACGGCTCCTCGTCGCGCGTCCCGGGCGAGCAGGTCGAGCGTCTGCGCCGTCCAGGCGGCTGCCCGGATGCCGCCACCTTCTGCCGCGAAGAGGAGCACTGGACGCAGCCGGAAGGGACCGTCGGTCGGCACCGTGCAGTGCGGCTGTTCGACCCAGGCGGTGAATGCTGTGGCCAACGAGCTGCGGGTGCCCGCGTTGGGCCCGGTGGCCAGGGTTCGGATCCCGTGCACGTCGGCACCGCCACCCAGGGTTGTCGCGAGCAGGCCGGCAAGGACCAACAGTGTCGTCACCGGGGCCGAACTCATCCGGATCCCGGGGGTCCAGAACACCTCGGGAGCGCCACCGTCCTGGAGGATGACGATGATCGACCCGAGCAGGCCGACAAGCACGCTGAGGGCCAGGAGCAGCGCGCCGAGCGCCCCGGTGGTGCGCGCCATGCCTTCGGTGAACCCGCCCAGGCCCACCGTCGCGGCAATCGAGAGGATGAGAACGGCGACGGCCACCCGGTTTCGGCTGCGCACGCGCACACCCGGGGTCAGGGTGGCTCGCCACCAGTCCAGGTGCGCTGCCGCGCGCTGACGGACCGCGGCCAGTGGCATCGTGGATCGGCGCTCGTGTGCTGACCGCAGTGCCTCGGTGACCCTGTTCCCGAGGGATGTGCCGGCGCCCCCGGCCAGTGAGCGCTGGAGCACATGCGCCGCCGGCCAGCCGAGGCCGACGATGAGCACGCCCAGGCAGAGCAGGAGCCAGTGTTTCGGGCCGGCTTCACCCAGGGCCACCACGGCAGTGAGGGAGCGGACCAGTCCCAGCCCGGGCAAGACGAAGAGGGCTGCGGCGAGGGTGTCCCCGAGGAGGGTCGTCGTCTCCGCCAGGGCAGGCGAGGCCGTCGGCTTCTGCTTGCGCCACAAGGCCCGGGCCATGCCTGGGGGGGCTGGTCGGTACGCCGGGTTGAGGGTCCACCCGGCGTCCCCGTCGGGAAGAAAGGTGGCCCTGCCGCGACGAATAAGCGCCGAGGACGCTCCAATGGTCAGAGGGAGTCCGGTGAAGATGGCGAGCCGACCCCACCCGATGTCTCCGCCCAGGAGCATCACGCTCAGAGCACCGGCCAGTAGCAGCACCGGGCACACGAGCCAGATCCACAGCACGGGCCGGACGTCGGCGAGGGGCACCGGGTGGCCGGTCCGTAGCGCGACAACGTGACTGCGCAACCTCCCGAGTACGAAGAGCGCGAAGGCGGTCACCACGGTCACCGCTCCGGCCCAGACCAAATGGGCTGTTCCGCCCGGATCTGCCCAGCTGCGTTCGATGTCAGGCAGCTGGTCCAGCAAGTCGGAGCCGGTGGGCAGGCCAAGGGCGACCAGCGGGGCGAGGATGAGCACAGAGAACCGGTGCGTGTACAGCGCAGCGAGGACCTGGCGGGTTCTGGAATCACCGGGGAGCGGACGCGCTCTGGTCGCCAGGGCGTGCAGGACGAGCCCGACGATCCCGATTCCCAGCCCGAGCCACTTCACCACAGACACCCAGGGCAGCGCGCCCGCAGCCCAGCCCGGCCGGGTCAGCAACAGGATGCTCTCGCTCACGTCGGCCGCCACACCCGCACCGGCCAGCGCAGTCGCCCAGAACCAACGGCGCCTGTGGCCACGATTGTGCAGGCGTGCCGCGAAGCATCCGATCGCGGCCGCATACAGAGCAATGAAA
>JBDIAO010000152.1:0-5513 GCA_039812375.1 Phycicoccus sp. | reverse complement strand
CCCTGGGCTTGAGAGCGCGATGGGCCGCGACCAGGGCACGGATCTCGGCTCGGTGCTCATCGATGCGGCGAGCGGCCCTCTCAAAGATCGAGCACCAGGGTCAGTGCCTCGTCCACCCGCTCCATCTCCTCGAGCGTCAGATAGCCCGCCCGCTCGGAGAGTCGATCCGGGTCCACGGTTGCGAGTTGGTCACACATGACCAGCATCTCGCGACCGTCAATCACGACCGACGGTCGGAAGCTCGTCGGGCGGGCACTGGTACTGGTGAACGCAACGATCCACGTGCTGAGGGACAGCCAGTCGGGCTGCACGACGACGGCGAAGCGGCGACCACGCTGTTCGTGCCCCCTGCCTCTGGCCGGCAGTCGATAGACCTCACCCCTCACGGAGGGCCGCGATGTCGTCCTGGATCGCGCGGATCTCGGCAAGATCCACCGGGTCGTGGGCTTTGGCCCGGGCCTCGGCGGCGGCGGTCTGCCTGCGCTCGTCGCGACGCATCGCGGCCAGTGCAGCCACGATGACCTGGTCAGCGCTCTGGTGCCGGGAGGAGCCGATCTGCAGAAGAAGGTCCCGCGTGGACGTCCGGACCTTCACCGTGGTCGTGTCAGCCATTCCCTCAGTCTGCTCTTGGTAGACCGAGGCTGCTCCGCGACGAACGCGTCCCCGTCGCAGATCGGCGGGTCTGCCGTGGAGGAGAGGTGGCTCGGCGACCGAGGTGATCACCACCTCGTGATGCAGCACGGCTAGCGGCGTGCCATTGTCGAGATGTAGTGCGCCTTGTGTGACCACCGACGAGGGAGGTGCACGATCGACTCGATCCGGCAAGGTCACGCACGATCCGAGGGAGGTCGTCGAGCCAGCTGAGCGGCTTCTCTTCCCGTGAGGTGGCAACGCTTCGGAGTGTTCCCTCGGCCGCGGATCAGTGGGTCTGCTGGTGCAGGTGGACCCTTGCCCGGTGGCCGCCGCTGTCCAGCTTGGCATCGCAGGTGTGCAGCGGCACCGCCAGGGCTTCGGCCAAGGCCAGGTACGCCGCGTCGTAGCTGGTGTACTGGTGACGCAGGTTCCAGATGCGCTCGGCAAGAGGCTCCGCGTCATACCGGAGGACGAGCAGATCGAAGTGGTCGACGCGCGCGGCCTCCGCCTGCTCCGGTGACAGCTTGCGGCCCAGCACGAGTCCTTGAAGGACGGAGAGGACTTCGACGTCGAGGATGTGGGGAGCGGCGACTTCGCCAGCGAGCGCGTCGAGCAGGCTGTCCTCGACCTCACGACCAACGAGCGCCTCGACCATCGCCGAGGCGTCCACGACGATCACCGCCGAGACTGTCTGAGGGTGTCAAGGATCTCCGTAGTGCTCGGCCCGTCGGCACGGTCTCTCGCTCGAAGACGCTGGACGATCTCGGCGTTCGTCGGGCGGGACGCGATCCGGACCAGTTCTGAGACGACGTAGGCCGAGAGCGACATACCTTCGGCCGAGGCACGCTCCTTGAGCGCCTGCGCCACCTCCGCGGGAACGTCTCTGACATACAACGTGGTCATAGCCGATGCTAGCACAATGCAAGCATCGGAGCGCGTCTTTCACCCCACCGGGGACGAGTGCTGTCCGGATCCACAGAAGGCCGAGGCTCACGGGCCCACGAGTTCAACGGCAGGATGCCGCGTCCAGGGAGTAAACCTCCTCGGGGCTCCGTGGGCATCACTGCATACGGTGGTTCCGTTGCCTGCTCGCACGTGTTCGATGTCGCGGCGGTTGTCGGGAGTCTGCTCCCGGCCGTAAGAGAACCACTCCCAGCGCACGGGCGAGGCGCCCTGGATTCGGAAGTCGATCTCACTGGCCGTGACGCCCCACGGGTGCCACACCTGCAAGGTCTCCCCGCCGTCGACGTCGAGTATCCGGCCGCGATCTCCTGCGTGGCCATCACGACCCGAGGCTAGCCTTGGCCTCGTGTCCGCCCAGGAGGCGCCGCAGGAGCTGGCAGGACGGCCGGTGATCGTGTTCGCCACCGTACTCGACTGCGAGGCCTGGTTCGCCGAGAACCACGCCGACCACCGCGGCTTCTGGCTCAAGATCGGGAAGGTTGGCATGACCCAGAGCGTCAGCTACGCCGAGGCGCTGGACGTCGCTCTGTGCCACGGCTGGATCGACGGACAGAAGCGGGCGTCTGACGACGCCTACTGGTTGCAACGTTTCACCCCGCGGGGGCCTCGGAGCTCGTGGTCGCGGATCAATCGGGACAGGGCCGAGGCGCTCATCGTGGCCGGTCGCATGCACCCGGGGGGCCAGGCGCAGGTCGACGCGGCGAAGGCCGATGGCCGATGGGCGCGTGCTTATCCCGGGCAGAAGGACGCCGCCGTCCCAGCCGACCTGGCCGCCGCGCTCGCTGCCGACCTGCAGGCCAAGAAGTTCTTCGAGACCCTCACGAATGCCAACCGGTACGCGATCCTGTACCGCATCCACGACGCGAAGAGGCCACAGACCCGGGCCGCGCGTATCGCCATGTTCGTGCAGATGTGCCACAACGGCGAGACCATCCACTGACGGCTTGGGCCGAACCGTGTTCTGCGACTTCAGGCGGGGGTCGATCTCACGGGCCGCCTACGTCATGCATGCGCGCGTTCGGGGAGGTCACCGGTGCGCGGGGCCTCCTCGGAGCCCCACCTGCTGAGCGCCTCGAGCGCTCCACGCAACGCGAGTCCACGCTCGGTCAGCGCGTAGGCCCGCGTGTTGTGGTGGAGTGGCAGCCGATACAGCACCCCCGCCGCCTGGAGCTCCCGCAGGCGTGTCGCCAGGATGTTCGTCGGCACGCCGAGGCCACGCTGCAGGTCGCCGTAGCGCTGTGGACCGTCGAGCAGGCGCTCGACAATGAGCAGGGCCCAGCGTGCGCCGACGATGTCGAGGGCAGCGGCGAGTTCGCTCACGTGGCAGGGTCGAACTCCGGCTTCATCCAGAACTGGGAGTAGTGATACCCGTCCGGATCGTCGAACTGGCGTTGGTACATGAACGGATAGTCGTCGACATCGCCGACTCGTCCGCCCGCCGCACCGGCGCGTTCGACCACCGCGTCGACGGCCTCCCGGCTGCCGAGGTCAAACGAGACCGTGACCTTCGAGGGGGTGCCGGGCCCGCCGACGAGTTCCTCGACGCCGCCGACGCGCGCATACGTCTCGTAGTTGCCGAGCATGACGTACTGGTCGGGCGCGATCGCGAAGCACGACACGTTGTCATCGGACATCTCGGCGTTGAGGGTCCAACCAAGCGCCGAGTAGAAGGCGGTCGCGCGTTCGACGCTTGCGACTGGGCAGGTGATGAAAAGGCTCATACGTCCACACTTGCAAAAAACAAGTAGCACGTCAAGCCCTCGCGTCACCAAGCCCCTTCCGGCGAATGGGGGCGTACACCAGCGTTACGGACTCAACTGCCGCACCTGCCTAGACTGACCGCATGTCCATGGGCACACCGGCGGAGCGCCTCCGCGTCGCTCTCGACCTCTCCGACCTCGGGGAGCAGATGATGCGAGCGCGACTTCGCCGCGAGCACCCGGAGTGGACCGAGCCCCAGATGCTGGACGCCATCGAGGAATGGCGGCGAGAGCGTCCGGGCGCTGAGTTCGGCGACTGTCCGGGAAGGCCGGTGCCCTTGGCGGATGCATCGGTGAACGTGTGACAACTCCCGTCGAGGAGTCGCTGCACCAGCTTGCTCGGGACCGCGAGGCGCTGCAGTTGCGATGGGCCCTCATCGGAGGGTTTGCCGTCTCGGCTCGCGCCGAGCCGCGCTTCACACGGGACGTCGACATCTGCGTCCTCGGCGGTGACGACACGGATGCCGAGGCGATCGTGGTGCGATTCAGGCGTCTGGGCTACCAGGTCGACCTCCGCACCCTCGCTCGTGCGCCCGTGGCCTAGTGCGACGGGTTCCTCCAGCCAGGCGGCCTGCTTGCGGAGCTGGCAGACGCCGCTCGTGGCCCACACCAGTGGCACCACGGCAGCATCGGGTACCGCCGGTCACAGGTCGAGGACGAAGCGCAACGCCCGATCGATGGCGGACATCTGGTCGGGAGCAACCATTCCCAGTCGCGTCGACACCCTGGCCGTTGAGACGGCGCGCAGTTGATCACAGCGAGCGTATGAGGTGTGGTCGAGCCCGCTGCTCCCCGGCTCAAGCTCAACATGGCTGCGTAGCCCATAGGCGGCCGACGTGACCGGCACGACCATAACCAGCTGTCCGGGGCTGTTGTTCAAGATGTCGACCGAGACAACCACGGCAGGCCGTCGGAAGGCGGGCTCATGCCCGATCGGCTGGCCCAGGTCCACCTCATAGACCTCCCCACGCCAAATCACGCGAGGCTGTCCCACTCCTGTCGCTCGGCCAGGTACTGCTCCCATCGCTCGGGATCGTCGCGCAGTCGCTGGTAGTCCTGGCCCAGACCGCGAAGAAACTCTTGCCGCTCCAGAGCGTCGATGGCGGCGTGCAAGACGTCGACGACGGCAGTCTGCCGCGCCTTGGCCAAGGAGTGCAGGCGCTCGGAGTCTGGGCGGCGCACTCGAACGGTGGTGGTGCCTGTCGAAGCCATGAGTCAATTGTAGACGAAATGTAGACACACGCGTCGGCTAGCGGCGTGCCATTGTCGAGATGCAGTGTGCCTTGTGTGACCACCGACGAGGGAGTTGCACGATCGACTCGATCCGGCAAGGTCACGCACGATCCGAGGGAGGTCGTCGAGCCAGCTGAGCGGCTTCTCTTCCCGTGAGATGGCATCGCTTCGGAGTGTTCCCTCGGCCGCGGATCAGTGAGTCTGCTGGTGCAGGTGGACCCTTGCTCGGTGGCCGCCGCGGTCCAGCTTGGCATCGCAGGTGTGCAGCGGCACCCCCAGGGCTTCGGCCAAGGCCAGGTACGCCGCGTCGTAGCTGGTGTACTGGTGACGCAGGCTCCAGATGCGCTCGGCAAGAGGCGCGGCGTCATACCCGGGGACGAGCAGATCGAAGTGGTCGACGCGCGCGGGGTCCGTCACGACCTCGGCCATCCGGGCCCAGCTGGGGTTGAAGTACGCGACGTTGGTGCGACGGATCAACAGGCTTCTGACGGAGGGCCGCTTGGAGTCCTTGGCGCCCGGCGCACAGCCGACATCGAACCTTCGCCACTCCGCAGATCGGCGCGGGCGAGCCATGACGAGACTCGAACTCGTGAAGGCCGGGCAAGGACACGTTCCTCCTCGTCCCCAAGGATGCCGCGGGCAGGCCAAGGATGCCGCGGGCCGGCCGGTCTGGGTCGAGCGGGATCACCCTGCCGCTTCGCAGGTTCGGGTCCGGTCCAGGGCCATAGCCGGTAGCGACGCCGTCACGGTGATCGATGGTCGTCCTGGAGAGGACGTAGACGGGCCCCGGCACCTCGGCGCGGCCCCCACCGCGCGAACGGCACGAGCGACGGGACGCGCGCCGCGTAGTTGTCGTAGTCGGGTCCGAACGCCCGTCGCAGGTCGCGCTCCTCAAAGCGGATGCCGATGAGGACGTAACCGGTC
>JBDIAO010000151.1:0-5555 GCA_039812375.1 Phycicoccus sp. | reverse complement strand
CTAGGGGCCATGGCGTCGAGCTGACCTACACGTCGCGCATCGCCAAGGGCGGTACACGGCAAGTAGTGCCTACCCACGTGCTGCTCACGTCGGTCGACCAGGCCGCAACCATCGTCGGGAAGGGTTGGCAGGAGCGGTTGGCACGTGGGCGGGAGCGCCTCGCAGTGCTGCTGGACCGCAGCCGTACCCTTGACCGGGCCGATGCCGGCAGAATCCTGCGGCTCGTCGACGGCTACGCAGACATCGACTTCGCGCTGTTGCTAAAAGTCGTCGATTGGTATCGAGCTGACCCATCGCTGGCACGGGGCCTGACGCCTCGGCAGGTGCCGATTCCCGGCGTTCACGCCAAGTGGCTGCAGGCGCATCGTGCAGCCGTGCTCGCGCTCACTGGGCTGGACGACCTTGGCCTGTTGGCGAACCATCCTGCGCGAATCCACTTCACCTACCTCGATCCGGATCACCGAGCCGATGGCCGCAGGCTGCACGACTCGGCGACAGTGGGCGATACGTTCGCACCGGCCTACCAGCCCGAGGTGGTCGTCATCTCCGAGAACAAGGACACTGCCATCCACTTCCCTGAGCTGGCCGGAGGCCTCATTGTGGAGGGCGTCGGCAGAGGAGGCCGCACCGTGGCGTCCTTCCCTTGGATCAGAGAAGCGCCCCTGGTCGTCTACTGGGGCGACATGGACCGCGACGGCTACGAGATCCTCAACGGCTACCGCATCGACTTCGATCGAGACCTCGATTCGATCTTGATGAACGTTGCAGCGTATGAGGAGTTCGAACCGTACGGCACGAACCACGACCAGAACGGACGTGACCTCGTGGCGGGCGCACCGCGAGTGGTCGACCACCTCCGAGCCGACGAGCTCGAGGTGTACCTGCGTCTGCTGCACCCCGAGCACTCTGGCCACCGCCGGATCGAGCAGGAGCGCATTCCGCTCACCAGAGCCCTGTCTGAAGTCGAACGCCTCGTGAGCCCGACAAACTGACGCGTGAGAGGCGCAGCGGCAGCATGACAATCGACCCTGTCGACGGTGTCACCCGCTTGCCGATCGTCAACCGGAGCAGGCGTCGTGGTCATCGGTCAACGTCGACGTCCGTGGGTTGGTTCGCTGAGTTGATGTGGCGCTGGGGCAGGCGGACGGCGACCGCGGCGGCGAGGAGAGCGGCACCAATCCCGACGCCTAAAGCGACGCTCAGAGCGTCGCTGTAGAGGCCGTCGGAGGGCCCGGCCGCGCCGGCCGCGATGGCGAAGTACGTGCTGCCCACGGTGGCGAATCCGAAGCTGGCAGAGAGCTGACCGACGCTGTTGAACACGCCGGACGCTTCGGATGCGTGCTCGCGCGACACCCGGGAGAGAGCGATCTCGGTCAGCGGGCCGACGACCAGGCCCATCCCGAGGCCGCCGATGGCGCTGCCGGGCAGGAAGTGCCAGAACGCCGGCCCTGCCGGGGCGAGGAGCACGACCGCGACGACCAGGGCCATGCCAAGGCTCATGGTGAGAAGCCCGATGTGGATCACCCGGCGGCCCATCCGCGGCAGCAGCACCGTGGTCCCGACCCCGGCGCCGACCCCGGTGAGCAGCGCCCAGGGCAGCACGACGAGCCCCGCGAGCAGGGCGGTGTAGTCCAGGTGGGTCTGGACGTAGTGGGTGATGACGAGGGAGAAGCCCATGACGGGGATGAAGAACAAGATCTGGACCCCCACGGCGGACCGGAAGGTACTGCGCTGTTGCAAGGCCAGCGGGACCAGCGGCTGCCCTCCTCGGCGGTCGCTGGCCCGCTGCTGGACCAGGAACACCAGGAACAGCACCAGGCCGAGCGAGATGACGGCGACCTGGACGAGCGGCGTCTGAGTGTCGGCCAGCCCGGCCAGCCCCCACATCATCAGGAACAGCGAGGCCGCCGAGAGCGCCAAGCCGGCCGGATCGAGCCTGACGTGGCCATCCGCGCGAGCTGGCGGCAAGGCGCGCAGGGCCAGCCCGGCCACCACCACACCGATCGGAACGTTGACCAGGAACACTCCGCGCCAGCCGGTGCCGAACAGGTCGAGGGCGATCAGCACCCCGCCGAGGATCGGCCCCGCCGCTGCGGCGATGCCCAGCAGAGCGGAGAAGGCCGCCATCGGCTTGGCCCGCTCACTGGGGTCGTACATGAGCTGAATGAAGGCCAGCACCTGGGGCACCATCAGCGCGGCGAACAACCCCTGCACCACCCGGGCGAGCACGAGCACCCACGCCGCACCCGCCAGTGCGCAGGCCAGCGAGGCGAGGGTGAAGCCGGCCACTCCGATCACAAAGGCGCGCCGCAACCCGAGCCGCTTGCCCAAGCGAGCACCGGTGATCAATCCGACCGCGAACGTCAGGGTGTACCCCGACAGCATCGCCTGACTCTGCGCGGGGCTGGCCGCCAGGTCGTCGGTGATCGAGGGCAGGGCGACCGTCACGATCGTCACCCCCAACAGGTCCACGAAGGCCGCTAGGAGGATCGCGACGAGGCCGAGGTTCCGAGAGCGCACCCGGGTAGGATACCTGAACAGTTCAGATACTGAGTCAGTGAGGGTTACACTGGGAGTGATGGCAGAGGAAGATGACGACGTCGTGGAGCGGATCGCTCGGTTGTTGCCGCCGTGGTTGTCGGCGGTGGACGCGGTCAACGAGGTGATCGCCCGGGAGGCAGGCATCGGCCCGTCAGATCTGTCGTGCCTGCACGAGGTGATCGTGGACGGCCCGTTGCCGGCCGGTGAGCTGGCGCGCAGGCTACGGCTGACCACCGGTGCGATCACCCACATGATCGACCGGCTCACCGCGGCCGGCCTGGTGCAACGAGTGCGCGACGACACCGATCGGCGCCGAGTTCTCATCGAAGCCGTCCCCAAGGCACGCGAGCAGATGCTGGCCCGCTACGGACGACTCGATACGCAGACCCGGGCCACCCTCGCGTCGTTCACCGCGGCAGAGCGGGCGGTGATCGCACGGTTCATCGAGGCCAGCCTGCACGACACCCAGTCCCTGCTGGACCGGACGTCGTGACCGAGCGGACGCAACTGACCTATGTGCCCGAGCGCGCCAGCTGGTTCCTGTGGTCAGCCCACACCCCGGACCCGCTGTTCGACGCGCCCGCCGGCACCATCGCGACCATGCGGCTGGCCGTCCCCGAGAACGGGGAGGTCATCGCCCGCGAGGTTCGCGGGTTGGAAGTTGCCCTGCGCGAAGGATGGGCCTGGCTGGGTGGCCGCCAACCCAGCCCGCAGGACGGCGGCTCCCTGCGCTCCTGGACGCTGCTGGCCGGCCGACCCGACGCGCGGGTGCCTCTGCCGGTCGCTGGGCACTGCGCGCTCACTCCCGACGGGGCGCACGTCCTCACCGCCGAGGCCACGACAGACCGGCTGCGCTCCGCGCTGACCCTCACGGACTCGCTGGCGGTGGCGGGCCTGACGGCGACGCTGCGGGGTTATCAGCTCGCCGGCGTCCAATGGCTCCTCGACCGTGACGGCGGCGCGGTGCTGGCCGATGACATGGGGCTGGGCAAGACGCTCCAGGCCATCGCGTTGATGCTCTGCCACCCGAAGGCGGCGCACCTGGTGATCTGCCCGACCTCGGTGAGTGCGAACTGGGCGCGCGAGATCGCCCGCCACGCATCGGGCCTGCGCGCCGTCGGCGATCACGACGAGGCTGCGCTTGGTACCGTCACCGTCACCACCTATGCGCGGCTGCGCCGTGACCCCGACCGGCTGACCGGCCGCCTGTGGGGTGTCGTGGCCTTCGACGAGGCCCAGCAGATCAAGAACCCGCGCACCCTGGCCTACCGCACCGCCAAGACGATTTCCGCTCACTACCGGCTGGCGATCACCGGAACCCCGGTGGAGAACCAGCTGGGCGACCTGTGGGCGCTTGGCGACCTGGTTCGTCCGGGTTTGCTTGGCACCCGACGGCGCTTCCGCGACCGCTACATCGTGCCGATCCAGCGCCGGGGCTCACCCACCGCTGCCCACCGGCTCGCCGCCCACACCCGCGACCTGGTGCTGCGCCGCACCAAGACCGAGGTAGCCCCCGAGCTGCCGGCCCGCCACGTCATCGACGTGGCCTGCGCCATCACCTCCGAACAGCGACGCCTCTACGAGGCCGCGCTGGCCGAGGCCTTCGACACCGGTCTGGGCGCCGGGTCGGCACGCCGCACCTCCGTCCTGGCCCTGCTCACCAGGCTCAAGCAGGTCTGCAACCATCCCGCTCAAGTGCTCGGCCAGGACGGGCCACTCACGGAACGCTCGGGCAAGTTCGACCGCCTGGCCGACATGCTCGACGAGATCATCGACACGGGCGCCGGCTGCCTGGTCTTCACCCAGTACACCGCCATGGGCCGGCTGCTTACTGCCGACCTGGCCGACCGCCACGGCCTGGCAGTGCCGTTCCTCCACGGCGGCCTGCGCCCCGCCAACCGCGACCGCATTGTCGATGAGTTCCAGAGCGGCAAGGGGCCGAACGTCCTGGTGGTCTCGCTGCGCGCAGCCGGGTTCGGTCTCAACCTGACCCGTGCGACCTCGGTGATCCATTACGACCGCTGGTGGAATCCCGCTGTCGAGGACCAGGCCTCCGACCGTGCCCACCGCATCGGGCAGAACCAGCCGGTCACGATCTACACCCTGCGCACCGCCGGCACCATCGAGGACCACATCGCCACCATGCACGAGCGCAAACGCGGGCTCGCCGACGCCGCCCTCACCGGAGGCGAGGCCGACCTGCTCGCCCTGGGCGACGAGGAGCTCTACGGCATCCTGCGCCTCGGCCCTGAGGCAGCGCGGTGACCCGTGAGTTCGGCGCCACCGCATGGGGGCGCGCCTGGCTCAAGCAGATCGAACCCGTCCTCATCACCGGAGCACCCGACCGCGACCTTCCCCGCGCCCGCGCGCTGGCCCGACACGCCATCACCGACCTAACCATCACCGGCCGTCGGGTCACCGCCTCCATCACCGACCGCAGCCACGGTCAGACCCTCGCACTCGACATCCCCGCCTGGAGCGGCGACGAACAGCGCACCGTGGAGCGTGCACTCACGAGCACCGGCTCCTTACACGCTGGTGACCTGCCCGACCGCCTGGCGACCGACCTCACCGCGGCCGGGGTCCGCATCGCTCCACGGATCGAGGAGATCGCCGCGGCCGGTGACACCGGGCGCATCGAGAGGCGGCACGTGCTCGCCGTCTGCTACGCCCTCGTGCAGAGAATCGACGAGGAACCCGTCCTCGCGGTCCGACTCCGTACGCCATCAGAGACTTCGCCCAGCACGGTGAAATCGTCCCCAGCTGGATTGCTCGCACTCACCGACATAGACCCCAAGACCTTCTACCTCGTTCCAACCGTCAGGGATCGGCGGAATGCAGCGTCCCGGTAGAGGAACCCCCTATGGCAACGACGCAGGCAAGTGCGCCTGCGACTGTGGCCTTGGCCGTTATGTGGCGGGGTTCTGTCGCCGCTTCGTGAGTTCCCTGATGATCGGGCGAATCGTCCCGTGGGTCGATCCCCAACTGACACAGCCTCGTTCGCACGCTTAGCG
>JBDIAO010000150.1:0-5601 GCA_039812375.1 Phycicoccus sp. | reverse complement strand
GTCGTCCAGCCGCAGTTCTCCCCCACGGGCCATCTGTGGTTCGCCAGCGACGCCTCGGGGTGGTGGACGCTCATGCGTGACACCGGGTCTGGTCCCGTGCCGGTTCACCAGGCAATGGCCGACCACGTGTCGCCGCAGTGGTCACTGGGCATGGTCGACTACGCACTCCTCGACGACGACCGGGCTCTCGTGCGCTGGTGGGCCGACGAGCGCGCCCAGCTTGGGGTCCTGGACGCGACCACGGGGGCGATCGCACGCCTGGAGACGGCCGCGGTCCAGGCCGATCACCTGCACGTCGTCGACGGGGATCTCGTGGCGCGGGTCGGATTCACCGATCGTGCTCCCTCACCGGTGCGCGGGCCGGTCGGGGGCGCGCTCGCGGTGCTCAGCGGACCTGCTGAGCACGATCTCGACCTCGCCGACGTCTCACCGGCGGAACCGTGGCAGTGGAGCAACTCAACCGGGCTTACCGCACATGGCATCCTGCACCGACCCCGACACTCCGACATCGCCGGCCCGCCTGCCGACACCCCGCCGCTGCTCGTCATGGTGCACGGCGGGCCGACGAGCCGGGCCGAAGCGACGTTCAGCCGCGGGGTGCAGTTCTGGACCACTCGTGGCTGGGCGGTCCTCGTCGTCAACTACAGCGGTTCGACCGGCTACGGCCGGGCCTACCGCAACCGGTTGCGCGGCCAGTGGGGTGTGGCCGACATCGACGACTGTGTCACCGGCGCGACCTCACTTGCCCAGGCAGGGATCGTCGACGGATCCCGGACGGCCATCCGTGGGGGCAGCGCCGGTGGGTATGCCGTGCTGCGTGCCATGACGACCAGCAGTGTCTTCCGAGCCGGCACCTCCCTGTATGGCGTGGGCGACCTCGCCGCGCTTGCTGAGCACACGCACAAGTTCGAGTCGCGATACTGCGACCTGCTCGTCGCCCCGTGGCCGGAGAGTCGGGAGATCTATGACGAACGCTCCCCCATCCACCACGTCGACCGGCTCCGTGGCGCTCTGCTGCTCCTGCAGGGCACGGAGGACCTCATCGTGCCGGTGGCGCAGGCGACGGACATGGCTGCCGCGATGACATCGGCTGGGGGTGACGTCGACCTCGTCGTCTACGACGGGGAGGGTCATGGTTTCCGGCGGGCCGACACGATCATCGACGCCTGTCGTCGTGAGGTCGAGTTCTATCGTCGGGTGTTCGGCCTCGCCTGAGGCCAGATCGTCCAGGAACCACCTCGACCAGGTACCAAGTGGTCAGGGCCGTCAGGGAGTCCACCAGGGCCGCCACGGCAGCTCGGTCGAGCCTTTACCCCCGTTGACCGCCAGGACGTGGTGCAACTGGATCTCGTTGGTGTCGAACCCCAGACGCGAGCCAGCCATGTACAGACCCCACACCTTGGCGGTGCCCAGGCCGACCTCGTCCACGCACGCGTCCCAGTTCTCCTCGAGGTTGTGGCACCAGCCGGCCAGGGTGCGGGCATAGTGCTCGCGGAAGTTCTCGTGGTGGACGACCTCGAGGCCGCTGTCCTCCACCGTAGTGACGATGTGCCCGGACCCGGTCAGCTCCCCGTCGGGGAAGACGTAGCGGTCGATGAACGCCCCGGTCGCCTGCTGGCGGTTGCTCGGCCTGGTGATGCAGTGATTGAGCAGCAGGCCACCGGGGCGCAGCCGGTCCCGGAGGAAGGAGAAGTACGACGGGTAGTTGCGCACCCCGATGTGCTCGGTGAGCCCGATCGAGGACACCGCGTCGAAGCCGCTTTCGGCGACGTCGCGGTAGTCACCGTGACGCACTTGCGCCAGATCGCCGAGGCCCTCCTTCGCGATCGCGGCCTGCGCCCACGCGGCCTGCTGCCCACTAAGAGTGACCCCGAGGGTGCGCACTCCGCGTCGGGCGGCGTAGCGGACCATGCCGCCCCATCCGCAGCCCACGTCGAGCAGCCGGTCTCCGGGCGCCAGGCGCAGCTTGTCGAACACCAGGCGGTACTTGTTCTCCTGGGCCTGCTCGAGGGTGGCCTGCTCGCCAGGGTAGACCGCACAGGTGTACGTCATCGAGGGCCCGAGGACCATCTCATAGAACCGATTCGAGACGTCGTAGTGGTGTTCGATGGCCTCGGCGTCCCGCACCCGGTTGTGCCGCAGCCCTTCGGCGATCCTGCGCCACCGGGGGATCGACTCCTGCGGCGGCGGTGGCGGCGGGGTGAACCCGCCCACGCCCAGGGTGCGGGCAGCGTCGAGCACGAGGGTGGCTTTGGGCCGGCGGAAGCGGAGCGCTCCGAGGTCGACGAGCAGGGGGTAAGGGTCGGCGGGGTGGACGCCCTGCGCGACGAGATCCCCGCTGACCCACGCTCGGGCCAGGCCGAGCTCGCCGGGTGAGGTGACCATGAAGGCCGCCCCGCGTGGCGTGCGCAAGTCCAGGTGGCGGGGGGCGTCGAGTGGGCCGGCGGATGAGCCGTCATAGGCGGTGAACCGCACGGACAGTTCCCCCTCGACGATGCCCTCGAACAGCTGGGCGATGCCGGGGGGTGTTCCTTCGCTCATGGGTGGCCCACCACCTTCGTGTACAGGTCGGCCAACCGGTGGCCGGGGTCGTATCGTTCCTTCAGTTCAGCGTAGGCGTCGCCGCCGTAGAGACGGGCGAACTCGTCGGCGTCGTAGAAGGCCTCGGAGTACAGCGACTTGTGCCCATGCAGCGCGCTGACCTCAGCCTCAATCGCCCGGTTGGTCGCGCCGGGTTCGCCGGGCGTGGCCGGCACACTCGACCAGAAGCCGACGTTGACATAGGTTCGACTGGGCTCGAGGGGATAGAGCGTCCACGGATGCCGCTCGTCGGGTGGGCCGAGCAACGCACCGGAGCTCTGGCGCAGCCGCAGCGGGCACAGCCACACCGGTTCGATGGGCACCTCACGCAGGAACCATCGCAGGAATTCCTCGGTGCGCTCGAGCGGCAGTTCGACGTCCTGGACGACCCGTTCAAGTGGTGGGCGCCCGTGCCGGGCCTCAATCCGGTCGGCGATCCCGAAACGTCGGTCGAGAGCGATCAGCTTCCAGTAGACGCTGCTGCGCTTGAGCGAGCGGGGCCACAGCCGTCGGATTCGCGGGTTCTGGGCGCCGAAGGCGCGGGAGCACCAGAACCAGTCGGTGTCCCAGCGCCAGAGGTAGTCGTGCGTGCTGAGCAGGTCGGTCTTGGGGGCCGGGTCGTCGTGCTGGATGGAGCGGTAGTAGATGCCCGCCCTGGTGTAGTCACTCGTCGGGCCCGCGTCGTCGGTGCGCGCGCCGAGGACGAGATAGGACTCGTCCGCGGCGAAAACAACCCCGTCGAGGTAGTCGACCCCCTCCCCCTGCCACGCGGCATCCGCAACGACCGCGGCGAGCGCGTCGAGCAGCTCGCCGAGGTCGCGGAAGCGCACGTGCCGCAGCCGGACGCCGCGGCGCACGGGTTCGAGCTCGATGCGTAGACGGGTCGCGTACCCGAGGGAGCCATACGAGTTGGGGAAGCCGCGATACAGGTCGCGGTGCTCACCCTCAGGCGCAGCCGTGACGAGGTCGCCGTTGCCGGTGAGCACGTCGAGCTCGGTCACGGACTCGTGCGGCAGACCATTGCGCCAGGATGCCGACTCGATGCCCAGGCCGGTCACTGCCCCACCGAGGGTGATCGTCTTGAGCTGCGGCACGACGAGCGGGCTCAGCCCGTGCGGCAAGGTCGCGGCGACGAGATCCTCATATGTGCACATCCCCTGCACGTCCGCGGTCCGGGCGTCAGGGTCGATGGCGATGACCCCGGTCAGGCCGGAGACGTCCAGCCTCGGGGCGTGGGTGGCGTTTCGGGCACGGAAGAGGTTCGAGGTCCTCTTTGCCAGGCGGACAGGCGCGCCCCGCGGGATGGCACGGTAGCTATCGATGAGTTGGCGCACCGCGGCGTCGTGATCTTCACCGCGACCGTGGCCGAGGTTCGCCCTGGCCGTACGTATCGTCACGATCGATATTCTTCCCGGTCACCGCTGGGTGATGCGACCTGGCGCCGACGACGCCGGGGGTGTCCAGCAGTCGGACGAGTGCTTCGCCGTCACCTGAGCAGCCTATGAGGCCCACGGAACTCGCCTCCGGGTGTCAGGTGATGGTCAGGACGAGATGCCCGACCTCCGGAGTCCGGGTCGAGCGCAGACCGGCGACCAACGGACGCGCCTTGGTGTCCACGACCAGGTCGACGGTGCTCGGCAGCAGGATCGGCCTGCGGAACCACACGTGCGAGGTCACCGCGCCGTCCGCACGCCGACCCAGTGCCGCGAGGACCCGCGCATAGGACCACATCCCGTGTGCGATCTGTCGAGGGAAGCCCATCGCCTTCGCGGTCAGCGCGTTGAGGTGGATCGGGTTGACGTCACCGGAGACGGCGGCATACTCCCGACCTAGCCCGGCCGGCAGCGACCACTGCGCTGCGGGGAAGCCCTCCGGCATGGCCGGTGGCTCGCCACGCCGCGGCGCGCCAGAGTCATCGCTGCCCCGGGACAGATAGACCGAGCGGCCCTCCCAGACCCGGCCGCCAGCGGTGTCGACCTCGGTGACGAGCTCGACGGTGCGCCCCTTGGGGTGGGCAGCCAACAGCTGGGCGTGCACCGTGATGGTGAGCACGTCGGCGACGGTGAGCGGGCGGTGCACGGTGATCGTGTTCTCGAGATGGACCAAACCGACCATCGGCACCGGGAAGTCTCGCCGGGCCATGATGCTCGCCTGGAGGGCGAAACCGAGGACGTGTGGATAGGTGTGCGGCAGTCGGTCATCGGCGGTGAAACCGCACAGTCTTTGGTATGCCGTGAGGTGCTCGCCGTTGATGGTCACCCCGCGCAGGCGCAGCGCCCGGCTCGGCACGGCGGCACTGCGGCGCAGCACAGTGGACAGGCCAGGCACGGCAGCGAGTGCGCCGCGCGCGTAGACCAGCCTCAGCGAGGGGGGACCGTGGAGGGTGTGGGCTGGTCGTTCCGCCATGAGTTCAGGCCCCCTCGAGGATGGCGAGAACTCCCTGACCGCCAGCGGCACAGATGGAGACCAACGCACGCGAGCCCCTGCCCTTTTCGTGGAGCGCCTTGGCCGTCGCTGCGACGATCCGACCGCCGGTTGCCGCGAAGGGATGCCCGGCCGCGAGCGAAGAGCCGTTGACGTTGAGCCGGCTGCGGTCGATGGGACCCAGCGGTTGCTCCAGCCCCAGGCGATCCCGGCAGAAGTCGGCGTCCTCCCACGCTGCGAGGGTGACCAGAACGGTGGCAGCGAACGCCTCGTGGATCTCGTAATAATCGAAGTCCTGCAAAGCCATCCCGTGCCTGGCCAACAGGCGCGGGGCGGCATACACCGGCGCCATGAGGAGCCCCTCCTCACCGTGGACGAAGTCGACGGCGGCGGTCTGGCCGTCGACGACGTAGGCCAGGACCGGCAGATTGTGCTGCGCGGCATACTCCTGGCTGCCCAGCAGGACCACCGAGGCGCCGTCGCTCAGGGGGGTGGAGTTCCCGGCCGTCATCGTCGCCCCCTCGCCCTTGCCGAAGACCGGCTTGAGCCGGCCCAAAGCTTCCATTGAGGACTCCGGCCGCAGGTTCTCGTCCCGGG
>JBDIAO010000149.1:0-5613 GCA_039812375.1 Phycicoccus sp. | reverse complement strand
CTCCCGATCGACATGCCGATGGAGGTGCTGCTCGGCAAGCCTCCGCGGATGACCCGTGATGTCGCCCGCCACCGGTGGTCCGGTGACGACTTCGACGGCGAGGCCATCCCCCTGCGGGAGACGGCATACGCGATCCTGCGCCATCCCACGGTCGCCTCGAAGCGCTTCCTCGTCACCATCGCCGACCGGACCGTGGGGGGTCTGACCCACCGTGACCAGATGGTCGGGCCCTGGCAGGTCCCGGTCGCCGACGTCGCAGTCACCCTGGCTGACCACGTCGGGCTTGCCGGGGAGGCCATGGCCACCGGGGAGCGGATGCCGCTGGCCTGCCTCGACGCCCCCGCATCTGGACGCATGGCGGTCGGGGAGGCGGTGACGAACCTGCTTGCCGCGCCGGTACGTTCGCTGTCATCGGTCAAGCTGTCCTGCAACTGGATGGCCGCGGCTGGGGAACCGGGGGAGGACGCGGCGCTGTATGACACCGTGCACGCGGTGGCGATGGAGCTGTGTCCCGCCCTGGGGATCTCGGTGCCGGTGGGCAAGGACTCGCTGTCGATGCGCACGAAGTGGGCCGACCCGGACACCGGAGAGCAGCAGCAGGTGACCTCGCCGGTCTCCCTTGTAGTCAGCGCCTTCGCGGCTCTACCCGACGTGCGCGGGACGCTGACCCCGGAACTGCCGGCCGATGCGGTCCTCGTCCTGGTTGACCTCGGCGCCGGGCGGAACCGGCTCGGCGGATCCATGCTCGCCCAGGTCAGCGCTGCCTTCGGGCGCGAGGTCCCCGACCTCGACGACCCGGTCCGGGTCGTGGCCCTGGCCGAAGCCATGACCGCGCTGCGCGGCACCGGATACGTCACCGCCTATCACGACCGTTCCGACGGTGGTCTGTGGGCCACAGCCTGCGAGATGTCCTTTGCCGGGGCGTGCGGGATGGACCTCGACCTGCCGTCGGCGGCTGCCCTGTTCACCGAGGAGCTCGGGGTGGTCCTCGGAGTCCTCCCGGACCGGGTCGACGACGTCCTCGACACCCTCGCGGTCAACGGGCTCGGGGACCTCAGCGCGGTCATTGGCCGTGCCAACCGCGGGCGCAGAGTGCGCGTCTCCGTTGCCGGGGAAACCATCCTCGACGAGCCTCTGCACGAGCTCGCCCAGGCTTGGGACGAGGTGTCCTGGCGGATCAGTCGGCTACGGGATCATCCCCTGTGCGCTGACGAGGAGCACGCCACGGTCGGTGCCGACGGCACTGGAGGTCTCGTCGTCGCGCCGACCTTCGATCCCACGGAGGACATCACTGCCCCCTACCTCGGGCAGGGTGCCCGGCCCGGGGTCGCGATCCTGCGTGAACAAGGCGTCAACAGTCACGTCGAGACCTCCTTTGCCTTCGACCGAGCCGGATTCGACACGTTCGACGTGCATATGAGCGACCTACAGTCCGGGCGCTTCGACCTCGCATCGGTCGTGGGGCTCGTAGCCTGCGGCGGTTTCTCCTATGGCGACACGCTCGGCGCGGGGGAGGGCTGGGCGCGCTCGATCCGTCACACTCCGCGGCTGGCGGAGGCCTTCACCGGCTTCTTCGGTCGCCCGGACACCTTCGCTCTCGGCATCTGCAACGGCTGCCAGATGTTCTCCGCGCTAGCCGACCTCATCCCGGGGGCACAGGCGTGGCCGCGGTTCTCCCGGAACCTGTCCGAGCAGTACGAAGCCCGACTTTCCCAGGTCGAGGTCCTCGACTCACCGTCCCTGTTCTTCACCGGGATGGCTGGTTCGGTCTTGCCGCTGTCGGTGGCTCACGGCGAGGGACGCGCCGACTTCACGGCCCGAGGTGATGCCGCCGACGTGCTGGTTGCGATGCGTTTCGTCGACGCCTACGGGGCGCCGGCGACGGCATACCCGGCTAACCCGAACGGCTCGCCTGGCGGGCTGACGGCGGTGACCACCCCCGACGGTCGGTTCACCGCGATGATGCCGCACCCCGAGCGGGTCCAGCGCAACGTCCAGATGTCGTGGACCACCGGGGACATCACGGCGGAGAGCCCGTGGTTGCGGATGTTCCGCAATGCTCGGGTCGCCGTTGGCTGAGGTGGCCGTTGGCTGAGGTGGCCGTTGGTTGAGGTCGCCGTTGGCTGAGGTCGCTGGCGCTCAGCGCACCCGCCACCGTCCCGGGTCCGGTGGCGCCGGAGAGGGGAGTGCATCCTCCTCGGTGAACGCTCGCGCCGAGAGTGCGAGCGGCCGTCCGTCCCGGACGCTGCCTGGCATCCCGGCGCGGGCTGCGGCGACCGCGAGTCGGGTCGGGTCTTCGGGGCGGCCCGTGGCGGTTCGGCGACGGGCGACCGCGACGACGTTGCCGAATCGGTGGCCTTTGAGGATGTCCGGCGTGGCGAGCAGGTCGATATCGGTGAGGCCGGCCGCCGCCATCCCGGCGAGAACCCGGGCGGTCCACGTGCGGGCTGGTTCATCGGCAAGATTGGCCAGCAGCAGGCCCGAGGGGGTGAGCACCCGAGCAACTCGGGCGAGCCAGCCGGTGGTGACCAGGCCCGGCGGAACTCGGCCGGCCGCATACGCATCGACGACCACAACGTCAGCGCTGCTCGCAGCCAGGGCCATCAGCCCCACCTGTCCGGTGACCGGACGGACCCGGATCCGGTGCCCTCGTGGCAGCGGCAGGTCGGCGCGGACACGCTGGGTGAGTTCCTCGTCAGGCTCGAGGACGAGCTGTGGCGAGCCCGGCCGGGTGGCCTGCACCCATCGGGGGAACGTCAGCGCCCCGCCACCGACATGGGTGACCCGCAGCGGACCTGGTGGACAGAGGGCATCGACGGCGAGCGCGAAGCGGCGGACATACTCGAAGTCAAGCCGGAGCGGGTCAGCGGGGTCGACCACGGACTGCGGTAGGCCGTCGACGACGAGCAGCGCGACGCCATGGTCCCAGGTGATGACCGAGTCCGCCACGACAGCTCAGGCTATCCGCAGGGACGAGCCGCTGCGGTGAGGAGCCCCCGCAGGGACGAGCTGCCGCAAGTGCGGCCGGAGCGCTGCGGTGGCCGTGACGGGCCCCACGCTGGCGCCGCTTGCTCTGGCAAGCAGCGTTGGCTACCGTTGACGTCGACGGCCCGCACCGACAGCGACCCTGACGGTGCGGGCCGTGACCATGTCTATGGTGCCGGGTGCGAGGATCGGGGGTATGCCGCCTCGCCGCCGAGTCGATCCCGTCGCTGGCCTCGCGGCGGTACGGGAGTGGATGGTCAGGGATGGTGACGTCGGGGCGGCGGTGCTCGCCTCTGCGGTGCGCTACACGACCGAGGAACTGGCCATCCTCGCTCCGGGGCGCAGTGTCGAAGTGCGGGTGCCCCCCTTTGCGGCCGTCCAGTGCATCGAGGGAACGGTGCATCGTCGGGGCACCCCGCCTAACGTCGTCGAGACCGACCCGCAGACGTGGCTGGCGTTGGCCACCGGCCGGATGACCTGGAATATGGCCTGGGAGTCGGGGCACCTGCTGGTCAGCGGCATCCGGGCGAACCTGACCGCATACCTCCCGTTGGTCCCCCTGGCAGGGCCGGCCGCGCCGACAGGGCCAGCCGCGCCGACAGGGCCAGCCGCGCCGACAGGGCCGGCGGCGCCGACAGGAGCGACGTGAGCGGACCGGAGCGGACCAGCAACTGGCCATCCGGTGGCGCGACGTACCCTAGAGCCGTGACGAGGACCACGGACGAGCCCACCGGCGCCCGCGAGCTGCACCCGGCGCGACAGCCGAGCTTCCGCCGCTTCATCACTACCGGCGCCCTCGTCGGCATGGTCATCGGGGTGTGGGTCTCATTGTCCGGGGTTCTGGAGAACCCGGAGCGGATCCCGCAGGGCTACAACTACACCGAGACCACGAGCGCAGGTTATCTCGGGCTGTTCGGGGCTTTCCTCGGCGCACTCCTGGCTGCGGTCGTCGCTGTCCTCCTGGACCGCCGCCCCCGCTGAGACGATCTGACCGCCGCCGGCGAAACGATCTGACCACCCCCGCTGAGACGGTGTGATCCGGCGAGAGCGGAGGGCCCCGTCGCCGTGGGAGAATGGGGCACGTGCCTCGCGGAGACGGACGCCTCAACCACGACCTGCTGCCCGGTGAGAAGGGCCCCCAGGACGAGTGTGGGGTGTTCGGCGTGTGGGCGCCGGGGGAGGACGTCGCCAAGCTGACCTACTACGGGCTCTATGCGCTGCAACATCGCGGCCAGGAGTCCGCAGGGATCGCCACCTCGGACGGCACCCGAGTGCTCGTCTACAAAGACATGGGTCTGGTCTCGCAGGTCTTCGACGAGCGGTCCCTGGCCTCGCTGCGTGGTCACCTGGCGATCGGGCACTGTCGCTACTCGACCACCGGAGGCTCGACCTGGGAGAACGCCCAGCCCACGCTCGGAGGTCACGAGGACTCTACGGTCGCCTTGGCGCACAACGGTAATCTCGTCAACTCGGCCGAGTTGCGTGAGCTCGTGGAGGACCACGGCGGTGGGAGTGCCCGCGGCGAGCTAGGACGGGGCAACACGACGGACACGGCTCTGGTCACTACCCTGCTCGCCGAGAACCCTGACCGCTCTCTCGAGGACACCGCGATGGATGTGCTCCCCAAACTGCGGGGAGCGTTCTCCTTCGTCTTCATGGACGAGCACACGCTGTTCGGTGCCCGGGATCGGCACGGCATACGTCCTCTCGTCCTCGGTCGGCTCGAGCGAGGGTGGGTGATCGCTTCGGAGACCGCGGCCCTGGACATCGTCGGCGCGTCGTTCATCCGTGAGATCGACCCCGGTGAGTTGGTCGTGGTTGACGAGGACGGACTGCGCACGATGCGGTTCGCCCGGCCCGAGCCCAAGGGATGTGTCTTCGAGTACGTCTACCTGGCTCGACCGGACACGACGATCGCTGGGCGGGTAGTCCACGAGGCTCGGGTCGAGATGGGCCGCACTTTGGCCCGGGAGCACCCGGTCGACGCGGACCTCGTCATCCCGACCCCGGAGTCCGGGACCCCTGCCGCGATCGGATACGCCCAGGAGTCGGGGATCCCCTACGGACAGGGACTGGTCAAGAACGCCTACGTTGGGCGCACCTTCATCCAGCCCTCGCAGACCATCCGCCAGCTCGGAATCCGGCTCAAGCTCAACCCGCTGCGCGAGGTCATCCGGCACAAGCGGCTCGTCGTGGTCGACGACTCGATCGTGCGAGGCAATACCCAGCGGGCCCTGGTCCGGATGCTCCGGGAGGCCGGCGCCGCCGAGGTGCACGTGCGAATCAGCTCACCCCCGGTGCGATGGCCGTGTTTCTATGGGATTGACTTCGCCACCCGGGCCGAGCTCATCGCCACCGGACTGGCGGTCGACGAAGTCGGCCGCTCCATCGGCGCAGACTCCCTGGGCTACATCTCCGAGGAAGGGATGGTTGCGGCCACCGGACAATCTCAAGATCGGTTGTGTATGGCGTGCTTCACGGGCGTCTATCCGGTGCCGCTGCCGTCGAGCGATCGGCTGGGCAAGGGCCTCTTCGAACTCGACAGTCGGGGCGCGGTGACTGGTTCGGCGGCGGGCGCGGCAACTCCCGTGGCCGGATAACCGATTCGACTGGTTCGGGGTATTACCG
>JBDIAO010000148.1:0-5652 GCA_039812375.1 Phycicoccus sp. | reverse complement strand
GCCTCGTCCACCCGCTGCATCTCCTTGAGTGTCAGAAAGCCCGCCGGCTCGGAGAGGCGATCCGGGTCAACCGTTGCGAGCTGGTCACACATGACCAGCGTCTCGCGACCGTCAATCATGACCGACGGTCGGAAGCTCGTCGGGCGGGCACTGGTACTGGTGAACGCAACGACCCACGTGCTGAGGGACAGCCAGTCGGGCTGCACGACGACGGCGAAGCGGCGACCACGTTGTTCGTGCCCCCTGCCTCTGGCCGGCAGTCGATAGACCTCACCCCTCACGGAGGGCCGCGATGTCGTCCTGGATCGCGCGGATCTCGGCAAGATCCACCGGGTCGTGGGCGATGGCCCGGGCCTCGGCGGCGGCGGTCTGCCTGCGCTCGTCGCGACGCATCGCGGCCAGTGCAGCCACGATGACCTGGTCAGCACTCTGGTGCCGGGAGGAGCCGATCTGCAGGAGAAGATCCCGCGTGGACGTCCGGACCTTCACCGTGGTCGTGTCAGCCATTCCGTCAGTCTACTCTTGGTAGACCGAAGGTGGTCAGCGACGGACGCTTCCCCGTCGCAGATCGGCGGGTCTGCCGTGGAGGAGAGAGTGGCTCGGTGACTACTCGAGATCTACCGGGGCGACGTATCGTCGGTCCATCGCTGACCGTCCCAATACTTCTGCGCCTCGGCTGTTGGCTTCCCGGTCCCCCAACTCACGCAGTTGCACGCTGTCTGGGTCTTGTTGACTGTCGGTTTCGTCATACGACTTGTGTGTGGTGAGTGACGAGCAGATCCAGACGTGGGCGGACGAGGCTGAAGCCGGCTATGACGTCGTGGAGTTGAACCGTCGGGGACCTGGCCGTCCGGGGCGTGGTGCGGAGCCTGCGCAGGTGGTTGCGGTGCGTCTGACCGCTGAGGATCTGGCGGCTTTGGATGCTGCCGCCAAACGGCTCGATCTGAGCCGTTCGGAGGCGATCAGGGCCGCGCTCGCGCACTACGCCGCGTGAGGTTTCGCGGCTCCAGCCGCTGCACAGGCGAGTTGGCGGCAGTCAAGTCCCGAGGCGAGCATCGGAGGCGAGGTGGAGGCGTTCGATACCGCGCTCGAGGTCTGCATCTGCGGCCACGGCGACATAGCTGAGGCGGATGTATGGCCGCTGCGCCACACCGGGCAGGTAATAGTTAGACCCGGGAGTGACGGCAACTCCCTGCCTGAGTGCGCGCTGGGCAATGTCATTCGGCTGGCGGCCCGGCGGGAGTTCCACCCAGAGGTGGTAACCACCACCGGGGGGTCTGGCCAGCCATTCGGGTCCGAGGGCGCGGGCGATCGTCGTCGTGGCCAGGTCGCGACGACGGCGGAGGTTGGCGGCCAGTTGACGGCGGATACGTCGCCATCCAGGCCCGCTGACGACATCGAGGGCGGTGTGCTGCAGCGCGCTGGGGACAAGGAAAGCGTCGGTCATGAGAGCATCCTGCAGGCGTGTGGAGACCGGGCCGCGGGAGGCGAGAGCCGCCACGCGCAGGTTCGGCGACGTGGACTTGGTGAGTGAACGCAGGTGGATGACGGTCCCGTCCGGATCGTCATGGATCATCGGTGACGGCGCGGGCAGCACGTCGTCGTGGGCGAGGTAGCGGGCGAAGTCGTCTTCGATGATGTATGCCGCGTGCTCGCGAACGAGACGGCGCAGGTCACCACGGCGCCGAGCGTTCATGGTGGCGCCCGTGGGGTTCTGGTGCAGGGGTTGTGCGACCACGACGCGGGCCCGGCTCCGACTCAGCGCTTCCTCGAGGTGTTCGAGGATCAGCCCTTGCTCGTCCAGCGGGACGGGAACGGGACGCAACCCCGCGGCATACGCGGCAGCAATGGTGCCGGGGTAGGTGGGTGACTCGATGACGACCGGGTCGCCGGGTTGGGTCAGCGCGCGCAAGGTGGTGGCCAGCGCACTCTGCCCGCCGGGGGCGATGAGGATGTCGGAGCGGCTGAGGTCTGGCGAGATCTCGGCTGCGAACCAGTCGCGCAGGGCAGCGATGCCCCCGGTGGGTGGGCGCTCCCAGGCCTCGGCTCTTTTCGAGACCCGCGCCAGGGCCGCGCTGAGCACGTCGATCGGCTGGAGCGACCGCGCGAGGTAGCCGCCGTTGAGGTCAATGACGTCAGGTGCGTGCGTGGCCAGAGTGTCTGCGAGCCCGGGCGCGGCGAAACGCCGAGTCACCTCCGGGGCGAACTCAAGGTTCTCGCTCAACTGCAGTGCGGCCTCTTGCCACGAGGTGTCGCCGGCGCTCTCCCGGCGACGCGGAGCGGTTCGAAATGTGCCCGATCCAGGCCGTGTCTCCACCAGTCCCCGTTGGGACAACAGCGCCAAAGCCTGGGCCACCGTGCTTGCGCTGGCGGCGAAGCGACGAACAAGGTCACGTTGCGAGGGCAACTTGCTGCCCGGTGACATCGCCGTGACTTCCGCCGTGAGTCGGTTCGCGATGTCCGTCGCCGCACTGCTACTGTTGTTCATGAAAGAACAGAGTAGCGCTACTGCTGCCAGGCCGGTGGCGCCATCGGCGGCACCGGGAACCATCCTCGCGCCACTCGGGGTGCTCGCCTTCTCGTTCAGTTTCCCAGGGACGGTGTGGGCCCTCGACGGGTTCGGGCCGTGGAGCGCAACCGGAGCCCGAGGCATCGTGGCCGCCGTCCTCGCCGGCGCGGCTCTGTCCTTTTTCCGGGCACCGTTGCCGCGCCGATCGGACTGGGCTGCTCTGGCCGTCGTTGCCCTCGGGTGCGCGATCGGCTTCCCTCTGCTCACGACCCTGGCCCTCCAGACTTCCACGACAGCCCACTCGGCCGTGGTCATCGGCGCACTCCCGATGGCCACGGCCAGCATCTCTGCGTGGCGCACCGGTCAACATCATTCCCGCGTGTTCTGGGCCGCGGCCACCGTCGGGGCGCTGACCGCGATCAGTTTCACGCTCCTGCAGAACCAGGGGCGCCCCACCCTCGCGGACCTGTATCTCTTCGGCGCCCTGCTCGCCTGCGCCGCTGGCTACGCCGAAGGTGGACGACTCGCAGCGCACATGCCCGGCTGGCGGGTCATCTCGTGGGGCGTGGTGCTTGCCGCGCCCGTCAACCTCGCCGTCGCCGGATGGGCGCTGGCCCTCGAACCTGTTCACCTGACGTCCACGGCCATCCTGGGTCTGGCCTACATCGCGTGCGTGTCACAGTTTCTCGGATTCGTCGTCTGGTACCGGGGCATGGGCCTCATCGGCGTCGCCCGTGCCAGCCAACTCCAACTGGCTCAACCTCTGCTCACCCTCGTTTGGGCGGTCCTCTTCATGGGTGAAACCTTCACCGTCGCCGTCCCTCTGACCGCAGTGATCATCCTTGCCTGCATCGTTGTCACTCAACGATCCCGATCGGGCGGGCACGACAGGCGCGAACCACAAGCCAGCACACTCGAGATGATCACCACCTCGTGATGTAGCACGGCTAACGGCGTGCCATTGTCGAGATGCAGCGAGCCGTTCCCTCAGCCGCGGATCAGTGAGTCTGCTGGTGCAGGTGGACCCTTGCCCGGTGGCCGCCGCTGTCCAGCTTGGCATCGCAGGTGTGCAGCGGCACCGCCAGGGCTTCGGCCAAGGCCAGGTACGCCGCGTCGTTGCTGGTGTACTGGTGACGCAGGTTCCAGATGCGCTCGGCAAGAGGCGCGGCGTCATACCGGAGGACGAGCAGATCGAAGTGGTCGACTCGCGCGGCATCCGCCTGCTCCGGCGACAGCTTGCGGCCCAGCACGAGTCCTCGAAGGACGGAGAGGACTTCGACGTCGAGGATGTGGGGAGCGGCGACTTCGCCGGCGAGCGCTTCGAGCAGGCTGTCCTCGACCTCACGGCCAACGAGCGCCTCGACCATTGCCGAGGCGTCCACGACGATCAAGGCCGCGACTGTCTGAGGGTGTCAACGATCTCCGTAGTGCTCGGCCCGTCGGCACGATCTCTCGCTCGAAGACGCTGGACGATCTCGGCGTTCGTCGGGCGGGACGCGATCCGGACCAGTTCCGAGACGACGTAGGCCGAGAGGGACATACCTTCGGCCGAGGCACGCTCCTTGAGCGCCTGCGCCACCTCCGCGGGAACGTCTCTGACATACAACGTGGTCATAGTCAATGCAAGCACCGGAGTGCACCTTTCACCCCACCGGGGACGAGTGCTGTCCGGATCCACAGAAGGCCGAGGCTCACGGGCCCACGAGTTCAACGGCAGGATGCCGCGTCGAGGGAGTAAACCTCCTTGGGACTCAGGGGACATCACTGCATACGGTGGTTCCGTTGCCTGCTCGCACGTGTTCGATGTCGCGCCGGTTGCCGGGAGTCTGCTCCCGACCGCAAGAGAACCACTCCCAGCGCACGCGCGAGGCGCCCTGGATTCGGAAGTCGATCTCACTGGCCGTGACGCCCCACGGGTGCCACACCCGCAAGGTCTCCCCGCCGTCGAAGTCGAGTATGAGGCAGTCACCCATCCCGCGGGCGGCCACCATGGTGTGGACGTTGTCGATGCGACCGCCGAAGATCCGACTCAGCCGCCGAGGAGGGTCTCGACGCGACGGCGGAGTTCGACGGCATGCCGATCGATGACACCCCACACCAACTCGTAGTCCACAGCGTCATAGTCGTGGGCGAGTCGATGCCGCATCCCGATGGCTCGACGCCATGCCGGGTCGTCCTGACGCTCGGCCAAGAAGGTGTCGGGCAGGCGGCGCACGGCCTCACCGAGCTTGAGAACGAGCGAGTCAGCAGCGAGCTTGGGGGTCTCGAGTTCTGGATCGCTGTCGTACCAGTCTCGCCCCCTCGCGGACATGATTTCGGCCCGCAAGCACAGCCGAACGACGTCCCTCAGTCGATCAGCCGTACCCGGGCCGAAGGCCTCATCGAGGTCACTCACAGACGGATCGCCGTTCGCCCAATCTCATGCTCGGCGTCGATCGAGCGTGAGGTCACGATGTCGACCGGGACACCGAGGAGTTCTTCGAGGGCGGAAGCGCCGTCAACGAGGTCGAGGAGGTCGCCGTCGTCCGCCAGGTCGACGAGGAGGTCCAGATCACTCCCGGGAGCGTCCGTGCCTCGGGCCGCAGATCCGAACACGCGCGGCGACGACATGCGATACCGAGCGAGAATCTTCACCACCTCGTCACGGTGGGCAGCCACGGCTTGGCTAGCCCGGGGACGAAGCGCGGCACGCAGTCGCTCGATCATGGCACTGGACGGTCGTCGACGCCCGGACTCGTAGGCAGCGATGTTCGGTTGGGCCACCCCACTGCGGGCCGCGAGTTCGGCCTGGCTGCAGCCCGCGGCCTGCCGCATGGCGAGGACCTCATTCATGACGTCATGATATCGCGCGATATGAGCCCTATCCGGGTCAGCTGCATGCCGGGTCGTTTGGCTCCGAGACGCGGGACCGCAGGAGGACCATCACCTATGGCACGGCCGACGACATGGCCCACTCCATGGGGACCGCGGCGGAGTTGAGCACCCTCGCGGAGCGGGCCTCTTCGCTCTCGACGTTCAACACCCGCACCTGCCTAGACTGACCGCATGTCCATGGGCACACCGGCGGAGCGCCTCCGCGTCGCTCTCGACCTCTCCGACCTCGGGGAGCAGATGATGCGAGCGCGACTTCGCCGCGAGCACCC
>JBDIAO010000147.1:0-5668 GCA_039812375.1 Phycicoccus sp. | reverse complement strand
GGCAGGTGCACCTCCGGCACCGGCAGGGGTCAGAGCGAGAGTCGGCCGCTCTGCTTGAGCGTCGTGATCGCTGCCGGCTCGAACCACGACCCCTGCGACGGTGCCTGCCGGGGTGCGACCGCGGGCTTCGGGGCGTTCGGGGACGAGTACGACACCAGCAGCTCCGGCCCACCCTGCACCGGGCCGACCGCCTCCGCCTCGGCGAGTTCGGGAGTGGTGGTGTGGCGGCGGAGCAGGGAGACATGGCCGAGCTGGGGGTTGACGACCAGGGCGTAGTCGCCGGAGCGCATCACTCGGTCGTTGGTTCCTTCTCCGGGTTCGTCGTAGACGTACCCGTTCTCCATCGCCGCGTCGGTGGTCTCGTCACCGTAGTCCCACTGGGCGAGGTAGTCCACCGCGTCGACGTGCCCCAGCTCCCCGAGGATGCGCAACGGCCGTTCGGCCTCGTCGCCTTGCAAGAATACGACACTGATCCACCGCGACAGCTCAGCCTCTTCGACAGCGGGGTCCGCGTGCCAGGCGATCCGTCCCGCAGAGATGACCCCTTCCGCGAGCCTGTCATAGGCCCGGTCGATGAGGTTCGCGGCCTGGTGCAACTCCTCCGCCGCAGCGAGCGCGTCTCGCACTCCTGCCTCGTGGCTTCCGTCGTCGTTGAAGGCATGCGCGGCCTTGCGCTCGTGAACATCGGCGATCTGATCGAGCGCCTGCCGCAGCGAGCGCATCCCCGAGGACAGATCACCGATTACCCCGTACATCTGCGCGGGCTGATCGAAGTCCCGGCTCGCGTGGGCCAACCCCCGCAGCGCCTCGGATGCCTCAGCGGCGTCGGCTGTTGAATCGAAGAATGTGGGCATGGTGACCTCCTGGTGCCGTGTGACGAGGAGGTACGCACCCGAGCCCGTGGTAGAGTGTCATCTACGTAGCGGATGCCACTGATGGGCTAGAGGGTCACAACCTCAATTCGCACAAAAACAGTGGAGACCCAGGTTCGACTCCTGGCTCCGGCAAAGCCGGATGTAGCTCAATGGGTACAGAGCCCCCGTGTTCTTTTCACCACGATGTCGCCGTCCAGTAGCCCGACTGTCGTGCCGCTAGTTCGAGTTCTTCCGCGCTCAGACTTAGCCCGCCAAGGTAATGGAATCGCGCGAACCCCAAGAGCCCACGCTTCCACTGCCTGCTATTGCGCGGGTGCTCAGCAGATTCGGCGAAGTCGGCGACGGCGATCCCGGCCCAGGTCTCTCTGCTCAGCTTCTGCCCCAGGACCTCGTTGAGTCGCCGCGCACCCTCCTTCGTGACTGCAAACGCAGCGATCAGGTGGCCGATTGTGAAGTGCAGCTTCCCGTCCCTCATCATCGAATCGAGCGGAGCCATTGTCAGTTGCTCCCATCGCTCGCGCTGCCCATCAGTCAACGAGTCCAGTACCTCGGTCACTTCAGGCGTCACATGGCCGGCATGGTGAATCTGGGCATTCCGAACACAACGCAGCACATGGAAGAGAGGGATCACATCGGCCGGCTCCGCGACTCCAGCAGCGTCGAAGAAGGTCCTGTGCATGCGTCCCGCATTCAAGGCCCCCCAAGCCTGTGATACTGCGTAGCCTGCGTCGTCCAGCATGGCGATTGCATCTTTAACGAAGGCCTCATAGACAGCCAGTGCGTACGGAATCGCCACGGCTGCGAGGTGCGCATCGGCGTCGAGTAGGAGCTGTGATGCTCGATCTGGTAGCAGGTTGAAACGGTCAATGTCACTCACTGCCGGAAACAGTCCGGGGAGCTGATGAGGAGACCCACTGTGCAGCTGGAGATTGTGTGCGGCCAGCCGAGAGCCTGCAAGGAGCGCGATCATGGCGTTGTTCGCCTCGACCCGCGCGTCGACATAGGCCCGGTACCGCGCAAAGTTGATCTCGCTCACACACCCAAGTTTCTCGCACTTCACCTGACAGCCGCAGCAAGTCGGCGCGGATTGGTCGCGCCCAGCGGCGAGCGCCGTCACACCCTCCGGCACAGGGGCAGCGCGGCGGCGGTGAAGGCGGCGGCTTGCTGGCCGACAAGTCGGCGGGTCTCGCAGGAGCTCTGGATGGCGGCTTGGGTGATCGCGGCGACGGCGGCTTCGAGGTCGTCGTTGCTCGGTGCCGACACACTGATGAGTCCGGTCACGCGCAGGACGCCGTGCCCGGCGGTGAGGTCGGCTTCCTGTTGCAGCACGTCTTGGAACTCCGCTGATTGTGAGGCGTCCTCGATCTGCCCGAGCCGGGCACGCTGGGCCGCATCGCTGATGTATTCGACCTTCTTGCGGCGGATGTCACGGGCCGCCTGATCGGAGCGCATCGGCGTGTAGATCAGCGAAACTGCCCGTTGGATTCCGGTGGAGAGCAGGATCGGGGCGGCGAAGCCGGGATAGACGAGACTTCGGGGCCATTCCGATACCCAGAGCACGGCGTGGTGGGCGGAGTCGGTGCGCAGGTTGCCCCAGGTCTCGGTGACCGCGACCGGGCCGGCGGTGGCGAGGTCGCGACCGATCTGCCCGTGCCGCTCCAACGCCGACGCGACCGCCGGGTCGTAGGCGGATCGGAGGATGACGGCGATCTGTCCGGCGTCGAGCCACCCGGACGGGGCGAGGTCGGCCGACCGCAACGCCGATACCAGGGTGGACATCTCCTGCCGAAGTACCCCGGCCGCACCCTTGATGCCGCCGCCGGCGGTCCTGATCTGCCGGGCGGCGGCCTTCATGTCCAGTGACAGGCTGATCGTGGTGGCGTGCCGTTCCCCGGCCGGGCCGGCGCGCTCGATCAGCTCGGCGTAGGTGTCGGCGGCCCAGGAGCCGTCCGGGGTGCCGTGCGCGGTCCACCACTCCGCTAACCCCGTACCCGAGTCCGGCAGGGTCCGTTCGAGAACCTGCAAGGTTGCGATCCTGCCCGAGCGGCACACCGTCGCCAACGCCCGGCCCCAGGTCGTGACGCGGCGTTCCTGCTCGCCCGGGTCCAACAAGACGAACGCCGGATGCGCCACCTCGCACACGACCGTCAGGGTGGCGGCGTGGGGGTCGTGGATCATGCACGCCCCGCTCTCCGGGTCGATGAACTCCCGCAGCCGCGCCGCGTCGCCGGGGAGCGCGAGGGTGCCGACCGGCCGGGGCCGGACGATGCGGCGGCGGTAGAGCAACTGCCCGCCCGTGACCCGCCACAGCCACCAGAACGTGACCGGCAGCCACTCCACGACCGGGCGCCCCCCGACCGGTATACAGGTCAGCGCGGCGCAGAGCACCCAGACCGGCGCGGTGTAGGCGAGCAGCATCCCGCCGCCGGCGTAGAACGCGCCGATCAGGGTGAGCCCACCGATGCCGAGGGTGACGAGCTGCGCGACCGACAACCCCAACAACACGCCCCGGCGAGTGAGGCGGCTGAACTTCACCGGCACCAGCTCGCCCGGCGCGGCGGTCTCTTTCGCATGACTGGGCATCGGTCACTCCTTCGTCGGCTTGGGCGGGGTCGGCGTGGCTGGGCGTGGGCTCGGTGGAGCGGTCGGCGCCGGTGTCGAGGGCGGTGGCGGGCTGCTGGACTGCCCGGCGCCGGCGGCGGCCGTCTCGGCCTCACCCGCCAACGCCGTCCCGGCCTTCGGCCCCGCCGTCGCGGCACCCTTCACCACCTGCGCACCGACCACCACAGCAGCCGCCGGACCCGCCACCGCAGCACCAGCTCCCGCCCCTGCTCCTGCGCTGGCCCCGGCTCCGGCGCTTCCGCCCGCGCCAGCTCCCGCGCCGGCAGCACTTGCACCGCCGCCGCTTCCAGCGGTCGGGGTGGGCTTCGGCGGCGCACCCGCACCGCCTCCCGAGCCACCACCGCCGCCGCTACCGTTGGTCTGGCCGTCGAGTACCTTCTTCGGCCCGTCACCGGACGGCTTCGACGGCACGGGGATGGGGCGGTTCAAGGCCCGCTTGGCGTCGTCCTCGGCTCCGGCCTGCCCGTAGTAGTCGGTGCCGACGAACGCGAGGAACCGATACGTCAGATACGGGGCGAACCCGGCCAGCGCCATGAGCACGATCCCTGACAGCGGATCGGACACCGAGGCCAGGTCGACGTCGATGGGTGCGGCGACCTGGGTGATCGCGACGAGGGAGATCACGACCAGCACGAGCTTGGACAAGATCAGCGCGATGACGAACATGGCCCATTTGCCGACCCAGCCGCGTGCCGCGTCCCACGACGACCCGGAGAACGCCAACGGGGCCAGGGCGACCGCGACCAGCAGCAGCGACTTGCGGATCAGCAGCGACAGCCACACGATCGCCGCGGATGCGATGGCCAGGCCGGCGAGGAAGATCATGATGATCGCCCCGACACCGGGTGCGGCGATGGACAGCCCGGACAGGGCCAGGACGAGGGCGGCGATCTTGTCGCCCATCGTCTCGGTGGTTTCGCCGGCGGCTTGGATGATGCCGACGCAGAGCTGGTCGGTGATTTCCAGCAGCAGCGCGACCAGGGTGATGACCACGAAGGAGCCGAGCACGGATTTCCCCAGGCCGAGAGCGGCCCGGGTGAGGGCGGTGGGGTCGCGGCGGATCATGCCGGTGATGAGCTGAAGTGCGAAGAACAGCAGCATCACGAACACGGCGATGCCGAACACGAGGTTGAACACCGACACGAAACCGGGCCGCTGCACGTACACGAGCGTGGTGGTGTCGAATACCGTCCAGACGGCCTCGAACAGCCACCCGGCCGCGCCGCCCATCGCGCTGGCCAACCAGTCGAACGGGGCTGACACCAGCGTGGCGGCGGCTTCGCCGGCCACGTCGCAGACGGTGGAAATCACCGGGACATCGCAAATGCCCATGACAAGACCTGCCTTCCTCGCGGACGGTGTGACTCAGACGGCTTGGCCGACGCCCCAGAAGAAGTTGATGAGCGCGACGCTCGCGCCGCAGATGATCGCCGCACCGCAGGACACGAGGACGCCGATCTTTCCCCTCCCCGCCAAGTGCGGGTTGGAGCTGTTCGCGCCGTAGGCCCACACGATCGCCGAGACGATCAGGGCGAGGACGGCCAGGATCAGGCCCACCGTCATCACGGCACCGACGATGGTGCGGAGCTGTTCGATACCGGGAAGACCGGTGCCATTGGGGTCGATGTCGATCACGACGTTCTCCATTCACGCTGAGGGTTGCTTCTGCCCACAGGTGCACCCCGACCACCACCACCCGCCCCCGCCGCCCGGACATGGCGAAGGCCCGCCCCGAAAGGGGCGGGCCAGATGGGGAGGGTCAGAGTCGTTGGCCGAGCGCGATGAGCCAGTTCATCCACGCCACCCCGCCACCGGCGAGCACGGTGGCTCCGAGAGCGACGAGCACCCCGACCCGGCCCTTGGCGGCGGCGGAGTAGTTGCCGTGTGCGGCGGCGACGGCCCAGCAGATCGCGGAGACGATCAGCATGAGTACGGCGATGATGAGCACGAACATGAACAGCGCCCCGACGACCTGCTTCAGATCACCGATCCCCGCCAGGCCGTCGAAGTCCGGGAACACGTCCATCACGCACCTACTTTCACGGTGACGTGCAGGTGGTCGTAGTGGCCGCCGGTGACGTTGCCGGGGTCGTGCATTCCGCCGCCGTTGTAGGGCCGCCACCCCTGGTCGTCGCGGGCGAGGGACCAGATTTTGCCCTGCCAGATCAGGT
>JBDIAO010000146.1:0-5683 GCA_039812375.1 Phycicoccus sp. | reverse complement strand
CCTTGTCGGTGGAGATGTTGACCACGTGCTGCACCCCGAACTCGGCCGCGCAGCGCAACACGTTGAGGGAGCCGACGACATTGGTCATCCAGCCCTCCTGCGGGTATCGCTCGAGCAGGGGCAGGTGCTTGAGGGCGGCCGCGTGGAAGACGACGTCGGGCCGGTGGGCGTCGAACACCTTCCACAGGGCGTCGATTTCGCGGATGTTGCACAGCACGAGGTCGTCACGGTCAAGCAGACCCGAGCCATAGATCTTCAGCTGCACGCCCTGCAGGGCCGACTCGTCCCGGTCGAGCAGGATGAGCTTGGCTGGGCCGAACTGGTGGACCTGACGGGCGAGCTCGGAGCCGATGGAGCCACCAGCCCCGGTGACGAGCACCACCTGGCCACACAGGTAGTCGGCGACCTCGGCGAGGTCGGTCTCGATGGGCCGGCGGCCGAGCAGGTCGGTGACGTCGAGCTCACGCAGCTGGGACAACTCGACCCGGCCGCCGATCATGTCCCGCACTGGCGGCACGACGACGACGTCGAGGCCGGCGTCGTCGCAGCGTTCCTGGAGGGACTCCATGAGGGATGCCGGCGCGGTCGCGATCGCGAGCACGATCACCTTGGCCTCGCGGCGGCGGGCGATGTCGACGAGGTGGGCACCCTTGCCGAGCACCCGGTGGCCGCGGATGCGCAGGTGGCGCTTGTTCGGGTCGTCGTCGATGAACCCGACGATCGCGTATGGCGGCTCGTCGGCGGTGTCGATGAGCCGGGCCACCTGGTGCCCGGCGTCCCCCGCGCCATAAATGAGCGCCGGCACCGCGTCACCCGTGCGGGCGGCGGCCAGGCCGGCGACCTTCTGGCGCTCCAGCAGCCACCGGAAGGCGGCCCGGCCGGTGACCATGAGCAGCAGGGCCAACAGTGGCATGGCCAGGGCGAGCCCGCGGGAGAAGACCGGCGCGAAGGCCAGGAAACCAACCCCGAGGACCGCAGCCGTCCCGATGACGATCGCGGAGAGGGTGATCACGTCGTCGAAGCTGCCCAGCGGGCTGCGACCGAGGTAGATATGCGTCTTGACTCCCACTGCGAGCTGGATGATGACTGCCAGCGCGGTGTAAAGCGCGACGGTCTCCCACACCCGCTCGGAGAGGGTGAAGTCGTGCCGGACGGCGACGAAGACCCCCAGGGCGAGCATCCACGACATGGCGTCCCAGAGGATGACGGCGGCACGCCTCAGGTATGCCGTCTGAGTCACTTCCATGGTCGCCTTCCCCCGCGCGCCGATGATCGTCAACAATTCGTCAAGGCTACCCTTGGGTCACCACATGCGCTAATCGAGCGTTAGTCAAGTCCTGTGCACCGTCTGTCACCCGGCATGCTGTCCGCCTCCGGACGTGCTGACGCCCACGCGCGAGGATCAGGCCCGTGCCCATCCGGTACCCTTTGTCTTGACGTCAAGATATCTGCCGTTCGCCACCTCGAAGGAGCGTCGACGCCGCCATGGCCACGATCATCTACACCCTGACCGACGAGGCGCCGCTGCTGGCGACCTACTCCTTCCTGCCGATCGTGCAGGCCTACGCGAACGCGGCCGGGGTGGAGGTCGAGACCCGCGACATCTCCCTCGCCGGGCGGATCGTCGCGGCCTTCGCCGACCTCCTGCCGCAGGACCAGCGTGAGCCGGACGCCCTCGCCGAACTCGGCGCCCTGGCGACAACGCCGGAGGCGAACATCATCAAGCTGCCGAACATCTCCGCCTCGGTCCCCCAGCTCATCGCCGCGATCACCGAACTGCAAGCCCAAGGCATCGCCCTGCCGGACTACCCGGAGAACCCGACCACCGACGCGCAGCGCGACGCCCGCGCCCGCTACGACAAGGTGAAGGGCTCGGCGGTCAACCCGGTCCTGCGCGAGGGCAACTCCGACCGGCGTGCCCCGGCCGCGGTGAAGAACTACGCCAGGCAGCACCCGCACTCGATGGGCACCTGGACGCCGAAGTCCAAGACGCGGGTAGCGACGATGACGTCCGGCGACTTCCGCGCCAACGAGCAGTCGGTCATCCTGCCCGCGGCCGACACGCTGACGATCCGGCACACGGCATCCGACGGGACCGTCACGATCCTCAAGGAGGGGCTGCGCGTGCTGGCCGGTGAGGTGGTCGACGCCACGTTCATGTCCGCCTCCGCGCTCGATGCGTTCCTCGCCGCGCAGGTCGCGGCCGCGAAGGCTGCGGGGGTGCTGTTCTCGGTGCACCTGAAGGCGACGATGATGAAGGTCTCCGACCCGGTCATCTTCGGGCACGTCGTGCGCGCCTATTTCGCCGACGTGTATGCCGCCCACGGCCAGGCACTGCTCGCGGCGGGCCTCGACGGCTCGGCCGGGCTCGGTGCGGTTCTGGCCGGGTTGGGCGCCCTGCCGGACGGAGCGCAGGTCAAGGCGGCGTTCGACCAGGCCCTGGCCGACGGCCCGGCGCTCGCGATGGTCAACTCCGACAACGGCATCACGAACCTGCACGTGCCCTCCGATGTCATCGTCGACGCGTCGATGCCGGCGATGATCCGGATCGGCGGGCACATGTGGGGCCCGGACGGCGCCGAGGCCGACACCCTGGCCGTCATCCCCGACTCCTCGTATGCCGGGGTCTATCAGGCGGTCATCGAGGACTGCATCGCCCACGGCGCCTACGACCCGACGACGATGGGGTCGGTGCCCAACGTCGGGCTCATGGCGCAGAAGGCCGAAGAGTACGGCAGCCACGACAAGACCTTCGTCATGACCGCCGCCGGGACCGTCGACGTCGTGAACGCCGCCGGTGAGGTCCTGATGAGCCACGACGTCGCTGCCGGGGACATCTGGCGGGCCTGCCAGACCAAGGACGCCCCCATCCGGGACTGGGTCAAGCTCGCCGTCACCCGCGCCCGCGCCACCGGCGACCCGGCGATCTTCTGGCTCGACCCGGCCCGCGCCCACGACCGCAACATCGCCGCCCTCGTGCAGACCTACCTCGCCGAGCACGACACGGCGGGGCTCGAGATCACCATCGCCTCCCCCGTGGATGCCGCGAAGACCTCCATCGAGCGGATCCGGAAGGGCCTGGACACGATCAGCGTCACCGGCAACGTGCTGCGCGACTACAACACCGATCTGTTCCCCATCCTCGAGCTCGGCACGAGCGCGAAGATGCTCTCCGTCGTGCCGCTGATGAACGGCGGCGGGCTGTTCGAGACCGGCGCCGGCGGCTCAGCCCCCAAGCACGTCCAACAGCTCGTCGAGCAGAACTACCTGCGCTGGGACTCCCTCGGGGAGTTCCTCGCCCTCGCCGAGAGCCTGCGCCACATGGCCACCACAACCGGCAACACCGGCGCCGCCGTCCTCGGGGACGCATTGGATGCCGCGACCGGGCGGCTCCTGGAGGAGAACAAGTCCCCCGCCCGCCGGGTCGGGCAGATCGACAACCGCGGCTCTCACGCCTGGCTCGCCACCTACTGGGCCGGCGCACTCGCCGCCCAGACCACGGATGCCGCCCTCGCCGCGACCTTCGCGCCCCTGGCGGCATCCCTGGCCGCGAACGCGGAACAGATCGAGGCCGAACTCATCGCCGTCCAAGGCCACCCCGTCGACCTCGGCGGCTACTACCGGCCGGACTCGGCTGCCACGGCTGCCGTCATGCGCCCCTCGGCCACGTTCAACGAGATCATCGCCTCACTCCCTTGACCCGCGCTGACCTGCGCCTGGGTGCCCTGGGTGCTCGTCGCTGCGAGCATAGAGCGCAGCCTTCTGCGCTGCCTGGCAGGTCCAGAAGGAGACCGTCCTATCGGGTGTCCATGGGCGCGTGATCGACCGGTTCTCTGATGACCGTTCGGGTGCGCTCCCGGGACACTCCTCCGAGGACGTGGACGCGCTCTTCGCGACGGGCGCGCTGACGCCGATGCGCCGGGCTCGGCTTGCTCTTCACGAGGGCGGCCGATCCCACGAGGCTTCTGTCTGGCGCCTCAGGCGCGCCAGTCTGTCCAGACCGCGCTGCGATCTGTGAGTGGGCAGCTGTTAGCTTTCTTCTGACGGTGTCGAGGCGATGATGGGTCGATGCGTGCTACTGACCCTGCTCCGTCGTTCCAGACGACCCCGGAGTCGTTCCCGGTGGCCTGGGAGTCTCCTCGGCCGCCGGAACCGCCTCGGCCGCCGGAACCGCCTCGGAGGCCGGAGCCTGCTCACCCGTCACGGTGACCTCATCCCCGAGCGACTCAGTCACCGAAGATGATGGCCCCTGGGTGGGGGGCACCAAGGGCACGGTGATTGTGCTCGTCACACCGTTGCAGTCCTGGCTGTTGTTGCCGCCGCTGGAGCAGGCGCGCACCTGCACGGCCCGGCACTTGCTGTTCCCAGAGAGGCTGATCGTCGCGCTCTGGTTGGAGACGCTCTGGTTCGTCCAGTTGCCGCTGAAGTTGCCATTCGAGTCCGCGATCCGGTACTGGATCTTGCTCGCCGATCCCGTCCACTTCACGGCGATCGTACGGTTACCGCTGGGGCACGAGGTGTCCTTGTTCGTCGCGGACACGAGGGTCGGCGGGGTCTGCGGAACGCATCCAGGCGGCAGGGGGACGAGGGTGGTGTTGCCCCAGTAACTGGAAGTGGACCAGGTTAACCCACCGTCGTCGCTCACCTGGTATTCAAAGTACGGGCCAGGAGAGCACGGGTTAATGTGCATACCGTCATTGATCCCGCCTTGGATGTCCGCACTGCAAGCGCCCATGCTGTCCCGCGTCCAGGTTGAGCCTGACTGGGTCTGGTAGGCGGGGAAGTACAGGGCGTCAGTCGACCCGTTGCCGGTGGCGATGAACCGCTGCGCTGGGTACGTCACTGTGTTGTTGCTGATGGTGGCGGTCTTGGTGAGCCACGAGCCGGTAGTGGTCTGCTCGCTCCAGCACCACGCCGAATTGCCCGGCACGTTCCTGACTCGGACTTTCACGCTCGTGGCGCCCGGGCAGGGTTTGACGGTGATCTTCAACCGGACGTCACGGTGGGAGGAGCAGTTGCAACCGGTGTATTGGGCGTTGTCCACTACCCAGTCGACTGAGTCGTTCAGGATATCGTCAAGACAGGGCGGAATCCCCGTGGCAGCTGCCATAGGCGCTGCAGCCACCGCCGCGACGACGGGCACAGCCCACGCGGTGCCCTTCGTGAGCGTGCGGCGCGGGATCCGCCGGGTCGGTGCAGGTGTCGTCGATTCGTCGGGCATAACGATTCCCCCAAATTGGACTCGTGAGGCGGGCTGGACGGAACTACTGGACAGGGGTAATGACGTGGCAAATAGCCAGCAACGGGAACCGTAGCACATCCCCAAGATGCGTCCCGGACCCGATTGGCGAGGTCAGCCACGGCTGCGCACTGCCGTTGCGACGTCGTTGCGCTACCTGCCATAGTTCACAGCGGTTAGTGGCGAGACGCGCAGGGCGCCCATGGGGACACCCTAGCCGGCTCACATGAGGAGGGTTCCCAGTGAGCGAGATCACCCGTCGAGCGTTCTTCCGGTGGACCGGCGCCGGCGCGCTGGCCGTCGTCGTGCCCACCACGTTCGGCATGGCCCAGGCCGCCGCCGTGACGACCGGCACCCTCGACCCGAGCGCGATCGGCAAGTTCACCACCGCGCTCCCGATCCCCGGGGCGATCAAGAGGACGTCCATGCTCCCGGTCAAGGGCG
>JBDIAO010000145.1:0-5695 GCA_039812375.1 Phycicoccus sp. | reverse complement strand
CACCGCCCACCTGCAGGCCACCCTGACCGCCGCCGACCAAGACGGCACCACACAGGCCGTGGCGTTCGGGCCCAGCACCGGGATGGTCCCCTGCGACACCGGGCAGATCATCTCCACCAGCACCGCCCGCCGCCTCGCCTGCAACGCCGGCATCCTGCCCGCCATCCTCGGCAGCGCCTCCCTCCCCCTCGACATCGGCCGCCAAGACCGGTTCTTCACCAACCACCAACGCACCGCCCTCGCCGCCCTCTACAACACGTGCGCCGCCAAAGACTGCGACCGGCCCTACGCCTGGACCGAACTACACCACCAACACCCCTGGTCCCAAGGCGGACACACCAACCTCAAAGACGCCACCCCCCTATGCGGACACCACCACCGCACCATCCACGACCCCACCTACACCCACCACACCACCCCCGACGGACACGGACGCAAGAGTGTCACCTTCCACAGACGCGGATAGGGCCAGAGCGAGCGCTCGGCATCATCCCGTGCCGACTCGAGGCGCGAGCCCTCCGACCAGGGGGTTCGGTCGAAGGGCTCGCGCCACCTGCCTGCGGTGTCACTCGTCGGCATCCACCGGGCGGACCTCGAGGAGGTCGCCGACCGTGCAGCCGAGCACGTCACAGATCCCGGTCAGGGTGGAGAACTTGATCGCCTTCGCCCGGTCGTTCTTCAGAACCGAGAGGTTGACAATCGTTATACCGACCTGCGCGGCGAGTGCGGTGAGGGTCATGCCTCGCTCGGCGAGCAGCTCGTCGAGTCGGCAGTGGACCCGGCCTTCAGTCTCCGGCGGCATCTCACACCAGCCCCTCAGTGTCGTCGGCCAACCGGCGCCCGGTGGTGAAGACGCTCTCCCCCACCGCGGCGAGCACGATGCCGACGACGACGGGCCACCAGCCACCCAGGCCGAGGGTCGATACGTAGTTCAGCTCGCCGGAACGCATGGGGATGGTGATGATGGCCTCAAGCCACTCGTTGACAAGCGGGACGAGCAGCCCATACCCGAGGAGCGTCGTCGCGAGGATCCGCACAGCCGTGCGGGCCCGCAGGTCGAAGGGGTCCTCGCTTCGAGCGAACCCGACGACGCGGCGCACCTGCCACACACAGACCGCGGCAACCGCGAGGGTGATCGTGGGGACGACGAGGGACAGGAGCCACTGCCAGGCACTGGCGTCCGGGATGCTGAACACCGCCTCGGAGGTGTAGACCCCGCTGACGCCGGCCGCGAGGCCTGGCTCGGTGACCGCCGGCGGCTCCCCGGGGACGCCGGTGACGACTTGGAGCGGCTGCCCACGCAGCCAGTCGACCAGACCGCTCACGAGCGGGATCGCGCTGAGGATGACGACCAGCCACAGGACGACGTCGACCAGACGCCAGTCGTTGCGGGTGACCTGCCACCGGTTGTTCGTTCGGGAGTTCATCGTCCATCCTTCGTCACTGTCGCCCCCGACTGGGGCTTATCGCGTCTCGATATTATCGAGTCTCGATATGTTGTCAACAGCAAAGAAGTCGCCAACAGCAGAGAAGAGGGCGATCGGGAGAGCGCGGGTCCGTCAGTGGAGGCGGGCCGTCGCGGCATCTGCCGGAGTGACGGTCGGGCTCATCGTCCACCACTACGGGACGAAGAAGGCTCTGCAAGAAGCAGTCGAGCTCGCGATCGTCGAGAAGTTCGCCGGGGCCATCGCTTCGGTTCCGCTCGGCAGCCTGCCCGCGCAACAGCTTGCGAGAGCACGCAATGACGCAGTCGCCGACATGCTCGCTGCCGAACCGGCAGTCGTGGACTACCTGCGCCGATCCCTGCTCGAGGCCGACCCGGCCCCCGGCGACCTCGTCAGCCGGCTCAGCGAGCTGACCGCAGCCCAGGTGCGAGAGCTGCGGGAGGTCGGGGTCGCCTCGAGCCGCCACCCCGTCGGGGAGCAGGTCCTCTCGATCATGGTGACCCAGCTCGGGCTCCTCGTCCTCCAACCCTTGGTCGACCGGATCGCCGGGGAGTTCACCGACGACTCAGACGGCGCTAGCGCGCCGCGCCTCGCCGTCAGCTGGCGCCTCGTGCCCGGCCAGGCGCAGCACCGCGACGATCGTCACGGCCAGCCCCGCCAGGCTGACCGCGGTGGCCCACGTATGCCGGTTGAACTTCTCGCCGAGGATGGCCAGGCCCAGGCCCATCGAGACGAGCAGCTCCGCGATGGTCAACGCCGGAAAGGACGCGTGCACCGCCCCGGCGAGAAAGGCACGCTGCTGGAAGTACAACCCGATGAGGGCGACGACGACCAACAGGTAGAGCGCTGGTGACGCCAGGATCCGCAGCGGATGCTCCCAGCGATGCCCGAGGGCGTTGAGCAGCACCGCAGCGATGCCGAACATCGAGCCGGCGACCGTCCCCCGCAGGAGTGCCCGATGCGCCGTGGGAGTGCGCTCGGCGTGGATCACCATGGCCACGAGGATGGCCAACAACACCACGACGACGAGTGCGAGGATCCACGTCTGAGGCCCGATCTTCGATCTGACCGGCCGGGCGAAAATGACGAATGCCGCGACACCGGCCACGAGCAAACCTGCCCACAGCCACTGGGCTGGACGGGTAGCCGCCCCGGCCAACCCCGCCTCGATGGGGATCGCGAACGCGATGGACAGCACGATGAGCGGTTGCACCAGCAGCACCGGGCCGGTGGCCAGCGCGGCAGCTTGGAGCACGAAGCCACCCACGGCGATGACAGCACCGATCCACCATCCTGCGGCGATCCCACCCGCTGCAGAGGCCCGGTGACGGATGACCGTCCCCAGCGCGATGAGCAGCGCAGCCACCACCGCGAGCAGGGCCGGCAAGAAGGTGTGCACGCCGTCACGATACGGACTCTGCGATCCCGGAGGACACCGGGCGTGCCGGTGTCGCTGACCGGTGTCGCTGACCGGTGTCGCGGGCCGGCGTCGCCCGGGACGTCAGGGCGCGCAGATCACCGGCGGGTCGCGCTCAGCACGCGCCATACGTAGCCGCCCTGCTCGTGGCGGGCCTGGAACCCGTACTCCCCCAGCACCGCGATCATCGTCTCGGGCGGGTGCGCGAACGTGCGGTACTCCCGTCCCAGCACCGCCATCCCACTGTTACTCACCGCCAGGGCCGCCCGGGAGAGGGCGTTGCGCGGCGGGTGGGTGAGCACGACCGCCTCGCGGGCATGCTCAGCAGCGGCGCCAAGCAGCGCCTCGAGATCGGGATAGCAGCACACCACCCGGTGCAGGACGACGACGTCGGCCACGTCGGCGAGCGATCCGTCGACGGCGAGGTCCCCGAGCCGCCGGTCGACCCGCCCGCTCATCCCGGCCTCGTCGATGAGCGAGGCCGCCACGGTGTCGTATGCCGAACTCAATTCGAGGTTCGTCGCGTGGGCGGCACCCCGGCGGAGCAGCTCGAGCTGGATCTGGCCTAGCCCGCCGCCAATCTCGAGCACACTGCGACCCTCAATGCCCTGCCGGGTGAGCCAGTCGACCATCCGTTGCGCTGCCTTGTCGAGGCCGTGCCGACGGTAGCTCGAGCCGGCGTGGCGGGCGAACCGCTCACCGAACATCCGGTCGCACCCGCGCGCATTGCAGCATCCAGCCATCTCTCGAGTATGCCGCGTGCGCCGAGCGCGGATGCCGCGCGCGCCGAAGATGCCGCGTTCAGCACACGCACAGGCACCCGGCATACGCTCCCCGCGGTTCGTGGCAGGTCACCCGTCGATGGGATGTCAAGGACGGGTCACCCGTTGTCGGGTGTCGAGGAGGAGGTTGGCGATGCAGCGGATTGTTCCGACGATCTGGTTCGACCATACGGCGGAGCAGGCAGTGCAGTTCTATACCTCGATCTTCCCCGCCTCCTCGGTGTGCGAGGTAGTGCGCTACCCACAGCAGGGGCTGCTCGAGTTCCAGGCGGAGATGGCCGGATCGGTCCTGACCATCGAGTTCGAGTTGGCTGGCCATCGGTTCATCGCCATCAACGCCGGTCCGGAGTTCCCACTCAACCCGTCGGTGTCGTTCATGGTGCGCTTCGACCCCTCCGCCGATGCCGAGGCCCGCAGACGCCTCGATGAGCTGTGGGCGTCCCTGTCCAGCGATGGTCGGGTGCTTATGCCGTTGCAGGAGTATGACTTCAGCGCCCATTACGGGTGGGTGCAAGACCGATACGGGGTCAATTGGCAGTTGATGCTCACCAGCCCGGGGGGTGAACCGCGCCCCACTATCGTCCCCGCCTTGATGTTCGGCCACACCAACCAAGGCCGAGCGCAGCAGGCGATCGAGTTCTACACGTCGGTGTTCGGGGGCACTGTGGCCACCATGGCCCGCTACGACGGGCGCGGCGGCGCCGCAGCCGGGCAGGTGATGTATGCCGACTTCGACCTGGCCGGTCAGTGGTTCTCCGCGATGGACGCCCCCGGGCAGGACTTCACGTTCACGTGCGGGCTCTCCTTGTTGGTGCGGTGCGCCGACCAGGAGGACCTCGACCGGTTGTGGGGCCAGCTCAGCGCGGTTCCCGAGGCGGAGCAGTGCGGCTGGTGCGCAGACCAGTTCGGGCTCAGCTGGCAGCTGGTCCCGGCCAATCTCGCCGAGCTCATGGCCACCCCCGGGGCATACGCCAAGCTCATGGCCATGAAGAAGATCGATATCTCCGCGTTCGGCTGAGCGGCATACCGAGCCGTCGCCTGAACGGCATACCGAGCCGTCGCCTGAGCGGCATACCAAGCCGTCCGCTGAGCGGCATACCCCTGCGCGGGCAGGGGCTCGCAGGTTCGGCACAGCAGACCCACCACCGGAGCACAGAGCCCCCGCATATCGTCGAGCCCGACTCGAAGGAGGCCGACGTGCCCCAGCCCCTCCACCTGCTCGTGGGAACAACCAAAGGTCTGTTCATCCTCGACACCGACGCGGACCGGACGCAGTGGCGGACCCGCGGCCCCTACTGCGACGGCTGGCCGATCAACCACGCCGTCGGGGACCAGGACACCGGCACGATCTGGGCTGGCGGCGGCGGGGACTGGCACGGAGCCGGCGTCTGGCGCTCCGAGGACCTGGGCGCCACCTGGACCCTGACCAAGCTGACCACGGGACAGCTCGACGCATGGGCCGCCGGCGATCCCGACTTCGCCCAGGCCATCGGCTGGGATGACACCCCACCTGCCTTCGGGGACCTGTTCACCCAGGTCTGGTCCCTACGGCGGGTCGGCGGCCGGTTGTATGCCGGCACGAAGCCAGCCCGGCTGCTGGTCAGCGACGACGAGGGCCGCAGCTGGGACGCGGTCAAGGCCCTGACCGATCATCCTGATGCTGCCCAGTGGAACCCAGGAGCTGCCGGTCTGACCCTGCACACGATCATCGCCGACGCCAACGACCCGGACCGGATCTGGGTGGGGATCTCCGCAGCGGGGGTCTTCGCCTCCGAGGACGGCGGCGCGACCTGGCAGGCACGCAACGACCTGGCCGACCCAGCCGGCGTCGGGGTCGATGACCACCCTGCGGCACCGCGCGACGGCCAGACGGGGTTGTGCGTGCACCACCTGGAGCGGGCATCCGACGGCCGCCTCTATCAGCAGAACCACCACGGGGTCTGGCGCAGCGACGACGACGCCCGAACCTGGACGGACATCACCACTGGTCTGCCCTCCACGTTCGGCTTCCCCGTGCACGTCCACCCCCGCGACCCCGACGCGATCTGGAC
>JBDIAO010000144.1:0-5809 GCA_039812375.1 Phycicoccus sp. | reverse complement strand
GCCGCCTCCGGTTCGAAGAGGCCGACCATGAGACCGCCGCCCTCCTCCCGGTAGTAGCCGTGCGCGGCCGGGTCCTCGAAGATCGGCCAGGTCGGGTCGGCGCCCATGGGCTCGGTGACGAGGTAGTAGTGCTCGGCGGCCTGGTTCGGGATGACCACCCCGGAACGCTCCCCGAACTCCCGAGCCCACATCCCGGTCGCGTTGACGATCGTCTCGCACTCGAGATCGCCGTATGCCGTCCGCACCCCGGTCACGTGGTCCAGCACCGTTCCGGTCCTGGTGAGGACCTCGGTGACCGGGCAGCCATCGACGACCCGGACGCCGAGGTTGCGGGCGCCCCGGGCCAGGGACATGGTCAGATCGACCGGGTTGACCCGCCCGTCCCCGGGGACAAGAAACCCGGCGACCAGGTCGTCGGTGCGGGCCAGTGGGAAGAGCTGCGCCATCTCCCTCGGGCTGATCTCCTCGACCTCGAGGCCGAGGTGGCGTTGGAAGACCGCCGCCCGCCGGTACTCCTCGAGCCGGTCGGCATCCGCCGCGGCCTCAATGAGTCCCACCGGCCGGAAGCCGGTCGCCAGACCGGTCTCGGCCTCGAGCCGTGCGTAGAGCTCCCGGGAGTACAGCCGCAGCCGGGTCAGGGTCTCGCTGGTGGACCCGAAACACGTCATCAACCCCGCCGCATGCCAGGTCGTGCCGCTGGTCAGTCGGTCCCGTTCCAGGAGGACAACGTCCTGGACACCCTCGTGGGCGAGGTGGTAGGCGATGGATGCCCCAATCACCCCGCCGCCGATGACGACGACTTGGGCCCGCTCCGGTAGTGACGGCACACTCATACCGTTGAGGGTATGCGGCAGTGTCGTTGCGTCGGCGCAACGCGCCCGAGCAGGCTTCGCAGCTGTGTCCGGCGTCGTCTAGCCGTAGGTGCGGAACCCGCGACCGGTCTTCCGCCCAAGGTAGCCGGCGGTGACGAGGTGCTCAAGCAGCGGCGCGGGGGCGTAGCCACGCTCGCGGAACTCGATGTAGAGCTCGCGTTCGATGGCCAGCGCCACGTCGAGCCCGACGACGTCGAGCAACTCGAAGGGCCCCATCGGCAGACCACACCCGGTCTTCATCGCCGTGTCGATGTCGTCGGCGCTGGCGTAGTTGGCCTCGAGCATCTTGATCGCGTCGTTGAGATAAGGGAAGAGCAGAGCGTTGACGATGAAGCCGCTGCGGTCCGCGCAGGTGACCGGCACCTTCTCGAGCCGGGGGCACAGGTCCTGGACGGTGGCGATGACCTCCGGTGCCGTGGCGATGGTGTGCACGACCTCGACGAGCTTCATCACCGGCGCCGGATTGAAGAAGTGCATCCCGATGACATCCTGCGGACGGCTGGTCACCCGGGCGCAGTCGATGACCGGCAGCGAAGACGTCGTCGTGGCCATGATGGCGCCCGGCTTGCAGATCCGGTCAAGGTCGGTGAAGAGCTCCTGTTTGACCGTCAGGTCCTCGGCGACCGCCTCAACGACGAGGTCGACGTCGCTCAGGGCCTCGCGGGAGGTGGCGCCGGTGATCCGGGCGCGGATCTCCTGCGCGTCCTGGGCACTGAGCCGGCCACGGTCGATCATCTTCGCCTGGGACTTCGCGATCGCCGCGAGGACCTGGTCCACTTTGTCCTGGCTGCGCGCGACGAAGGTGACCGCAAACCCTGAGCGGGCGAAGACCTCCACGATGCCCGTAGCCATCGTTCCCGATCCGACCACCCCGACAGTGACCACGGAGCGCAGCGTCTCGTGCGTGGCCACTCGGTCGCGAGGGGTCTGCGCGTCGGGGACGACCTCGGGTGAGCCGGGCGCGGCATACGTATAGAAGCCGCGCCCGCTCTTGCGGCCGAGCAGGCCAGCGCTGACCATCTGCTTGATGATCGGGCTCGGCGCGTGCAGCCGGTCGCGGCCCTGCTTGTACATGGTGTCGAGGACCTCGTATGCCGTGTCGATGCCGATGAGGTCGAGCAGGGCCAGTGGGCCCATCGGGTAGCCGCAACCGAAGCGCATCGCCGCGTCGATGTCTTCGCGGCTGGCGTACTTCGTCTCGAACATGTTCACGGCGTGGTTGAGGTAGCCGAAGAGCAGCGCGTTGGCGATGAAGCCGGCCTTGTCCCCGACGACGACCGGCTTCTTGCCGAGGCGGACCGCGAGTGCCTTGACGTCTTCGAAGACGTCATCGGCGGTGACCACCGTGCGGATGACCTCGACGAACTGCAGGATCGGGGCCGGGTTGAAGAAGTGCATGCCGACGACTCGCTTGGGATCGCGGGTCGCCACCGCGATCTCGGTGACCGGCAGGGACGAGGTGTTCGTCGCCAGGATCGCATCAGGTCCGACCACCTCATCGAGCCGCTCGAGGATCTGCTTCTTCAGGTCGAGCCGCTCGGGCACTGCCTCGACGACGAGCTGGCAGTCTGCGAGGTCGCTGAGGTCCGCGGTGAAGGTAACCCGGCTGTGCAGGGCGTCGCGTTCCTCTTCGGTGAGCTTGCCGCGTTTGAGGCCACGCGCCGTGCTCCCGGCGAGCACGGTGCGCCCCCGCTGCACGCCGGCCTCGTCGGCCTCCACGGCCCGGACGTCGATCCCGTTGCGGGCGAACACCTCGACGATGCCGGCGCCCATGGTTCCGAGCCCGACGACACCGACCTTGCTGAACTCACGAGTCATGCGCCCGATCCTCCCATCGCCGAGGTTGTCGGAACGAGGCGGGGCCGCGTGAGACTGCCCACCCGCACTCTGTGCCGCAGCCCACTCCCGCTGACCTAGAGTGGGGCCCGTGCGGGTGGTCATCGCGACATGCAGCGTCGACTACGAGGGGCGACTGAGCGCACACCTGCCGCTGGCAACCCGGCTGCTGTTGGTCAAGGCCGACGGATCGGTGCTCGTCCACTCCGACGGTGGCTCCTACAAGCCGCTGAACTGGATGTCCCCGCCATGCTCGCTGACCGAGACTGAGCCCGACGCCGACGAGTACGCGGCGGGGGTGCGCCTGGTGTGGCTCGTGCGGCATACCAAATCCGAGGACCGGCTGCGCGTGCGTCTGCACGAGGTCCGCCACGACAGCAGCCACGCCCTGGGGATCGACCCGGGCCTGGTCAAGGACGGGGTCGAGGCACACTTGCAACACCTCCTCGCCGAGCACATCAGCACCCTCGGCGAGGGCTGGACGCTCACCCGGCGCGAGTACCTGACCCCGATCGGTCCGGTCGACATCCTCTGCAAGGACGCTCAAGGCCGAACCGTTGCTGTGGAAATCAAGCGGCGCGGGGAGATCGACGGCGTCGAACAGCTCACCCGCTACCTCGAGCTGATGAACCGGGACCCGCACCTGGCCCCGGTCACCGGGGTGTTCGCCGCCCAGCAGATCAAGCCCCAAGCACGCACCGTTGCAGAGGACCGTGGAATCCGCTGCGTCATCCTCGACTACGACGAACTGCGCGGCATCGACACCTCCGAACACCGCCTCTTCTGAGCACCGTCTCCTCTGAGGGTATGCCTCAGAGGCTCGGTGCTGCTGGGGCCCAGATGTCCATGGGGACCACGACGATGCTGCGCCCAGACTCGTCGAGGACCCGGCCCATCCGTTTGATCGAGCGCAGCACGATCGACCGGTCGATGACCGTCATCCCCGGTGCGGCCGCAGCGAGTCGGGACTCCAGGGCGGTGAGCTCGACAAGCGAGTGCGCAGCCAGGGCAAGCAGGTGGGTGGCGCTACTGCCGGTGATCTGGAAGCACACCCGCAGCTCCTTCACCTCGTGCAGCACCGTGCCAACCGCGGCCGGGTCGGCCGGCAGGTGCACCCAGATCCACATGATCACCGGCCAGCCCGAGGCCGGCAACGACATGTCGCACCGCAGCACGACCCGCCCATGCCGGACGAGATCGTTCAGGCGGCGCCGCACGAGGCTCTCGCTCGCCGCCAGCCGGGACGCAAGGGTAGCCACCGGCATACGTCCGTCCTCTCCGAGCGCAAGGATGATTCCGCGATCCGTGGCGTCATAGGGCCGGGTCGCGCCCGGGGAGTCGGTGCGGGCCTGAAGGGAGCGGGCCTGGTGAACCCTGAGCATGACGGCTCGCTGACGGGCGTCGAGCACCCGGTGCGGCCAGATGTCCCCGGTCATGTGAACCTTGGTGATGGTGTGGCTCTGGGTGGCGACCACCCCGGGGATGGCCCCGAGCGCTCCGAGGAGGAACCCGGACAGGAAGGCGAGGTTGCGCACCTCGACGAGCAGGGTCAACGCCCGGGGACCGCTGACGTGCTCGAGGCTGAGCACGTAGGGCAGCGCGCTGACCTGCTGCGCGATCGCCTCGATCCGCTTGGCCCGGCAGGTGAGCTCGATCACCGCCAGGCAGGAGTCCGGCGCGCCGGAACCAGCCGCCCGGGCGGTCACCCACGCGGTGCCATCTCCGCTCAGGCGCTGCCAGCGCCGGGTGACCGTGACCGGGTCGACACCCAGGGCCTCACCAATGAGCGTCCACGACGCTCGGGGGTGGATCTGGAGGCAGTCGACGATCGACAGGTCGAGCTCGTCGACGACGGAATCCTGCGTCATCTCAGCCATCGGTGCGAGATCCTGCATCGGCGGAGGTCCGGCCGGCCATGGCTGCCATCCTCAGACAACTCCCAGCGCCACCACAAGCCCAACGAGCCGGCGCACGAAAAGAACTGACGAGAGCTCGCGGCATCCGCACGACCGACGACCCGAAGGGGAGAGATGACCACCAACCCGACGCCAGCACAGGTCACCGACGCGACCATGGACTGGATCACCACCTTGATGCGTGTCGACACCACGAGCCGGGAGAGCAACTTTGCACTCCTCGACCTCGTCAGCGCCGAATTGCGCGAGCACGGCATCGAGCCGGTCCTGATCCCCAACCCCGAAGGCACCAAGGCCAACCTCGTGGCCACCTTCCCCGCGGCGGACGGTACGACGACCGGCGGCATCGTCTTGTCCGGCCACACCGATGTCGTGCCCGTCGACGGTCAGGACTGGTCGAGTGAGCCGTTCAGCCCCCAGGTGCGTGACGGCCGGCTCTACGGGCGCGGCGCCTGCGACATGAAGTCCTTCGTCGGGGCGGTCACTGCCCGGATCCCGCAGCTGGCCGCCGCACCTCTGCTCGAGCCGGTCCACCTGGCCTTCTCCTACGACGAGGAAGTCGGCTGCACCGGTGCCGTCGACCTCGTCAAGGATCTCGTCAACCGGGGGCTCGCGCCGCGGGCGTGCATCGTCGGTGAGCCCTCGAGCATGCGGATCATCAACGGACACAAGTCGATCACCCTCGTGCGGGTCGACTTCCACGGGGTCGCCGCGCACTCCTCGCTCACTCCCCGCGGGGTCAACGCGATCGAGTATGCCGCCTCGTTCGTGACCTTCGTCCGCTCGGTGGCCGACGACTTCCGGGCCAACGGCCCCTACGACGAAGCCTTTGACGTCCCGTTCACGACGTGCACGGTCAACCTCATCGAGGGCGGGATCGCGGTCAACACCGTGCCGGCCGACTGCAGCCTCCAGTTCGAGTTCCGCAGCATCGCCGCGGTCGACCCCACCGCTCTGCTCGAGCGCTTCCGCGCCGAACTCGAGACGATCGAGGCCCGCATGCGCGCCGAGAACGACGCGGCCCGGGTCGTCATGACCGTGCTCGCCCAGGCGCCCGGACTCGACACCCCCGCAGATGCCGAGGTGGCCCGTCTCGCGGTTGCCTGGGGCGGCGAGGCCTCGACGGCCAAGGTTGCCTACGGCACGGAGGCTGGGCTGTTCGCCGACAGCGGCATACCGACCGTC
>JBDIAO010000143.1:0-5872 GCA_039812375.1 Phycicoccus sp. | reverse complement strand
CCGGGTGAGGAGGGTCCGGGTGAGGAGGGTCCGACACCGGGGCCGACACCTGGCGACATGCCCACTACCCTTCGGCGCGGCTGAAGACCACCCGCCCGGAGGCGATGGTGTGCACCACCTGGGCGTCCCCGATCGGCCCGGACCCCGCGCTGAACGGGTTTCGGTCGAGTAGGGCCAGGTCCGCCCGCTTGCCGACCCCCAGGACCCCACCGTCGTCGTCGTGGTTGACGTGGGCACTGCCCGCGGTGAAGGCGCGCCAGGCGACGTCGAGGGGGATCGCCTGCTCGGGCAGGAATGGCGCCTGGTCACGTGCTTCCGGGTCGACTCGGGTCACCGCCACCTCGATCTCCTCCAGTGGGTTGGCCGTCGTCACCGACCAGTCGCTGCCCATCGCCAGAGTGACCCCGGCACGCAGGAAGTCCCCGAACGGGTACTGCCGCTGCGCGCGGTCCCGGCCGAGGAAGGGCACGGTGAGCTCCTCCATCTGCGGCTCCATCTGGGCCCAGTAGGGCTGGCAGTTCGCGACGACGCCGAGGCCGGCGAACCGGGTCACGTCCTGCGGCCACACGATCTGGACGTGCGCGATGTGGTGCCGCAGGTCGTTGGGGCCGTTCGCAGCGCGGGCGGCTTCGATGGCGTCCAGGGCGTTGCGTACGGCACGGTCACCGATGGCGTGCATGTGCACCTGGAACCCGTGAGCATCGAGCTGGGTCACCGCCGCGCACAACAGGTCGTGGTCGACGTAGCTCAGCCCGATGTTGTCGGTGTGCCCACCGCACCCGTCGCAGTACGGCTCGAGCAGGGCCGCGGTCTGGTTCTCCGGCACCCCGTCGGTCATGATCTTCACCGTCGTGGGATGGAAACCGGGCGCCGCGCCGGACTCCCGCTGGGTGAGGAAGTCCGAGAGCTGATCGAGCCCGCGGTGCCGGTCCCACCACAGCGCTCCGACCACCCGGGCACTCAGCCGTCCGGACTGCGCCAGCGAACGGTATGCCGCGAGGGTCGCCGGGGTGACCCAGGCGTCCTGCCAGCTGGTGATCCCCAGGGCATGCAGGAAGGACTGGGCCTCGAGGATCGCCGCCTCCCAGTCGGCCCGGGTCGGGGCGGGCAGGAAACGGTCCTGGTAGCTGTAGGCCGCCCCCTCGTGCAGCGTCCCGGTAGGTTCCCCGGTCACCGGGTCGCGCTCGATGCGCCCGTCGGCAGGATCCGGGGTATCGGCGTCGATGCCGGCGACCTCGAGGGCCCTGGAGTTGACCCAGGCGCCGTGGACGTCCCGGTTCATCAGGAACACCGGCCGGTCGGGGACGACGGCGTCGAGATCCTCTTTACGGGGGGTTCCCCCGGGGAAGTACTCCATAGCCCAGCCCCCGCCGATGATCCACGACTCGTCCGGGTGGTCCGCGGCATACCGGGCAATGTTCGCGACGTAGGCCTGCTTGCCGGCGAGGTCGTTGAGCCAGACGTGCAGACGGTTGCGGCCAGCAACCGGGGGATGGATGTGCGCGTCCTGGAAGCCCGGGCCGACCAGGCCGCCTGGCACGTGCAGCACCCGGGTGCGCCGGCCGGTCAGCTCGCGCACCTGCTCCGCGCCGAGGGCGATGATCCGGTCGCCGCGGGTGGCCACGGCATCAGACCAAGGGTTCGCGGGATCTGCGGTCCAGACCGCGGCGCCGGTCACGACCAGGTCGGCGGGATCGGTCATCTCGGGTCACCTCCGTGGTGTCGGCGGGCGTGGCTCACGGGAACGGAGCGAGCTCACAGGAAGTACAGCCGGGACAGCGGGACGGACTGGGCCGGCTCACACCAGATGTGCTCCCCGTCCAGGGTGACGTACCCCTCCGGGGTCACGACCACCTGGGCGTTCGGCCGGTTCCGGTCCATGTCAGCCAGGCCGATCCCCCTGGTATGCCGCACCGCGACCCGCCGCCGCAGGGTGGGCAGACGGTCCTGGCCGGCATCGCGGGCCGAGCCGCTGACGAAGGCGACGGCAAGCTCGGCGGGGGCGGCGCCGTGCCCGCCGAACAGCGGCCCGAGGACCAGCGGCTCCGCCCGGTCGACGGCAGCATTCGGGTCCCCGGTGACCCCCCACGCCGGGAAGCCGGCCTTGAGGACGAGCTGAGGTTTGGCGCCGAAGCGTGCCGGGTGCCACAGGACGATGTCGGCGAGCTTCCCGACCTCGAGCGTGCCGACCTCGTGCGCCATACCGTGCGCGATGGCCGGGTTGAGGGTGAGCTTGGCGAGATAGCGCAGGACCCGGTCGTTGTCATGTACCGGATGTTCGGCACCCCGGACCCGTTTCATCACCCCGGCCAAGGCGAAGGTGCGGCGGACGGTCTCACCGGCCCGGCCCATCCCCTGGGCATCGGAGGAGGTGATCGGGATGACCCCGAGGTCGTGCAGCACGTTCTCCGCACCCATCGTCGAAGCCCGGATCCGGTCCCTGGTGATGGTCCGGTCGGTGGGGACGTCGGGGTTGAGCCCGTGCGCTCCCATGATCAGGTCGAAGTGCTCGGCCACGGCGTCCCTACCGAAGGGCAGGGTCGGGTTCGTCGACGAGCCGATGACGTGTGGCACCCCTGCGAGCGAGAGCACATCCGGCGCGTGCCCGCCACCGCACCCCTCGACGTGGAAGGCGTGCACGGTGCGCCCGTCGAGGACGGCGATGGTGTCCTGGACGAAGAGGCTCTCGTTGAGCCCGTCGGTGTGCACTGCCACCTGGACGTCGTGCTCCTGCGCCACGGACAGCGCGGTGTCGAGAGCGCGGGCATGGGCACCCATGTCCTCGTGCACCTTGAACCCGCAGGCGCCGCCCTCGACGAGGGCTTCGACGAGAGGACCGGGCCGGGAGGAGGACCCCCGACCGAGGAAGCCGATGTTGACCGGCCACGCATCGAACGCAGCAAATGCGGTCCGCAACGCCCATGGGGAGTTAACGCCCACACCCCATACCGGACCGAACTCCTGGCCGAGGATTGTCGTCACTCCCGAGGCCAGGGACGCCTCCATGATCCGCGGCGAGAGCAGGTGCACATGAGTGTCGATCGCCCCTGGGGTGGCGATCAGGCCCTCCCCGCTGACGATCGCCGTCCCAGTGCCGACGACGACCTCGACCCCGTCGAGGGTGTCCGGGTTACCGGCCCGACCGGTCGCGACGATCCGACCCTGGCGGATCCCGATCGAGGTTTTGCGCACCCCAAGGACCGGGTCGAGGACGAGCACGTTGGAGACGACGAGGTCGCAGGTCTGCGCGATGGTGGCGGCCCGCAGGTGCATGCCGTCCCGGGCGGTCTTGGCGAACCCGGCGAGGAACTCCTCCCCGGGCAGCTGGGAGTCATGCTCGACCTGGACGACGAGGCCGCTGTCGCCAAGCACGACCCGATCCCCCGTCGTCGGTCCGTATGCCGTGCTCACTGGTCCACCACCCCCGTGTCCAGGTGGCCATCCGGGGCATCCAGGTAGCCACACGAGCGGGCCCGGTCCAGGGCCGCTTCCTTGGCGCCGGGCGCGTCGAGCGGGCCGTCGACAAGTCCGGCGAAGCCGATGACGACTCTGGCTCCGCCGATGGGGGTCAACGCCACGGCGGTGGCGTGGCCCGGCTCGAACCGCTGGACGGTTCCGGCCGGGATCGCCAGCCGGGTCCCCCACGCGGCACTGCGGTCGAAACGCAGCCGCGGGTTGACCTCGAAGAAGTGGAAGTGGGAGCTGACGCTGATCGGGATGGGCGACTCGTTGACCACGCTCACGTGGCGGAGGTCGCCCGATCGGGCCGCACCAGCGAGATCCGCTCGTGCGGCGGGTGCGACGGGATCGACGGGTGCAGGCCCCGCAGATGCGGAGGATTCGGAGGGTCCTGGGTGTGCGGGAAGCACCGCTCCGGGCTGATAGCCATCCTCGGTGACGTCGGGGGGGCCGAAGGGTTCGGTGACCACGCCCAAGCGGGTCCCGTCGGCGAAGACGGCTTCGACCTCGACGCGTTGCACGACGGCAGCCACACCGGGCAGCACCTCGTGCCGGCCGAGCACGGCACGACCTGCGGCGACGGCATCAGCGAGGACCTGCCCGTCACGAGCGGCCTCGGCGACGGTGTCCGCGATGATCGCGATCGCCTCCGGGACGTTGAGTAGCAGCCCTCGCGCACGCCTCGAGCGGGCCAGCTCAGCTGCCGAGAAGAGCAGCAGTCGATCCCGCTCCGTGGGGGTCAGGTGCATGGCTGAGCCGGCCTCTCGTCGCAGTCACGGATGTCCTCTCCGACGTGGCCATTGTGCCCTGCATCACACCTCGGGAGTGCTTCGCTGCTCCCATCCCCGCAGGGCGAGCACGGTCGCCACGGCTGCCGTAGCGGCCTCGCGTCCCTTGTCCTCGCTCGACCCGGGCAACCCAGCCCGGTCGAGGGCCTGCTCCTCGGTGTCGCAGGTGAGCACCCCGAAGCCGACCGGCACCCCCGTCGAGATGCTCACCTGGGTGAGCCCGATGGTCGCCGCCGAGCAGACGTACTCGAAGTGCGGCGTACCACCCCGGATGACGACCCCGAGCGCGACGACCGCGTCACAGTGCGGCGCCAGGCGGGCCGCAGCCACCGCCAGCTCGAACGTTCCGGGCACCCGCACCGTGCGCCACGTGTGGACCCCGCACTCCTGCAGACCACGCTGCGCGCCGGCGAGCAGCCCGTCCATGACAGTCGCGTGCCACGATGCGGCAACGACGGCCACCCGCAGACCGGAGCCGTCGACGGAAAGGTCCGGCGCTCCCTGCCCACTCATGCACTCGCTCCCTTGTCCACAGTGTCGATCGGTAGGTCGTGACCCATCCGGTCCCGTTTGGTCCGCAGGTAGCGGTCGTTGTCCGGTGTCGGAGCGGTGGCCAGGCGCTCGACGGCGACGACGTCGATGCCACTGTCCCGCAGGCCCTGCGCCTTTCTCGGGTTGTTCGTCAACAACCGCACTCGCAGCACCCCGAGATCACGCAGAATGGCGGCGGCCGCGGCATACTCCCGGGCGTCGACGGGCAGACCGAGGGCGAGCTGGGCATCGACGGTGTCGGCGCCACGGTCCTGCTCGGCATACGCCTTGAGCTTGGCGAGCAGCCCAACCCCGCGCCCCTCGTGTCCGCGCAGGTACACGACGACCCCGCCCTCGGCGGCGACTCGCTCCAGCGAACGCTCCAGCTGCGGCCCGCAGTCACAGCGCAACGAGCCGAACGCGTCGCCGGTGAGGCACTCCGAGTGCACCCGGACCAGCGGCACCCCGGCACCGAGGCCCTTCGGGCTGACCAGAGCGACGTGCTCTGCGCCGGTGTTCCGGTCCCGGAAGCCATGGAGGGAGAACGTTCCGTATGCCGTGGGCAGCGCCGTGCTCGCCTCCCGCTCGACCCGGTCGTGCACACCACGCCATGCGGCCAGATCAGCGATGGTGATCACCGGCAGAGCATGCTGTGCGCCGAGCTCGAGGACGGCAGGACGGCGCATCATCGTGCCGTCGTCGTGAACGAGTTCGCCGATCGCCGCCACTGGCGCCAGACCGGCGAGCCGGCACAGGTCGACCCCGGCCTCGGTGTGCCCAGCGCGCTCGAGCACGCCGCCGTCTCGGGCCCTCAGGGGCAGCACGTGCCCAGGCCTGACGAGATCGCCGGCCGTCGTCGCCGGGTCGGCCAGGAGCCGGATCGTGTGGGCCCGGTCTGCCGCGCTGATCCCGGTGCTCACCCCGTGCGCCGCGTCCACCGACACCGTGTATGCCGTCCGCAACCGGTCGGCGTTGTCGCGCACCATCGGCGGCAGGTCCAGCCGGTCGGCAATCTCACCGGTCACCGGCGCGCAGATGTAGCCCGAGGTGTGCCGGATCGTCCAGGCCATCCACTCGGCACTCAGGCCCTGCCC
>JBDIAO010000142.1:0-5968 GCA_039812375.1 Phycicoccus sp. | reverse complement strand
CCGAGGTGGCGGGCTGCGCCGAGGTGGCGGGTCGCCTCGGCGTGGCCGGCTCGCTCGACGTCCTGCGCACCGCGGGTGAGCCGCCCGCTGAGCAGACATGCCCGGCTCGTCTCGGTCAACGACGGCAACGCGGCGAGGGCCCCGGCACGCCGGGTCGCCCCGGGGGCAGCACCGGCCTCGACCCAGCCGAGCCGGTCGGTAGCGTCGGTGAGGATCTCGGTCGCTGCGGCAGCGCTCATCCCGTCCATGACGAGCAGGAGGACGGGTGTCTCGCGGGCGAGGGGGACGACGAGGGATCCCAGGACGGACTCGATGTTCCACACCGCGTCACCGGACGGGTCGCGGCCGGCAGCGACGTCGAGCGCCAGTCGAGCCGCAAACACCCGGTCCTCCCTGACCCGGCGGGCACTGGCCAGGTCGAAGACCTCGCCGAGGGCGCTGCTCAGGGCCGGGTCGGCCACCCCGGTGAACACGTCGTTGATCGCTGCGTCCGCCCAGGCTCCGGCATCGAGGTGGGCGCGTACGAGGCTCGCCAGGTCGGCACCGCTGGTCGCCTCCGGGGTGGCGAGCCAGCGCAGGAGGCGCACCGCAGCGTGCGCCGGTGCGAGCGCGGCATCCTGGGCCGGCCCCTGGGCGAGGCGGTGGGCCGTGACGAGCTCCCACGCCTGCTCGACGGCGGCCGCGGCCTCGACCTGTCCGCGCCCGACCTGTCCGGCCTCGGCCTGTCCGCGCCCGACCCGGGCGGCGGGGCGGGGGAGGGCGGATAGGGCGGCGGTGCTGGCGTGCAGGGCAGGGGCGAGGTGGGCGAGGCGGGCGCGTAGCCCGCTCGGCAGCACGTCGCAGCGGATCGCGAGAGCGCCCGCGTCGACCTGCACGAGCAGGGCGTCGGCACGCTCGAGGACCCGGTGGGCATCGCCCAGCCCGCGCCCAGTCGACCTCGAGTCCCGTTGCAGCCCAACGGGAATGGCGTCGGCGCGCAGGAGGTCGAGCAGGACGTTCATCGCCTCACCGGCGAGCGACTCGAGGCTCTCACGTGAGAGCCCCTGCCCGAGCCAGCGCTCCAGCCGCACCTGGGGCTTCGTCGCGATCTCGGCCTGGCCGGGGTCGAGGCTCGGGTCGAGCAGGAGACCGGTAACAATCCCGAGGGGCACCAGGTCGGCGGGCGTGCCGTCGCGTAGCGCGGCGCGCACCGGGGCTTCCAGGGGCCCGCAACTCTGGGCGATCCACTCGTAGACAGCCTCGGTCAGCGGGCCGCCGAGCCTGCCCCGCAGGTCGCTCAGCCGGTCAGCTGCCCTCGGGCGGGTCGACCACGCAAGCACGCTCAGAGCGTCGATCCCCTCTCCGGCCAGGTCGAGGTGCTCCGCCGTGATGCTCGCGAAGGCGTGCGCCCGGGTGAGCACCCCAGCCGGCGCGGGCGGCCAGCCACCAAGGGGTTGAGCGGCGAGCAGCCCCCCGGCGACGTCACGGCCGCCTGGCAGCTTCGTCAGCGAGGAGGAGATCCCGGATGCCGCGAAGGCCTGCCTGACCGCCTCCCACGGATCCGGGCGGTACAACCGCTGGCCGGTGACATGGGCGAGCAGCCCGGGCCCGAGGTCGTCCTCGTCGCGATCGGTGACCAGGACGGTCCAGCTGCCGGGCACATGAGAGAGGACCACCTCCCGCGCGGCGAGCGCCGAGCGTGCCGTAGTGATGACGACCCGTTGACCGTCGTGCTCGACCTCGCCTACCTCGATGCTGCCCGGCTGGCCGAGCACACCGAGCACCCCGCTGGCGGAGCGCCGCTTGGCGCGCTTGATCATCGAGAGCAGCACTGCGCGGCTGACCGGCAGGAGCGGTGCAGCGAGCGCACCGTTCGCCGTGGTCTGCGGTGGCGCCGTCGTCATCCACGCACCTGCCACGTCACCTCGACGTCGTCGTCCGGGTGGCCCTCAAGGAAGGCCCGCAGCTGCGCGATGACCTGCTCGTCGCTGTCCCCGGGGCGGCGCTGGACGCCTCCCCGGAGCAGGCCGGTGCCCGGTGGCACGTTGAGCGGCACGTTCATCGGGTCGTGCGGGTTCGTGGACTCGGCCGGGACCGACTCTCGACCCAGGACCGACCCGCGACCCGGGACCGGCTCGCGACCCGGGACCGATGACGAGGCGGCATACGGAGCGACGGACGAGGCGGCATACGGAGCGACGGAAGAGGCGGCATAGAGCCAATCGAAGATCGCCCGCTCGGTCTCCTTGAGCGCGGCCCCGACACCGATGACCAGCTCGTTCGCCCTCAGGGCGGTGCGCAACCGGGTGAGGATGTCAGCGGCGGCATCGGCGCGATCCCCCTCGCCGCGGGCGGCGACGGTCAGCGGGTCGAGCCGATCCCACTCGAACCCGCTCAGGGCGGCGGTCACCTCCTGCGCGGTGGACAAGGAGCGCCCGGCCGCGGTCGCTTCAGCGCTGAGCCCGGAATTGGCGAGGCGCTCGACGAGGGTGACTCCGTCGATCTGGCGGAGCTGGGCGACGAGGTTCGCCACGGCACGGGCGGTAGCGAGCCGGTCAGGCACGCCCGCGGCATCCGGGCCGGTCGGCAGACCCATCCGGTCATAAGCCGCCTCGATCGCGGCGACCACGCCGGGCTGGGCAGGACCGAGCCGGCCCGCGGCATCCTTGACCTTGCCGGAGAAGTCGGCGACGGCCGGAGCGGTCAGGTGCGGGGAGCCGGTGACCGCGAGGAGATGCCCGGCGAGCGCGATCGCGCAGGCCCAGTCGCTCGAGGAGGGCATCGGTTGCGAGCGTAGCTCCATGCTTGGCTGGAGGCTGCCCGGCTCGGGCGCGCTCGCCAACGCGGCCCCGTGGTGGAACCAGGCACGCTGACGCAGGGCCGCCCACGTGATGACGACCAGGTCGCTGACTGCGGGCAGGAGCCCCTTGGCGGGGGTGATCGCGTCGATCCAGTCGCGCAGCTGGGCGACGGTCAGCGGGGCGTCGGGATCGGCGCCGGTCTGCGCGCTGTGCCGTCCGAGCGCGCGGGCGATCTCGGTGCTCCACGGGGTGAACCGGTCGTCGCTGAGGATGTATGCCGTCTCGGCGGCGGTGCCGATGCCGAGCGGGCCGGCGAGCCGGCGTACGGCGGCGGCATCCCCCTGGTAGTCGACCCGGCCGTCCCGGTCGGCGACGGCGCGGTGCACGTGCGCGGCGAGGATACGCAGGGCGGGCAGGCGGACCTCGACGTTACCGGGTTCGAAGCGGGGGTGGCCGGGATAGGTCACGTCATGGGCCTGCTCGATCAGGTGGGTGAAGGCATCGCCCAGGGTGGCCCCGACCGGGGCGCGCGGGGTGAACTCCCGGTCGAGGGAGACGAGAACCTTCTCGTGCCCGGGGTCCTCGAGCAGGGTGCCGGGGCGGGGGCTGGCGGCACCGTAGGCCTGTTGGATCGCGTCCTCGATGCTGCGGCGCAACGTGTCTCGGTGGGACTGGAGGATCTGGCGGGCCAGGGCGCGGTCGGTCTCGCTCAGGTGGTCGGCGTGGGCCTGCCAGCGCTCCCCACTGCCGTCGAGGAGCCAGTCGAGGATGACCAGGCGCCCCAGGTCGTCGACCTTCTCGCGGGCGAGGAAGTAGGGCAGCCAGACGATCGTGCGGGACTCGAAGCTGCGGGCGACGAGCGCGTCGAGTCGGGCGTGGTCCTCGGCGCCGGAGTGGCCCTGCTCGTCGAAGGGGTGGTCGACGACGACCCGCCACGTGCCGGGGGCGGCGCGGAAGTGGTCGTCGGAGAGCCAGCCGCTGTCGCGCACGTTGCCGAAGAGAATGTCGACCGGGCGCCGGGAGCCGCGCCAGATGATGTCGTGCCGATAGGCACCCTGCAGGTCGTGCTGGTGGACGTCGATGCCGAAGCTGCGCGCGACGAGGGCCTTGACGAGCTCCCGGCGCCGGCCCTCGTTGTCTTCGCCCTTGGCGCGCTGGACGATCGACTCGTGGTCGACCCCGGAGAGCTGGACCCGGATCGTCGGGTTGGCCCCGGAGCCGTCGACGTGGATCTCCGGGATGCCGCGGGCCCAGTCACGCACCTTCGACAGGACGATCTCGGCCTCGCGGCCGGGTAGTGGGGAGACGATCGAGCCGTGGTTGAGGGAAGCGAGACGGGCTCCGGTGAGCGCCTTGAGGGCGGGCACGTTCGGGGCGATCGCCGACAGCAGGAGGGTCTTGGCGAGTCGGTCGTCGACCCGGTAGGCGGCCGGCACAGACTCCGGGTCGTTGTGCAGCTGGGCGGGGGAGAGGCCGTGCAGCTCCCGGAGCATCGGGGCGAGCTTGTCGGCATAGAGGCTGCTTGCGGACCGGAAGAGGGTGGCGGCCTCGGTGTCGAGGACCTTCGTCCCGGAGACGATGTGGTCGAACGCGTCGCCGACTGGGATGACTTGGTCGACGGTGAGGCGCTCGCGCCGGTCGACGAGCATCTGCTGCATGACCTTCAGCGCGGTGCGTTCACGCTGCATGACCGAGGCGAGTGCCCGCAGGGTCGAGACGAGCGCCGGGGAGAACGGGTACGTGAGCCGGAATGCCGCCTCGTCGGCTCCGGGATGGGTCGCGTCGGTGTTCACGCCGTCGAGCAGCACGTCCCACACTCTCGGGGTGCGGTCGATCCGGGCGAAGGCGTCGGTCAGGACCGCGCCAGCTGCGGCGTCCCGGGGTTGGAGGAGACGCTTGTTGGCGACGAAGGGCAGATTGTCGTCGCCGAGGGTGATCGTGGTGAAGCGACCCTCCTGGTGTTTGAAGGCCCGGTCGAGAGCGGCCTGCTCGGCGCCGCTCGCGCCGGCGTCGGCGAACCAGCGGCGCAGGTCCATCTGCCGGGCGACAAAGGAGATCAGCGGGATCGCGCGCCGGCCGGTCCCGGACTCGACGAGCTTGGTGAGCTTCTGGGACTCGCGGGCGAAGAACTCCTTGTCGGCGACGGAGAACGCGAGCCACAGGACGAGTTCGTCGAGGAAGAGGACGACACCGTCGTAGCCCAGGGAGGCTGCGTGCCGGGCGATCGCGTCGAGACCGGTGTCGATGTCGACGAACTCGCCCTGCTGCGTGAAGGAGGTGAAGAACGTCTCGACTAGGGCGCTGACGAGCCGGGCCCGCTGGTCGGAGGCTGGGTCGGCGGCCCGGGCGGCGGCATACGACTGGGCGTTCCATGTGCCCGCGCCGAGCACCGGGCCCCATACGTCACCGGGCTCGGATGCCGCATGCTCGGCCCTGCTCGGAGGCTCGGCCCGGCTCGGATGCTCGGCCCGGCTCGGTTCGCTGCCGTTGAGCTCGGCGAAGAAGGCGGCGTCGCCGAGGCGGCGGCGCTGCTCGTCGGCGTCGATGAGCAGGCCGTCGGACTTGTGCACCGCCGGGAGCGGCGCACCCGGGTGGAGAGTGCGGATCTGGCGCAGGTAGCCGTCGAAGAGAGCCTGTTCGAGGCTGCGGGCCCCGAGCAGGTGGAAGGCGAGCGGGAGGATCTGCTTGCGCTGCAGCTGTGGGTCGTGGGCGGCGATGACCGGTTGCAGGTCGGGCTGGGCACGGGCAGCCGGCTGGTGAGTGAGCAGGGCGTGCAGGACGGCCATGAAGTGCGACTTACCCGAGCCGAAGGAGCCGGTGAGGAAGGCGCCCCGGCTCGTGCCGGAGTCGATGGCTTCACCGACGAGGCCGAGGGCGGTGTCTAAGGCGTCGGCCAGGGCGGGGGTGACGACGTAGCTGGCGATCGTCGCAGCGACCGCGTCGGGACCGACCGAGTCGGTTAGGCGTAGGACGTAGTCCTCGGCGCCGGTGTGCTCGGGGATGACGATGACGTCCTTGAGCAGAGTCGTCACGTGTCCTCCTCACCCTGGGATCAGTTCGCGGCCAGTCTAGGGACGGGCGGTGACAGGGTGGCGGACACCACGAACCCACGGTCTGCGCCGTGCCTTCCTCAGCGCGCCGCGGGCAGGTCCGTCTGGGTGAAGTTCTCGCCCGTGAAGAGCAGCGGG
>JBDIAO010000141.1:0-6081 GCA_039812375.1 Phycicoccus sp. | reverse complement strand
GCGGCCCGAGCCGGGTCGAGGTTGTCGTAGCGGTGGTCGTGGCGCTGCCGTCGGCACCACACGTACAGCGGGTACTCGATGCCCTCGAAGGGCTCGGTGTGGTTCTCCGGCATCCGGCAGCGGCCTTCGCGGGCGGCGTACTGGTGCAGCACCTCCAGGCCGATCTGCCACTGGGTCTGACGGGTCTCCCAGCGCAGGGTGCCCGGGGAGCCGGTGCTGGGGGTGGTGACCTCGAGCTCGTCCAGGAGCGCCTGGCTCAGGGTGCCCAGGACCTTGGCGCGGCGGATCTGGTTGAGCCAGCGGCCGATGGGCAGGTCGTCGTCGACGTAGTCGGCCGGTGGGTTGGCCTCTCCCTTCCAGGCGACGTACTCGGCTAGCAGGTCCAGGCAGGCGGCGTCGACGTCGGAGAGGGCGTGGTAGGTCCAGCCGGGCAGTTCCTTGAGGTAGTTGCGGCGGGCGGTGTCCAGGTCGCCCCGGCGTGCCAGGACGCGCTGGTGGGCGCACCAGCGGCCGATGGTGGTGGCTCTGTTGCGTCCGGAGACGGTCTGCAGCGGGCGGGTCATCGTCTCGGGGTTCTCGACGTCGAGACGGCCCCCGGGCGCGATGGTGGAGTAGACCTCTCCCCACTGCTCGACCCAGGTGCGCATCTCCGCGTCCCAGGTCCAGCCGGGCAGGGAGCGCAGTGCGGCGGCCCGATCGGGCAGCAGCATCCCTCGGCGGTAGGCCTTGCGCTGGTACTCGCACCAGGTGGTCAGGCGCTTGTTCTTGGCCGGGGGGTTGGCGGTGCCGTGCTCGATCGCGAAGGCCTCGAGCTCGGCGAAGCGCTCGTCCCAGGCGTTGGAGGTGTTCTGGACCAGGCGGGCGATCAGGGCGGGCAGGGCGGTGGTCGAGGGCAGGTCGAAGGTGACCAGGCTGGTGTTGCGGGAGCCGTCCTCGCGGCCGCGGCGGGACTGGGGGCGGGTGTAGCTGTCGAGCTCGGCGGAGAGGCGGGCGTCGAGGGTGCGCAGGCCGCGCAGGATCCGCCAGACGGCCGAGAATGAGCTGGTGGACAAGGTGGTGTCCTCGTCCAGGTCCGCGGAGTAGCAGACCGGGATCAGGACCTTGCCGGTCCTTTTGCCGGGAGCCAGGCGAAGAGCTCGGCCGACGGACTGGATGATCCCGACGTCGCTGGCCTTGGGGTCGGCGAACAGGATGCCGTCGACGGCCGGGACGTCGACTCCTTCGGCGAGGCAGCGGGCGCTGGAGACCACGACGAGGGTGGACGGGTCGGGGTGCTCGAGGGCCGCCAGGGCGCGGGAGCGGTGCAGGGCCGGGTCGGCGCCGGCGACGGCGATCGCGTGGACTCGGCGCCCGTCGGGCAGGTCGGTTCCGTCGATGGCCTCGGCGAAGGCTCTCGCCTTGGCGACGCGGCCGTGGAAGGTGAGGACTCGCGAGAGGCCGGTGGCGGCGGCGGCTCTCAGCGCCGCGACCGGGTCCGGTGCGGTCTGGCCCGGGGTCTCGTAGATGAGGACCTCGTAGTCGCTGAGCAGCTTGCGCTCGATGGCCTCGGCGAAGTCGAGGCGGTAGACGACCGGACCGAACAGGGTGGTGTCGGACATGGACAGCGGTGCCGACCAGTCGTCCCATCCGGGTTGGGGAGGGGCGGGGACGGCGTTGACCTGGGTGGCGGTCATGAACACGCGCGCGGCAGTGGGCAGCTCGGAGCCCAGGACGACCCGGAAGTCGGCGCGGGGGTGGCCGGCGAGGTTGTGTGCCTCGTCGGCGATCGTCAGGTCGAACTGGATGCCGGCGGTCCGGGCGGCCGCCGCGGCGACTGGGGCGGAGTGGTAGGTGGAGAAGACCACCAGTGGCCGGTCGGGGCGGCGCTCGGTCAGGACGTGGGCCGCGGAGTGCATGGAGGTCGTGACCTGAGCCCGGTGCCGGGCCCAGAAGGGGGTGGGGATGTCCTCGCCGTCGCTGGCGGCTCGTTCCTCGGCGCCAGCGGCGGTGGAGGGGTCGGAGCAGAGGATCAGCGCCTCGAACAGCCAGCCGTTGGCCGAGCGCCACTCGGTCAGGGTCTGGGCGATCAGTGCCAGGGAGGGGACGACGACCAGCGTTGTCGCGCACCGGCGCTGCTCGGCCAGCCAGCGACCCACGAGCGTCTTGCCGGTGCCGCAGGCCATGAGCACGTTGACTCGGTCGGTGGTGTGCAGGTGTGCCTGGATGGCGGCGATCGCCTCCAGCTGGTGGGACCGGGGGGTGGGGGTCACTGCTCGCTCCGGGTGGTCAGGGCGCGCCTGCCGGCGCGCAGGCGGTGGGTGGCCGAGGACAGGGCGGGGCCGGTGAGCAGGCGCAGGATCTCCGAGAGCAGGACCAAGGTGGCCGGGCCGGCCCAGAAGAAGAGCGGGGAGAAGGCCAGTGCCCCGATGCCGATGACCGCAATGACGAACCAGGTGAACTTGCCGGTGTAGGTCCCGGGCCGGCGGTGGGTGTAGGGGATCCACAGGGCTAGCGGGAGGCAGGCGGCTAGGGCGGCAGGTCCGGCGTTGAGGATGCTGTCGAGCAGGCCGAAGCGGGCGATGGTCGCGATCAGGGCGGGGACGGCGGCGACGGCGGGGAAGCCGAAGATCAGGTACCCGGCCCAGACGTTGGCCTGCTGCCAGCGTCCTCGAGGAGGCCGGGGAGTCACGGTGGTGGTCATCGGGGTCAGCTCCCAGGGTTTCGGGTGGAGTGGTCCAGGGCCGCGACGAAGGCGGCTCGCTGGGTGGGTAGGGACTGGGTGGCTCCGTGCACGCCTCCTCCGCACGGGCAGTCCCACAGCCAGCAGCGTTCTGCGGACCGGTAAACGTGCATGTGGTGGGCGGTGCGGGCCCGGCGGGGTGACCGCGATGATGGAGTCCGGTGGGTGGCGGGAGTCTGGATGCTCATGCCGCCACCCACCGGTTGCTGGTGATCCGGCCGATCAGCTCGGTGCGGCCGGCGCGGGTCAGGGCTATCTCGATGCTGTTGCGGCAGGGGCCGACCCGGTGCTCCAGCTCTGCCCAGGTGGCGCCCAGGGCGGCGAGCTCGGCGACGTCGTCGACGTAGATGCGCTGCCAGGACTTGGCGGGTCGGCGGGCGTGGACCGGGGCGGGCAGGTTGGGGTCGTCGATCGTGTCGTCGTCCCAGGCCAGTGGTGGCAGCCAGCCGGCCTTCTCGGCGCGCAGCCTGGTGCGGGTGATCGCGGTCTGGGCGTGTGGACCGTCTGCCTCCGGTGAGCTGGTCCAGTGGGCGTCGTAGAAGTCGCGGACCTCGCGGGCCAGCTTCGCGGTGACGGTCTCGCGAGTGAGGCAGCGGTGCAGGGCTGAGGTGCCCGTTGCGCGCTGGATCTGGCTGAGGGACCAGCCCAGGACCATCAGCGCCTGAAGTCGCCGCTGGGTGCCGGCAGATGGGGTCAGCGCGGAGTCGGCCAGAGCATCCAGGGTGGGGCGAACCGCAAGGATCGCCGCGGCGACACGGGGGGTCACGCCGCGGCGGTAACTGCTAGGACGGGTGACCTGTTCGACGGTCATCCGACCGACGTTGGCGAGCTGGGCGATCTGCCGGGAGCCAACTCCCTGCGTCGACAGCCAAGCGATGTGAGCGGCGACCTGCTCGAGCGGGACGAGTTCTTCGAGCTGACCGTATGCACGCAACCGGGCCCTGCGGCGGCCGTACTCGCGGGAGGCCTTGGTGCATGCCGCGCAACGGCAGCCGTGGTTGACGTAGGTGTCGAGGACGCCGTGGGGTGCCATCTCGGTGCCGCCTTCCAGCCGGGTGCTGATACCCGAAGGAAGGTGCGCGGTGAAGGAGCGCTGTGACGGGGGCGATGTTGTCCCAACAATCCGCGGGGTCGGGCGTCGGGGACCAACCCAACGTTGCTCCCGACCGCCGCGGATTCCGGCCTGGGCCGCGGGTTCCATCCCGCGGTTGGTCCCAGACAGGGGGGCCGGACGAGTCCGGCCGGGCCCAGTGTAGATGGGTCCGGGGACGGTGCCCGGCTGCTTGTGGGTCACGACTGGCTCCGGTGCTCGACGAACTCCGGGGCGGGGTCGCGCAGCTGCTGCTGCAGCCACGGCTGGCAGGAGGGCCAGAGCAGTGCCAGGGCGGGCATGTTCAGTCCGCTGACGGCCTCCCACACCAGGTTGGCGTCCTCCTGGCCGTCGAAGGAGAGGACGAAGACGCCGCTGCGGGCGGGCAGATCGGCCGGCAGCGCGGCCGCGGCGTCGCAGCGGATCACCACCAGCGGCGCGTCGTGCCAGTGCTCGCGTGCCTGGTCGGGGGCGACCCAGGTCAGGCCTGGGACCGCGGGAGGGGTGGAGTGGGTCAGGGCCACGCCGATGCTGGTGCCCGAGCGCAGCTGAGGGCGGGTCCAGAACCAGGGCGCGTCCGCGTAGCCGGGCAGGCGGTGGGTGGCGGCGGTGATCAGGGCAGCCATGAGCCGCGCGGTCGGGCTGCTCGACCAGGTCGGGCTGTCCTTGCAGGCAGCCTGAGCGCTGTGCGCGGCCTTGATCACCTCGACCGGGTCGATGGTCTCGACCCGGGTGTGGGTGTAGGGCCCGGCCGGGGCTCGGTCGACCAGCCGGGTGCGGCCGTGGTCGGAGAGCCACCGCACTGAGGCGGTGTTCTCGGCGCGCAGCATCCGGCCGGCCTCGGTGCTCGAGGCGACGATGACGTGGCGCTCGAGCGCCGACTGGGCGAAGGCCGCCGCCGTCGGGGATGCCAGCAGTCGCCAGTCTGCGGCGGCGGTGATGAGCAGGTCGATGTGGTCGTCGGTCAGGACGGGGGTCGGGCTGGTCGTTGCCATCAGGATCGCTCCCTCGGGTCGAGCTGGTCAGGCTCGTTGGTTGGTTGCCCCCAACCTGACACGGCTTGCTGCGACCCGTCCACCCGGTGTGGGTCGCCATCACCTCTCAAAGCCGGTTTACGGTTCGCAGCAAGCGACCAGAGGAGACCTGCGATGAACCGCCACGCACGCCGGCCCATCACCTTCACCGCCACCGCGACCCAGTGGGGGCGGGTGGAGTTCGACGTCGACCAGGTCGGTGCGTTCACGGTGGCGTTCGGGGCCAACGGGTATCCCCACGACTGCGACACCGAGCGGCTTGAGGTCGTCTACGGGCGATGGACCGATGACCAGCTCTTCGGTCGTGTCCGCGAGCTGGACGGGGCACCGGTCATCAACGGGATCCGCCTGGCCGGCGGGTCGGTCTTCGCCCCTGACCAGGCGCTGGCGCACCTACGGGAGACCGAGAACGACTGGTGTGGCTGGTTGACCGTCTTCCGCCGCAACGCCAGCTGGAGTGAGCAGGTCCCGTGGAAGACCAAGGAACGAGCGGCCTACATCGTGGCCCGCCTGGTCGAGGCGTTCCTCGAGCGTGCCGACGTCGACGAGCTCCTGGCCGCGCACCGGGCTCATCACGCGCCGGCGAGAATCGCACGTCACGAGGACAACCTGCGCCGGGTCGAAGCCGAGCTGACCGAGTGGCGGAGCCGGCGTGACCTCGAGCGGCAGCAGCTGGACCGCCAGCTCGCCTTCGCTCGCGCCGACGAGCAGCGCCAGGACAGTATCGACTCGCCGCGGTGGAGGGACTACTCCACCGCGGCGACCCGCGACGGTGAGATGTTCCTGATCTCGACGGTCGGGGCCCGGCGGCCCGCGTGAGTGGCTCAGCTGGCGAGCTTCTTCATCGGATGGCGGTGGATCCAGTGGGCCGGTTTCTCGGTCCCCTTCACCCACGCGGATCCGGCGGCGATCCCGGTGTATTCGTCGGCTTCAGCCCAGGCTCGGCACTCGGCCACGATCGGGCAGCCAGCACAGATCTTCACCAGCGGCTCAGCCGCCGCCCAGGCCTTGGACTGGGAGCCGGCTGCCGCGTGCAGCTGCTCCTGGCGGTTCCACATCTTGCCCTGGCCGGCGCACGCGGCAGCGACCAGCCGCACCGATGCCGCCTGCGCCAGGGCTTCCTTGCGCCGTGAGCTCACGCCAGCTCCTCACGGCGGCGGGCGATCGCGCGGCGGGCCGAGCTGACCGCTGTGACCACGACGGCGAGGATCACCGCGGCGAGGATCGCTAGCCGCGGT
>JBDIAO010000140.1:0-6149 GCA_039812375.1 Phycicoccus sp. | reverse complement strand
CCGCCCCCGCCCATCAGTGGTCACCCCCGGCGAGCTGGGACAGCGCGTGCTCGATCACCTCTGCCAGCACGGCGAGCCCGTCCCGCACTCCCCCGCTCGAACCTGGGAGGTTGACGACGAGGGTCCGCCCGGCGAGTCCGACGAGCCCGCGGGACAGAGCTGCGGTCGGTATGCCGCTGGCAACCCCGCGGAACCGGATCGCCTCGGCGAGGCCGGGTACCTCGCAGGTGAGAAAAGGTCGCGTGGCCTCCGGGGTGCCGTCGGTGGGGGTCAGGCCGGTGCCTCCGGTCGTGATGAGCAGGTCCACCCCTTGCGCCAGGGCAGCGCCGATCGCCACCGAGACTGCGGCTCCATCCGGGACGACGGCAGCATCGGGCACATCGGCTCCCCAGGAGCGCAGGGTGTCCACGACAAGCTCGCCTCCTCGGTCCGGGTAGACCCCCGCGGCGGCTCGCGTCGACGCCGTGACCACCCGGGCACTCCGCCCGGCCATCGATGGTCGCTCGCCGCTCACGAGCGCATCTCCACATCTTCGATCCAGTCCCCGGATCGCCCCCCGGACTTGGCGGTCACCCGGATGTCGGTGATCCGGGCGTGCCGGTCCACCGCCTTGATCATGTCGACGAGGGCCAGTGCGGCGACGGACACCGCGGTGAGCGCCTCCATCTCGATCCCGGTCCGGTCGGCGGTGCGCACCGTTGCGGTGATGTCCACTCCGTCGTCGCCCACACCGAGGTCGACGACGACCCCGTGGACCGCGATGGGGTGAGCGAGCGGGATGAGCTCCGGGGTGCGCTTGACTGCCTGGATCCCGGCGATCCGAGCCACGGCGAGCGCGTCCCCCTTGGGGACCTCACCGCCTCGGAGCAGCTCGATGACGCGTGGAGAGAGCAGGACCCGACCTGCCGCGCTGGCCGAACGGGCGGTGACCGCTTTGGTCGAGACATCGACCATCCGGGCGGCCCCGGTCTCGTCGACATGGGTGAGCCGGTCCGGGACGACGTGGTGTTGAGGTGGCACGGCTCCGATCCTGCCCGACGAAGCTGCTGTCACGGCCCCAGCAGTGGCAGACAGGTCAAGACGTCGTCCGGCTCGACCTGCGTCTGCTGCTCGGGGACCAGGGCCAGAGCGGCCGCCTGGGCCAGGGCGCCGAGCATGTGCGACCCCTGCCCGCCCGAGGGAGTGACGACCCCATCTCGGACCACAACCCGGGTCAGCTCCACCTTGCCGGCCGCTGTACGCCAAGGCGCGCCGGCCCGGGCAGTGAACCGGCCGTCGTCGTCCGGATCCAGTCCAGCCAGTCGGCGCAGCAGTGGCAGCACGAACATGTGGAAGGACACCAGGGTGCTCACGGGATTCCCCGGCAAGGTGACAACGGGGGTGCGGCGGGGACCGACAACACCGCAGCCCTGCGGCATACCGGGTCGCATGGCAACCTTGACGAACTCGACACCTCCGTCCTCCCGGAGAACCTCTTTGACGGTGTCATAGACCCCCATCGACACCCCACCGGTGGTGAGGACCAAGTCCGGCTCCCCCGGGATGTCGAGCAACGTGGCTCGCATCCTCTCCTTGTCGTCGCGCAGGTGGCCCCTCCCGACGACCTGTGCGCCGGCAGCCTCGACGAGGGCAGCGAGCATGAGCGAGTTGGAGTCGACGATCTGCCCGTGAGCGAGCACCGACCCCGGTGGGACGAGCTCGTCCCCGGTCGACAGCACGCTGACCCGCGGACGCCGGTGGACCTTCACCCGCGCAACGTTGGAGGCAGCGACGAGACCGATGTGACCGGGGCCCAAACGGGTTCCGGCGGACAGGACCGCCTCCCCCGCACGCACGTCCTCGCCGCGTCGGCGCACGTGCGCCCCTGGTGCTGGCTCCGCGGTGACGTGCACCACCTCGCTACCGCCGTCGCTGGCCTCCACCGGAACAACAGCGTCGGCGCCAGTGGGCATCGGCGCTCCGGTCATGATCCGCAAGGTCCGACCCGGGGTCAGCGTATGCCGCGCCGTGTCACCGGCGGCAATGTCACCATCGACGGGCAGCGCGACCGCGGCCACCGGGGAGGCCCCGTGCACGTCGACGGCGCGCACGGCATACCCGTCCATGGCGGAGTTGTCGAAACCGGGCAGGTCGACCGCGGCGATGACCTGCCCGGCGAGGACGCGGCCGAGCGCTGCGGTGACCGGCACGCTCTCAGGTGGTAGGGGCGCACCGAGGGCGAGGACCCGGGCGCGGTGATCGGCGACGGAGCGCAATTTAGTCACGGGCAGGAAGCCCTTCCACCCGGCCCGAGAGCACCATGTCATCGGGAACGCGCACCGGCTGGTCGGCCACGACCGTCACGTCCCCGCGGACGAGGACCCCGGCGCCGAAGAGCGCATCGGCGTGCACCCGCAACGCATCAGCCTCTCGCAGCGAGGGCACCCCGTCCGGGAAGCGCTCCTCGAAGTCGCCGACGAGCTTGTAAGCCTTGCCCAGGTCGACAAAGGGCTCTTCGTGGTCGATGACCGAGACGATCCGGGCGTCCTCGTCGAGCCGGTAGATGTCCGAGCGCAGCAGGAGGAGCTCGTTCGTCGTCTTGACCGGTCGGAACCGGGTGCGCGGCACCAGGAGCGCTGACGCCCCGTCGAAAACCTCGACCGCAGCGCCCATCGCGGACTCGACCTGGACGACCGGCGTCGAGCCCGGCTTGGTCGGGTCGACGGTCTTGCGGTTGACGATGATCGGCAGCGGCAGCACCCCGTCGCGGGCGGTGAGCTCACCGGCGAGCACCTCCAGATCGATCCACAGGTTGTTGACGTGGAACAACGGGTGCCGCTCGGTGTCCTGGAAGTGGACGTCGTCCTCGTCAGCCACCTGGGCGCTGTCGCGTAGCACGAGACGCCCGTCGCTACGCCGGACAGCCAGGTGCCCACCCTTGCGATCGTTGCGGGTCCGCTCGGTCACCTCCGCGAGATACGGCAGGCCGTGCGCGGCCAGATGGGCGGGGATACGCGGATCGCACGTCGCCCCCAAGTTGTCTGCGTTGGACAAGAACAGGTAGCGGAACCCCTTGTCCCGCAACGTATCGAGAAGGCCCGAGCTTTGCAGCGCGATGTAGACGTCACCGTGTCCCGGCGGACACCACTCCAGCTCGGGATCCTCGCTCCAGCGGACCGGGGTGAGGTCGTCGGCACGCAGCTTAGGCTCGGCGCTTTGCAGGAAGTCCAGCGGCAGCCCGCTGATCGGCAAGTCCGGGTATGCCGCGAGCAGTCGCAGGGACTCCTCCCGGGTGCGGAAGGAGTTCATCAGCAGCAGCGGCAGCTCCACCCCGTGTCGGCCGCGCAGCGCGAGCACCTGCCGGGCGATGACGTCGAGGAAGGTCAGGCCGTCACGAACCTGCAGTGCCGACTTCGGCCCGGAGATCCCCATGCTCGTGCCGAGCCCACCATTGAGCTTGAGGACCACCGTTCGTCGCAGCGCGGCAAGCTGGGCTTCCTCGCTCAGGGCGAGTTCCTCGAGCCGAGGCACCTCGGTCAACGGATCGATCGACGATTCGGGGATGAGTCCGGTGGCCTGCCCGGCGAGCATCGAGTAGAACCGTTCGAATGCCGCCACCGCCCGTTGGTCCACCCCACGTTCACGCATCGCGGACACTGCCAGGGACAACCCGTCGCTCGCCATGACCAAACCCTACGATGCGAGGGTGACCCCTCCGGAGAAGCGGACGCTGCGCACGAACCTGCGGGCACAGCGGCGGGCCATCGCCGCGGCCCGTGACCTCGGCGCCGACGCACGAGCACTGACCGAGCACGTCCTGACCCTGCTCGCAGCATCCGGGGTCGGACCCGGCGATCCGGTCACCCTCTATGACTCGACCCCGGTTGAGCCGCCGACGGGTCCGCTGCGGCGAGCGCTGGCGGCGGCCGGCATACCGGTGCTGCTGCCGATCACCCTGGTCGACCTCGACCTCGACTGGTTCCTCGACGGGGACCCGGAGCAGAGCCCGCTGGGCAAGGACGCGATCGCCCGCGCTCGACTCGTACTGGCCCCCGGGCTGGCCGTCGACTCTGGCGGCGGCCGGCTCGGACAGGGCGGCGGCTGCTACGACAAGGCTCTGCCCCGGCGCGCCCCGGGAACACCGGTGCACGTCCTGCTCCATCCCGGGGAGGTCAGTTCGCAGGCGCTGCCGAGCGAGCCGCACGACGTCCTGGTCGACGGGGTCGTTACCGCCGACGGGGCGCTACTCTGCCGAGACCACTGACCGCCGGCCGACCTCTGGTCGGGGCCATTGCCGGGCCGGTCAGCCGCTCGGGAGGAGTGTGAGGGTGTTGTCGGCGCTCGCGACGACGGCCTTGCGCGAGAACGGCCACGGATCCTGCTCTCCGGCCGCCCAAGCGCTGAGCTGGTCGTCGTAGTTGCCCGAGAGCGGATGCCCGCTGGCCCCGGTGGAGTTCACCCATGTCGAGGCGTCGAGCCGGCCGAGATCGATGACCATCCGCATCGACGGGATCGAGGTGACACCGAAGCCCTGGGCGGCATTCCAGCCGTTGGCGTTGACGATCGAGGTGCCTCCGGGCAGCTCGGGGCTGCCGACGTCGAAGAGCCAGCGCACAGCGGCGGGCACGCTGTCGCCGCCGAAGACCTTGTGCTGGGCGTCGAACCGGTGCACCGCGCCCCAGCGCCAGCCGGTGGGGTCCTTGCCCAGGGTCCGGGTGAGGTCGAGACGGGCCTCGACCAGGGCCCGGCGAAGCATCTCGTCCTTGCCCTCGATGATGCTCGGCGTGGACTTGTCGTCCCACCACGGGCTCTTTGGGTCCTCCAGAAGCGCTCCGACGACGGCGAACCATCGCGACCCACCGCTGGCCCACATGTCCCGAGGCAACTCATCGTCGAGGAGGATCCGCAACAGGCGGGACCACACCGCGTTGTAGTAGGCGGCGGCCGCTGACTGCGGTCCGCTGGTCGGGTTGGTGAAGTCCCACGTGCGCAGCAGGTCCCTGGCCTCCGCGGTGAACGGATCCCCGTCGAGACGGACCTCGAGCAGGGCGTGGACGAGGGTCGGGGCGAAGTCGTTGTGGGTGTCGCCTTGGATCGCGGCCATGTCCGTAACGTTGAGTTCGTGCCGGTCAGCGAGCAATGCGGAGATCCGTGTGGAGCGATAGCCCTGGTCGAACTCGGTGGTGAGGAACGGGACCGAGGAGGCGGTGACGGTCTGGTTCGCCGCAACAATAACCCCCTCGGGCGGATCGAGGGTATGCGGCAGGTCGTCGAACGGGACGAATCCCTGCCAGTCGTAGCGGCTGTCCCAGCCCGGCACCGGCCAGAAGCCGGGGATGTCCCCGATGGCGGCGCGCCGGACCGGGATGCTCCCCGGCGCCTGGTAGCCGATGTGTCCGTCGACGTCGGCATACACCAGGTTCTGCGCAGGGACCGCGAAGTCGCGCGCCGCAGCCCGGAACTCTTCAAAGTTCCCGGCCAGGTCGAAGCCGAGGAGGGCATCCGCGGTCTTGGCGGGCATCAGACCGGTCCAGCGCAAGCTCACCGCCGTGGCGCGCCCGACGTCCTGCGCGTCGGGCGTCGGCGCTCGATCCCCGGCATCCGCGACCGCCGGCAGAACGTCGGACAGGACCGGGCCGTTACGCGTCGAGCGCACTGTGATCGTCCGGTCCGCACCGCCGCGGACCTTGATCGTCTCCTCGCGAGTCTCGGGTTCCTGCCACTGCCCGTCAACGAAGTACTTGCCCGCGGTGTTGAACCGCTCCAGCGCGAAGTCGGTGACATCCGCCGGCAGGTTCGTGAAACCCCAGGCGATCCGCGCGTTGTGCCCGATGACGACCCCCGGCACCCCGGAAAAGGAGAACCCGGCGACATCAAGGTCGCAGTTGCTCGACACGCTCCGGCAGTGCAGGCCCACCTGATACCACACGCTCGGGACCGCTGCAGCTAGGTGCGGGTCATTGGCCAGCAGCGGTCGTCCACTGCGGGTGTGTGCGCCGGCGACGACCCAGGAGTTCGAACCGACGGCATCCCCGCGCCCGAGGAGCCTGGGGATCGCCTCCAGGGCGGCCATCGTCGAGGCGTATGCCGCCTCGCTCCCTGCTGGAGCGATCTGCGCCACCGCCGGCGCGGAGGCCGCTGCCGGTGCGGAGGCCGCTGCCGGTGCGGAG
>JBDIAO010000139.1:0-6175 GCA_039812375.1 Phycicoccus sp. | reverse complement strand
GGACTGTGCCACGGTTGATCCCGTGACTGGGATGTCCACCGACGAGGTGCTCGCGCTGCTCCAGCGCGTCGCAGCCGAAGTCATCACCCCCCGCTTCCGGGCCCTGTCCGACGCTCAGGTCATGGAGAAGAACCCCGGCGACCTGGTCACCGTCGCCGATCGCGAGGCCGAGGTGCTGATCACTGAGGAGCTGCGGGCGGCATACCCGGCCGCGGTCGTCCTCGGCGAGGAAGCGTATGCCGGCGACCGGACCCTCATGGAGCGCTATCTCGCTGCCGAGCACGCGTTCACCGTCGACCCGGTGGACGGGACGAAGAACTTCGTCCAGGGCTCCCCCGATCATGCCGTCATGGTCGCCGAGACCCGGGCCGGCAAGACGGTCCGGGCCTGGGTCTGGCAGCCCGAGTATGCCGTCTCGTGGGTCGCCGAGCTCGGCGCCGGAACCTGGCGGGACGGGGTCCGGGCGCGCATTAGCCCGCCGCAGGTGGCAACGGCTCCGCGGGGCGCGACGAGTGTGTGGCGGCTGCGCGGCACTGCGCTGCCGGGCCTGCCGCCGATGCGACTGTCCTGGGTGTGCTGCGGGGTGGACTACCCCCGGCTCGTCGAGGGTGCCGCCGACTACCTGCTCTACGGCCGGTCCCACCCGTGGGACCACGCCCCCGGCGCTCTCCTGGTCACCGAGGCCGGCGGCGTCGTCGCCCACCTCGACGGGACGCCCTATTCCCCGCGCTCGCTGCGGCCCGGTCTCGTCGTCGCCGCCGATGCGGCAATCGGCGCTGCGGTCGTCCAGCTCGCAGCCCGAGTCCTCACGGCCGGCCGGTCCACACGCTGATCTCGAGTGGGACCAGCGCGTCGGGTCGACGAGTGAGCAGATGGTCCTCCTCAAGGACGGTGCGCTGGACCGCCGGTGTCGGGATGATCCCGAGCTGAGCGATGTTGTCGGCGGACTCCGCCGCGACGACGACCAGGTGTCTGCCCCCTCGGGTCATCGTCGTCGACAGCGACCCCACGAGCCGAAGCAGCTCGTTGGGGTCGCGACGGACCGCGGTGGTCGCCGACAGGGCAGGGACACCGCACTGGCCGCGAAGCACCTGCGGCCACTCGTTCGCGGCGCGGGAGTCGACCATGAGGGCGACGTCCCCGGGCGCGAACGCCGAACACACCCGGGCCACTGCGGCCAGCGAACCCTGCTCGACCCGCTCGCCGGCGTGCGGGGCCGTGGCCAGCGCCGTGGGAACCAGGAACGAGCCGAGGACCGCGAGCGCAGCGAGCACGGCATACCCGCTGGGTAGGCGGCGCCCCACCCATCGGGTGACATAGGCCGTCGCCGCCACGACGAGGACGACGACCAGGAGCAGGGCGATGAGCAACCGGCGGCTGGCCCACGGCTGGTCTGGGGTGATCCCGGGGCGCTGCAAGGTGAGCACGGTCGAGCCGGCGGCCACGAGGAGTGGTCCAGTCCAGGCAGGCAGGTCCTTCTGGTCCCGCCACGCCGCCCCAGCCCGATAGGCGAGCACGGTGAGCGCGGCCAGCGCCACGACGAGCGCGACCGGCCCGACGTACCAAGCCAGCCAGGCCACCGAGTGCTCGGCATAGGTGCGCCCTCCGTCCACGGGCAAACCCTGCCGCGCCTGCATCCCTGCCACGTATCGGGATCCAGGATCCTGCGCTGACTGACGGACGACGAGCCACAGTGGTCGGCTGGCGAGGTAGCCGCCGGTGAGGACGACGAGACCAGCCAGGACACCCGGCAGGGCCGTGGCGGCCCGCGTCGGCAGCGCCCATCCCCGGTCGGACCAGGCGAGTATCCCCCAGGTCAGCGCGGCCAGCAGCCCCCCGAGGGCGATCAGCGGGACGAGGCTGTCGGCGATGTCGCCGAGGTATCGGTAGGACTGCAGCAGCGCTGCGCCCAAGGCGGCGACAACGCTGCCGACCAGGCCCAGTGTCAGCCAGTGCGGCCAGCGCATCCCGCGAGCGATCAGGAGACCGATCAGCGGGATGAGGAGGATGGCCTCCCGGATCCCGTCGATCCGCACGAGGACAGTCCCGCCGATCAGGATCCCGGCGAGCAGCGCTGTCCGGCCACCACGGGTGCCCTGACCATCGCCCACGGCGTGCGCGACCGTGAGAGCGAGGAGCCCGGCGCCGAGGGTGAGCAGGGCTAGCGGCTCCGAGTAGGCCGAGCGGGCGGTGTGCAGCAAGGGATAGAGCAGCGCGGTTCCGGCCGCGCCGAGGCTCGCCCAGCGCGGGCCCACAGTTCGGGCGGTGAGCAGCCCGATGGCGAGCACCGCGACCGCCGCGAAGAGCCCCGGCAGCAGCAGAGCCCCGCGAGGGCCACCGGCGAAGACCCCGAGGGAGTAGACCGCGGCCGGGCCGATAACGAACTGCGGCTGGATACCCGGTTCCTCGGGTGGGCCGACGGCATAAAAGGCCGGACTGGCCAGAGTCACCCCCGGGCTGGTGAGGACCGCGCTGCCGCCGTATGCCGCCGGGTCCAGCCACACCGTGCGGGCACCGGTCGCGGCGAGCGAGACCGCAGCCTGGACGTTGCTCCCGGCGTCCCTGCGGGGCAGCACCTGCTCGCCGTGGGTGGCTCCGACCCACAGCCCGTATCCCGCGGCGACCGCGAGCAGCAGCACTGCCGACCATCGCGGCATACCGATCGCCGGGACCCGCCGCACGAGCAAGCCCGCGACGACGGCGAGGACTGCGGCCAGCGGCCACACGAGCTGAGGGCGCCAACCGCCGACCTGGGACAGTGGGACGCAGGCTGCGCTGAGCAGGATCACCCACAGCCCAGCGGCGAGCACGAACCCCTGCAATACCGCGCCGGCACGCCGCTCCCCCGGCATGCTCGGCGGCAGGGGTGTGGCGGTCATGGGCATGACGCTAGCCCGGGGCACCGTCACTGTCGGGGACCGCCGCCGGTGCGCCGGGCAGCCTCGTCGAGGCGGGCTACTCTGGCGAGGTGCTTCCCGCTGACGTCCTCGCCGCGATGCTGCGCTCCGATCCGGCCCGCCCGCGGATCACGTGCTACGACGACAGCGACCCCTCGACTGGGGGTGAGCGCGTCGAGCTGTCCGCGAAGGTGCTCGCCAATTGGGTCGCCAAGGCTGGCAATCTCCTCCAGGACGAGTGGGACGTCACGTCGGGCTCGGTGGTGTACCTGGACCTGCCGGCCCATTGGCGTACCGCCTACTGGGCGCTGGCGACGTGGAGCGTGGGGGCCGCGGTCGCTCTCGGCGACCTCAGCGAGGAGGACGCCGTCGGGGTTGGCGTTGCTGACCGCGTAGGGGAGCTCGGCCCCGCGGACGCGCTGCTCACGACCCGACCACAACTCACCGGGTCCGGCGGGCCGGTCGGTGTAGTCACCCTCGCCGCTCTGGCCCGTCGCGCGACACCCCCCGTGCCCGCCGGGGTCCTCGACGAGGCAGCCGAGCTCGCCACGTTTCCCGACGTCTTCGATCCGTGGGCAGTGCCGTCGTCGAGCGAGGTCGCGATGCGGGTCGGCTCGCAGGCGATGACGTATGCCGCACTGCTCGACGAGGTGAGTTCGCCAGCCGACGGCCGGGGCCCGCGGATCCATCTCGTCGCACCGGAGGTGGCGACCTTCCTGGTCACCTCGCTGCGGACGTGGGCCGCCGACGGCTCAGTCGTGCTGTCAACGAGGCCGCTCAACAATCAGGCTCGTGCTCGACGCGAGGCAGCCGAGGGAGCGACACCCGCCTGATCACGATCGATGGCCCGCCGGATCAGGATCGAGGACCGGCTGATCACGATCGAGGACCGGCTCAGTGGTCGATCGCCCGCCAGGTGGCCTCGTCGACGACCCCGGTCTGCGCCAACCCCGCCTCGGCCTGAGCAGCCTTGACCGCTGCCTCGGTGAGTGCCCCGAAGCCACCGTCGACGTCCAGGCCGCCGAGCTGGCGCTGCAGCGCCATGACAGCGGCACCTGTCGAACCTCGGCGCAGAGTCGTGCCGTACCACTGCTCCAGCGCCCCGGCCGGCTGGGCGCTTGCCGTCGTGCCGTCGAGCGCCTTCCAGAAGGCCTCGTCGACAACCCCAGTCTGCGGCTGGCCCCACCGAGCCTGCGCGGCCACCACGGCCGCCCGGGTCAGCGGCCCGAAGTCACCATCAGCGTTGAGGCCGCCGAGCCCACGCTGCAGGGCGACGACTGCCGCACCGGTGGACCCGACCTGCAAGCCCGTGGAGTACCACTGCGCCAGCGAACCACCGGTGCCCGTCGCCGGTGGGGTTGGCGCTGGCGTCGCGGGTGAGGTTGGCGCTGGGGTTGGCGCTGGCGTCGCCGGTGTGTTCGTGCCGGGGGTGTTGCCGCTCAGCGCTTTCCAGAAGGCGGCGTCGACGATCCCGGTCTGCGGCTGCCCCCACCGAGCCTGCGCTGCCTTGACCGCACTCTGGGTGAGCGGTCCAAAGTCACCATCGGGGTCCAACCCACCGAGCCCACGCTGCAGAGCGGCCACCGCGTCACCGGTGGCGCCTCGCTGGAGGGTCGTCCCGGCATACGCCGCATACGGGTCTGATCCGGACGCAGGCGGCGCCGGGGAAGGACTCGACCCCCCGGTCAGCGCCTCCCAGACCGGGGCATCGACGACGCCGTTGACCGCCAGGCCCTTGCTCTGCTGATAGTTGCGTACCGCCTGCTCCGTCAGTGGCCCGAACTCGCCGTCGGGCTCGAGCCCACCGAGAGCCTGCTGCAAGGCGATGACCGGGAGCCCAGTCGACCCTCGGCGCAAGGTTGTCGTCGCGTATGCCGTCAGCGGATTGCTCGGAGTTGGTGCCGTTGCCGAGCCGGAGCGGCGCGGGACGAGGTCGAGTTCGACGGCCTTGGCCCAGCTCGCCTCGTCCATGGTCCCGGTCTGGGCTACTGCGTATCGCCCTTGCCACGCGCGAACTGCCGCCTCGGTGAGCGGTCCGAAATCGCCGTCCGGATCGGCCCCGACGAGCCGCTGCGCGAGGACGACATCCTCGCCGGTGGCTCCGCGGCTCAGGATCGGGTAGCCGGTCGAGGTGAGCTGCTGGGCAGGAGAGACGACGGTGATCGGGTTCGACGTCGGCCCGGTGTAGCGCACCTTGGTCAGGGCGACCCCGGTCCACCACGACGTCTGCTGATAGGAGCCGTCCCAGGAGAAGGTGAAGTGGATGTGGTCGGTATGCGGGTTGGGGCCGGTGTAGGGCCGCCACCCCGATCCCATGTCGTAGACGCCCCAGATCTGCCGGTTCCAGATGATGTAGCTGATCCCCAACCGTCGGGCCATCGCCCCTGGACGCCCCTGCTCGTCCGGGGCAGCGAGCCACCGGGTGATCGCGTTGCCGAGGGCGAGTCCGTCCGCGGTGGTGCCGTTGATCATCCAGTCCAGCGCCCGACCCTCGCCATGGTCCCCGTCGCAGGTCCGGCTGATCCCCCAGACATGGTTCCCATAGACGAGGTTGAGCAACTTGGCGAACGCGACCGGCCCGGGACGGTCGCCCGGGGTGCACGTCACTGGGCTGACATAGGGCTCAATGACGTCGAGTGCGCTCGGCAGCGCCTTCGTCGGGGGGTTGGGGATGGCGATAGCGACCGGCTGCGCCGCCAAGGTGGCGCCACCGGAGGCCAAGCTGACGCCCGCGACGAGAGGAGCAGCTATCCGGGGAAGGCGGGCCCGGGTGGGACGAGTGCGCGTTTCGCGCACCGGTGCGCGAAGCAGGGAGGCAGGCATAGCGTGAGTCATCCGATCGATGGACAGTAGTCATCTGTCGCTGTCACCTCATATGGGTCCAGGAGGCGCAGCGTTCCCAGTTCTCTCATGAGTCACACTCGTTGACAAGGGTTGCAAGGGTAATTACACACATGTACTTCGCTAACTAGCCCCTGAGTCCGAAAGAATCACTCTCCAGGCGCAATGCGTCGGAGATTTTACGGTGAGTGATCGGGCCGATCGGCTGCGATTTTGCGCCAGTGGAGTGGGCGTCGGCCGCTACCGATGGCGCCACAGGCGAGGACCGGCGCCCGCGGCGAGGACCGGCGCCCGCGGCGAGAACCGGCGCCCGCGGCATACCCGACCGGTGACTGGGGGCCGGCGCAGCGACTGGGAGCCGGCGCACCCAGCGACACCCCGGAACCCTGGCGACACCCCGGAACCCTGGCGTCACCCCGGAAACCTTCCGGGGTGAC
>JBDIAO010000138.1:0-6198 GCA_039812375.1 Phycicoccus sp. | reverse complement strand
TGCGCGACCGGTACGCCACCAAAGGCGTGAATCTCCTCATCGACGAGCGATCAGTGGCCGGACGCCAAGTACTGGTGGACAGAAGCCGCATCGGACAGGTCCTGACCAACCTCCTGAACAATGCCCTACGCCACACCCCGGCTGGCGGCACCGTCATGATTTCGGCGGCCGGCGATCGCGACCAAGTCGGCATCACCATCAGCGACAACGGTGACGGCATGACGCCCGAGCAACTCGACCACGCCTTCGAGCGGTTCTACCGAGGCGACGCAGCACGCACCCGGGACCGCACCGGCTCAGGCATCGGCCTGACGATCAGCCGGGCCATCATCAACGCCCACGGCGGCAGCCTCACCGCAGCCAGCGCAGGCCCGGACCACGGCAGCACGCTCACCATCAACCTGCCTACCCCGTAGCAGCACCCCAAATCAGCGCCTCAGCCTCCTTGACCGCGAGCGACGCCGACCTGACGGCTCATCCCAATCCGAGGTGTAGGTGGGCCTGAGGGTATGGCGCGTCGGTGACTGGGTTGGCGTCAAGGTCTCCCTGAGGATGGAAGTTCTCACACTCCCCATCCGCAATACCTTCCCCGGAGGGGGGAACCCCCAGATGCGCCTGACGCTACCTTCACTTCGCCCGACCTGACCGTGTTCACCGGTCTCGATCATCTGGGGTTGGAAGTCACCGGGCATCCGGTAAAGACGCAGAACGCGGTCCAGGCCTGCCGTGTCGTCGAGCCCGACGACTGGTGCCACCGGTGTGGAGAGCAGGGCGTGGCTCGGGGGAAACGGTGCAGCGACAGCTGGCGCATGTGCCGTTCGGGTGGCGACCGCCGATGCTGTTGGTCACGGTGCGTCGCTACAGGTGCACCGGGTGAGGTCATGTGTGGCGTCAGGACCCCTCGCAGGCGGCGATGCCGGGGGCGAAGATCTCCCGGGCCTGGGTGGCGTGGGCACTGGCTGGCCCTGGGGTGAGGTCGTAATGCTTTACTACTCTCGTGACCCGCCAGTCTTCCGTACATCCGTCCCGGAGTCAGGTGCTCGGTTCTGCGATCGCCCAAGCGCGTCGGGATTTCGCCATGACGCAGGGGCAACTCGCAATCGCCTCCGGGGTGGGACTTGAGACATTGCGAAAGCTCGAGCAGGGGCACGTCGAACAGCCTGGAGTGTTTCGGATCGCCGCCATCGCGGACGCCCTGAAGACGACCGTGGACGCGCTGCTGCCGGCGCGACCGAATCGAGTGTCGTCCGTTGGGTATGAAGGCTGCGAGATCACAACCTTCATCGACGCGATCCAAGCGGCCGGCATTGATCTGGTCGCCGACGTCCGCCTCACACCGTTGAGCCGGAAGCAGGGGTTCAGCAAGGCGCGCCTGGGCGCGGCTCTCGGAGACATAGGGGTGCGATACGAACATCTGCGGTCTTTGGGGAATGCCAAGGAGAACCGGCCACTGTTTGCCGGCGCAGAGTTGGAGGTCGGGCGGGCACGCTATCGGGCTGGCCTTCGGACCCCCGAGGCGCGGCACGCGCTCGGTGAGCTCGCCTCCTGGAGGCAGGAGCATCATGTCGCTCTGCTCTGCTTCGAGAGGGACGAGGAGCGGTGCCATCGCTCAGTCGTGCTCGAGGAGCTCGCTCAGTTGGGGTAGTACACACCGAGCACGTGGAACACGTGGTGGCGTTTGGCTTGGTTGCCCACAAAGAAGGCGGGTGTCCGGGGCGGCTTGAACATAATGTCGACGAACCGCTCCTTGAGCGCGGCGCGGACAGCGGCCTCGGTGCTGTTACCGAGGCGGCGTTGGAGCGCTACGAACTCCCAGTCGATGATGCTCTGGTCGTGGCTCTTGCATTGAGGGTCGTAGCATTTCCATCGGTAGTGACCCTCGAGTCGTGGAGCCTGGAGCGGGCTCTTGTCTGAGTCGTCGAACAAGTCCATCTGGTTCACGTACGCGTCGATCTTGGCCTGTTCTTCTGGCGTCCAGCCGGCGTGATCAGTGATCCGCAGATCGATCAGTTCCCGTACAGGGACGAGCCCGAGCGATGGCGCCGCCGATGCCTGCTGGTTCTGCCGGTTCAGTTCGCACATGGTGTCCACAGTCGTTGGGTCGAGAAGTGCACGACGACGCTTCCAGGGATCGAGGTGGTCGATCACGACCATGGTGGACATATCCGGTTGCCATGACTCGACACGGGAGTCGCCGGTGGCGGGCGTGGCCCTGACTCGGATGATGTCGTATTTCTTGAACTTTTGGTCCTGCTCGAGGAATCGGAAGTTGATGGGGTACAGGCGGATCCAGCGCGCTTCTGTGCGGCCGCGGGAAAGCCCAAGGCCGGCCACGCATACCGTCTCGCCCGCTTTCGCTGACGGGTTGGGCGCGGCTTTGACGGTGATGAGGACCTCCAGTTCGTCCGGGCGGGCGGGCTTTGGAACCTCCCGGTCTGGCCCGCCGAACAGAGCACCTTGGCTGGGCACGTCAGCCCTTCTCTCGGTCGAGTCTGGCGAGCATGTAGTCCGCGACTGTGGCGGCTTCGCGGACGACGAGCATGGCGAGATCCTCGGAGACACCGCTGGGCAGAGTCCGGCCGTGGCCTGTTCCTTGCAGGTTGCGTAGCTTGTTGATCTGGTCGGCAATGTTCCAGGTTGACTGATGGATTGCGCGAATGGCTTCGACGCCCGGCAGGTTGGGGTCGACCTGCTGGGGCAGCACGCCGAGCCGCTCCCTGGCGAGGTGCCATAACTGGTCGTATGACATCTTGTTGCCCACCGGAATGCCGAGCTCTTCTAGGACGAATTTCGACACAGACTCCAGGAGTTCCTTGGCGGTCCCGATGAGCAGCGCCGGGTCACTGGTGGAGCGACGAAGGCGATCGACCTGCTCCTCGAGGGCTGGCCGGCCACCGGTGTCTAGATCGACATTGCCAAAGGGTTGCAGGTATCCGTCCTCGGTCAGGTACCAGCCGGACGAGGCCAGGGCGCGCTTCAGACGGTCCACGTTCTCCCCGGAAGCCTCTTCTCCGATCAGGCCCGCCACCCGCAGTGTCGACAGGAGCTCGTCGACGAGGGTGCGGGCGCGAGTCGGCTCACGCTGCGCGGTTCTCAACGCGGTCAGCACCCGCTGTTGCTTGTTCGTACCCTGCGCATTGGGGTTGTAGACGTAATTGTCCCCGTATCCCGAGCCCGTCAGGACGGTCGTGATCGTGGTGTGGCTAGGCCCCGCGCCACCGTGGAAGAACATGGCCAGGGCAGCGCTGATGTCGCTGGTCAAAGGGACGGTGGCACGAGGACTCATCGGTGCTCCTCCGGCTGATGGGTGACTCTCAGAACGATCTCGGCCAAGGCCCGGGTCTGCGCGATGGTGAGGGATCGCGCGAACTTTCGATAGCGCCATGGGTCACCAGTTGTCGGCGCCGACGCGAGGTGGCTCTGCGCCGCTTCGAGCCATAACCACTGGACGGCGTACGAGTGGCTAGACGAGCGACTACCTGGACGGTTGGCACGGGCCCAGCGAGTGAACCAGCGGGTGGTGCGGGCAAGGTGCCGGACACGGTCTTCGAGATCTCGGTAGTCGATCTCGAGCTCACGGCTCGCTGCGCCGAGGGCGGCGACGACGGCGGCGGGCGATGCGGTCATCGATGCAGAGCCGGCGCGTGCGGTGCGTTCGCCGACCTCGGGTGACAGCCCGAGTTCGCGGGCTGCATCGGCCCAGGAGTGGATGTGCGGGTGGGTTCTGGCGAGGCAGAGGGATGCGAAGAGGCCGACGGTCGCGGGGCGGGAGTCGAAGAGCCCGCTGAGGTGTTCGTCGACGAGGCGAGCGGGGAGGACTTGCGGGATCTGCCGGGTCGAGTCGGTCAGCGGTGGTTGCTGGTCGAGGAGATGGGACAGGCGACGCCGCGGTGCGTGGGCGGCCATGACAAGCCGCGTGAGGGTCGAGGTCATGCGGGTGTGGTCGGCCAGCCATCCGAGCCGGCCTTCGGGGACGTCGGGGACGTGGCGGAGCCATTGCCCGAATCGGGCCGCGGCGGTGTCGATGTCCTCGACGGCGAGGATGCGGTCGGCTGCCGTGAGCGCGCGTGAGCGGAGTACGGGGTCTTGGGGCGGGCGGATGCTCCAGCGCCGAATACTGCGTGTGCTGGCATCTGCGACGTCACGTGCCCAGCAAGGAAGGTTGTCCGGCGTTCGGGATGCTGCGGCGAGGTGCAGCACAAGGGCGGTCAATGATCGGAGGGTTGCGGTGAACTCTGGCGCGTCGAGTCCGCCGGCGAACGTGGCGAGGATCCCGCCGACGTCGGCGGCGTCTTGCCGTGCTTGGCGTTGGAGGCAGTCATCGTCGGCCGGCTCGGCAGTGAGGGTGGTGAGGTCGACACGGCATTGTTTGCGTGGGCCTTGGCCAAGAGGGTTGCCGCACAGCGTCTGGGGACCAACGACGCGCAGGGGTGAGTGGCGCTGGTCGCGGAAAGGGCGCTGGCAGCCGGGGCACGTTGCGAGCAAGTAGGTGCCGTGGGTGCGGCATGCGGTCGTCGTCGGCAGACGCCAGGAGGTGCGCCAGATCCCGTCGTCACCGAGGCATTGCGGACAGATCTGGGTGCCGTGGCCGGGGGTCCAGCCGCGGGCGGAGATGGAACGGAAGCTGGACTGGTGGCCGGGGTCGAGCCCGCGCAGGTCCAGGCTGGTTCCGTCGTAGGCCGCCAGGGTCGCGTTCTGCAGGGCGGCAGTGTCGACTCCAGTGAGGTGGGCGATGCGGGCAAGGGTCCCCGGTGTGGGCGCGAGCATGAGGTACGCGGTGGTGGTGTCGTGCCCGGCCCGCACCATCTCGATCAGGCGGGCCGTGGTGAGGTAGTTGGCGTCAGCAACGCGTTCGAGATAGGCATCGAGGGCCTCGCCGGGAGCGAGGTCGACGAGGGTCGGCAGGTGGTTGTCGGCGTTGTCAGCCAGCATCTCGACTCTCCTCGGTTGCACCGGCCGGCGAGGCGGATTCCTGGGCCTTGACCAGGTCGCTGACGTGGCTGAGCCGCTGATGCCACCAGGCGCGCAGGTGGAGTTTCGTTTCGGGGTCGAGGGCGGTGTCGAAGGCCGCAATCTCGGCGTTGGCTCGGTGTGGGTGGGGTCCACCGGCGGGCCGGCCTGCGGTGGCGTCGAGCCACACCCAGGCAGCCGCGACCTCGCGATCGAGGTGCGCGCTGCCGGCTCGCGGGATATCTCGGAGGGCGGTGGATGGGAGACGTTGGATGCCGCGCAGTTCTGCCCGGGCTTGTGCCCGGTCAAGCAGGCCTGCGGAGTGCAGTCGCTCAGCATGTACGGCGAGTCGGCAGAGCGAATATGTGTCGGCGAGTAGGCGTGCTGCGACGCGTTGGGCGCGGGAGGAGCAATCGGCCGCGTGAAGCGAGGCAGCTCCGGCGACCGTCATGGGGGTGCCGTGCGCTTGGCTGGCGAGGGCGGTCAGGGCAAGGGCTTCGGCGGTTCGGTGGGTGCGTTGGTGTTCAGGAAGGATGATCGGGTCCTCGGGCAGGCGCAGGATGGTCGGGACGTGTCGTGCCTGGAGGCCGAGGTTCTCCAGGAGGTCGAGCAGACCGACTCGAGCGTCCACCGGGTTGCGCCAGTCTGGCATCTCGTGGGGGTCGGGATCCCACGGGTCGGCCATGATCGCAATGTCATCGAGGATCGCTTCGGCGGTGGCTCGATCAACCGATGCGTCCCAAGTCAGAGTGAGCAGGGTGGCGGTGATCGACGGCGGGCGGGCGAGCGTGTATCGGCCGGTGATGACGTTGCGGTCCACCCAGCGCACCGCCCGAGTTCTCCATTGCTGCGTTTCCCCGTCGAACAGTGGGGGCCAGTTCCGCCAGAGGGCGAGTTCGACCTCGGCCATGAGGGATTCCAGGCGCCGGAGCCGATCTTGAGCAGACTGGCTGGACGTCGTCGCCGCCAGGGTGGCCATCACCTCTCGGTGAACATGGCGGACGCGGGTCGGGACCGGTGGTGGCGTGGGGTCGAGACGATCGATGAAGAGTTCTTCGCAGTTGGTGCAGAGGACGACCAGGTTGAGCCTTGCGGCGACCGTGTCAAAGCAGCCGCGGGGGCATGTAGCGGGTTGGCCGGCATACCGGCGCCCGGTCCGGGCCCGTCCGAGCGCCATCCCCGGATAGGCACCACTCAGCGTGGCAGCCCGCAGGCGTTCCACGGTGACCCCGGTGATCGACGCGAGCC
>JBDIAO010000137.1:0-6497 GCA_039812375.1 Phycicoccus sp. | reverse complement strand
GCGGGCGTGGCGGCATACCGGCTTGCGACGAGGACACCATCGGCGGTCACCGCCAGCAGAAGGCGACCGACTGCGGTGTCGCACACGGCATACGAGACGTCGGTCTCGGGTAGCAGCGGCCGGTGGATGGGTGGGTCGAACGGTGGGAGTGCAGTCATGACCGGCCTTGAGTGTCGAGACGGAGGGTGGCGAGGGCATCGGAGAGCAGGCGCCGGCTCATCACCGTGGAGATCCCGAGGACAGTAGCGATGCTGGCGTGGTCGAGGTCGGTGACGAACCGCAGGGCGACGACCTCACGATGACGCTGAGGCAGCGCTGCCACTGCTGCCCACAGCTCAGGACGGGGGTCGTCGGGGGCAGCGGTGACACGGGCTGCCGGCAAGGTGGCGGGGTCCTCGTGTGGCAGGACACGATGGGCGCGGCGATGGTGGTCGAGTGCGCATCGGTGGGTGATCGTGAGCAGCCAGCCGCGCAGGTTGCCCGCGTGGGTGAGCTGTGGGTATGCCGCCAGCGCCTGGAGCCAGGCCTGCTGCGCGACGTCGTCCCCGTCGGCCGATCCAACGAGCGCATGGGCAAGTCGGGCCACGTCACGCCAATGCGCGTCGACGAGGGTTTGGAAGGGTGGCAGGCTCACGATGATCCAACGCTAGAGCCCCAGGATGTGTGAGCCGCGACATTCCTGCTGAGGCGCTGGCCGTCACACCCCGGAACCGTGGCGAGGACAGGGAAGGTTTCCGGGGTCTGGCCACGATTTCGGGATGACCCCGAAATCGTGGGGGGATCGGGGAGGATAGCGCGGTGATCCCGTCCAGGCCCCTCGTCATCGCGCACCGGGGCGCCAGTGCGCACGCGCCTGAGCACACGCTCGCGGCATACGACCTCGCGCTCGCCTCCCCCGGCGACGGCGTGGAGTGCGACGTGCGGCTCACCTCCGACGCCGAGCTCGTCTGCGTGCATGACCGCACCGCCGATCGGACGTCCTCAGGGACCGGAGTCGTCTCGACGAGCACGTTGGACCAGCTTCGCGAGTTCGACTGGGGCTCCTGGCACCCCTCGGGGGTGGGTCGACAGGACCTGCTCACCCTGCGTGATCTGCTCGCCCGGCTCACGGCGGCCCAGAGCGACCGGATCGTGTGCATCGAGACCAAACACCCGAGCCGGTTCGGTGCGCTGGTCGAACGTCGGCTCGTCGAGGTCCTGCGGGACTTCGGGCTCACCGTCGGTGACCTGCCGGGTATGCCGCGGGTTCGGGTCATGTCCTTTTCGGTCACCGCGCTGCAGCGGATGCATCAGCTCGCGCCACGGATCCCGCTCGTCCAACTCCTCGACCACGGCACTCCCCGACCGACCTTCCGCGGCGCGCTGGCCCCAGGTATCCGGATCGCCGGAGTCGGCGTCGACTTCGTCCGGCGCGGGCCCAGAACGGTGCAGGCACTGCAAGAGCGCGGACACCAGGTCTACGTGTGGACCGTCAACGACCGGGACGACTTCGAGCGGTGCCAGGACCTCGGCGTCGATGCGGTGATCACCGACGACCCCGCCCTGCTCACCAGTTGGCGCGCAACGAGCCCCCACGAGAGGCCTCAGTAGGCTTGGCCATCATGACGACCGGCCCCATCGACGACGGCGGCACCCCCGAGCCGGTGCTGCCCACTCCCGAGGCCTTGATCCCCGAACCAGGCACGGGTCAGGTGCGCACCATCCGAGTGCCGGCGCATCCGGCATCGGTCGGGATCGTCCGCAAGGCGGTCGTGTTGGACCTCGAAGCTCGCGGCATGCCCGAGGGGACTGTCGACGAGGCGGAGATCGTCGCTTCCGAGCTCACCACCAATGCACTGTGCCATGCGCACCCGCTGGCCGACGGCACGATCCGGGTGCGGTGGAAGGTGCGTCTCGATGTCGTCGAGATCGAAGTGACCGATGGCGGTGGCGAGTCGGTGCCCCGACCGGCCCCACGCTCGCCGCTGGCGCACTCGGGCCGAGGGTTGCGGATTGTCCGGGCGCTCGCCCACGAGTGGGGTGTCACCCAGGACCGGACCGGCCGGACCGTCTGGGCCGCACTCGGCGGGCCGAGCCGCCGCCGCGCCACCTGAGGCCGGACATCGCGTCACTGGTCGTAGGCTGCTCGGTCATGGGCAAGGCATCACGCCGTCAGCGCCGCTCCGGGGGGGCCAATGCGCGGCCGACGCCGGTTCCCTTCATCGCCCGCCCGTTCGCGGGTCTGCGCACCGAGACTCAGTGGGTCGCCCTGCGCGAGATCCTCCCCGCGGCCACCGCGACTGTTCGCCTGCGCGCCGAGTATGCCGCGGCCGCGCCGGCGGGGCTCACCTACCGGATCGCCACGGTCCTGCCGATGGCGTGGCCGGGTCTGCACCGCGCCGACGGGACCGTCTATGCCGCGACCCAGTCCGGCAACTCCAGTGGAGACCCGTCCCGCGACCTCGCCGCCCAGCTGCTGGCCGCGGCGGCCCTGGACCCTGGGCAACCCTTGGTGCACGCCCCTACGGTCAACGCCGGGTCACCGCGGTTGCAGGATGTGCTTGAGGACGCGCCGCTGGATGTCGAGGTGCACGAGGGCTTCGACTTCTGGGTCGAGGGCCAGGACCTCGATGCCACCGCCCAAGAGTCGCTCACCCGGGCCAACGAGGCCGCGGTGCCGACGACCGCGCTGACTGCACTGCCCAGCGCCTACCACGTCATCATCGGTGACCGGGCCTTCGTCCGGCTGGTCCTGGCTGACGACGAGGACTGCGCCACCGACGCCCTTGCCCGCCTGTCCGCTGCCGGATCGGCCTCCCTCGGCGACGGGACCAGGTTGCTCGGCGCATTCCGCGCCTGCGGACTCCTCGTCCCGGTCTGGGAGGTCGACATCACCGCCGAGCCGGCCGCTGGTGAACCGAGCCTGATCGCCTTCGGCGAACGATACGCCGCAGCCCTGGCCCAGCCCGACCCGCTCAACCCGGCCGAGCGCCGGGCCAGGGCGGGGCTGCTGTCCCGTCAGGTTACCCTCCGGTGAGCGGGGACCGCGCTGGGCCGACGAGCGGGGTGGCTGTGATCGTCCCGTGCAAGGACGAGTCGCTGAGGGTCGGGCGGACCGTTGCGGCCCTGGCCTCGATTCCCGAGGTGGACCTGGTGGTCGTCGTCGACGACGGCAGCACCGACGACACCGCTGCCGTCGCAGCGCGGGCCGGAGCACAGGTGGTCCGGCACGCTGCGAACGCCGGCAAGGCTGCAGCGCTGACCACCGGGCTGCAGCACATCCGCGCACTGGGGGCCGACGGACGCAGCCAGGGACCTGTCCTGTTCGCCGACGGTGACCTCGAGGACAGCGCAGCCAACCTCCGTGCCCTCATCCTCCCGGTCCGCGCAGGCCTGGCCGATCTGGCCATCGCCACCCTGCCGCCACAAAGAACCACCGGTGGTGGCCACGGATTCGTCGTCCGGCTTGCCCGAAAGGGGATCGCCTCGCTGACCGGGTTCCGGGCCCGTCAACCGTTGTCGGGTATGCGGTGCCTGAGTCCCCTCGCTGTCGCCGCCGCCACCCCCCTGGCCCGTGGCTGGGGAGTCGAGGTGGGGATGACCATCGACGTGCTACGAGCCGGGCTCACCGTCCTCGAGGTGCCCACTGAACTGCATCATCGGGTCACCGGGGCGGACTGGCGCGGCCAGGTGCACCGGGCCCGACAGTATCGGGACGTGTGGCTGGCCCTGCGCGCCCGGCAGCTCGCTGATGTCGCGGCCTCGCTCAGGGCTCGCCGTGCCCGCAGCACCTGAGCTGCCTGAGCCGCCTGAACCGCCTGAGGCGGCGCCCGGCCGTGGCCCGATCGTCCTCATCGCCCTAGCCATCGCCGCCGCGACATCACTGTCCTGGGCCCGACCCAACGCCACCGCCCCTGACCTCGGCTCAAGCCGCTGGCTGCCGAGCGCGCTCCTGCCGTGGGCGCCGGGTCCGGCTGTCGTCACCGCGGTGCAGTGGGCTGGATACGGCCTCGGAGCAATCGGACTGGCTTGGGCGTGGCGGCGCGCCGGCGGGATCCGCCTCCCGCGGTGGCTCCCCTGGGCACTCGCCGTGATCGCCCTGCTCGGGGTGCCCATCGGCTCTGCCGACCACCTCAACTACGCCGCATACGGCCGGATCGTCCTCCAGGGGGGCAACCCGTGGATCGAGTCCCCGATCCACTGGCACGACGGCACCGACCCGATCACCAGTGCGGTGGAGCCACCGTGGACCACGACCCCGAGCGTCTACGGGCCGTTCGTCACCCTGGCCCACGCCGCGGCCGCTGCCCTGGGCGGGGACGACCTGAGGGCGGTCGTGCGCTGGTGGCAGGTCGTCGTGGTCCTCAGCTGGTTGGTCACGAGGTGGTCGCTGCGCCGCCTCCTGCCCGCTGCCCGGGACCGGGTCGACCTGTTGTGGACGGTCAACCCAATGCTGTGGCCAGTCGCCGTCCTCGGTGCGCACGTGGACACCGTGGCCACTGCGCTCGTCGTCCTCGCGGTCCTGGTCGCCTCCAGGAAGCGAGCCCGCAGCCCCGGGACCGCGGCACTGCTCGGGGCCGGTGCACTGGTCGGGGCCGCGGCTTCGACGAAATTCACGTATGGCGCGGCCGGCTTGGCGCTGGCCGTTGTCCTCGGTCTGCGCCAGCGAGGGAGACGACGAGCCCCGGCCCCGGTGTGGTCGGTGCTGGCAGCCCTGCTCGTGGGGTTTCTCGCCGTCGTCGTTCCGCTGCACCTGTGGTCCGGAGCGCACACCTACGACCAGCTCCTACGTTCGCGTCAAGCGGTGAGCCTGGCCACTCCATGGCGTCTCCTGCTCGAGGCGCTGCGACCGGTTCTGGGGAACGGGACAACCCGCAGCCTGATCACCGCCTCCGCAGCCGTCCTCGCGGTCCTGCTGCTCACGGCATACCTGCGGCTGTCCCGGCCGGCCACCGACGACCCCGGGGTACGCGCCCTCTGGCTGACCGGTGGGCTGACGCTGGCCTACACGCTCTCCGCCCCCTACACCCTGCCGTGGTACGACATCGTCGTCTGGGCGGCGATGCCGGCGGTCACCGGCGCCCTCGTGCTGTGGTTGACCGGGATCCGGTTACTCGTCCTCGCCAGCGCCTATGTGCCCGGGAGGGTATCCGGGATGACGCCGAGCGTCGAGGAGGTCACCTTGGGGTTCCGCCGAGGAGCGGCCGCCTGGATGGCTCTGGCACTGTGGGGTGCCTGGCTCACCGCTGGGGTGCTCTGGCCCCGACTCAGTGCTCGACTCAGTGCTCGACTCAGCGGCGGCGGTCGCGCCGGGTCGGGGCGCTGGTCCGAGCCTCCTCGATGAGTGCGCGGGTGGTCAGCGCGACCACCAGGGGCACCGCGACCGTCGCGCCGACCGCAGGGATGGCGGTTCCGGAGTCGTTGGCGAGAAACCCGATGGTCAACGCGACGACGACGGCGACCAGCCCGGAACGCAGCGTCGGCAGCTGCGCATAGGAGCGCTGCAGGGCCCGTGAGCCCCATGACGTCGGCCGGGCCAGGACGTAGATGACGAAGAGCAGCGCGGCCGGGACGAGAAGGGTCAGCGGCGCGTTGCCGAGGAGGATCGAGAGGTTCTGCTCCGCCTTGCGGATGACGATGTCCATCGCGCCGCCGTCGATGATCGACTGGATGAAGCGGCCCAGGTGGGTTCGATCCTGTGGTGGGCGCAGCCAGTCTAGGAAGCCCACCGCGAAGAAGAGGGCGACGACCGACCCGGCGAGGATGAGGATCCGCCGCCAGGTGAGGGCGATGCCGAGGATCGAGAGCACGAGCACGGCGAATGCCGGCACGACCGCTGGCGGTCCACCCCCATCGGCGCCCCAGAAAGGGGCCCCGTCGACGACGAGCGTGGCGAGCCCGATGCCCGTGGTGACCGCAGCCGCAACGGTGGTTCGCCCAGCCCGCACCAGCCAGCTCGAGACCACCGTCGCCAGCAGCAGGGCAGCGGTGACGAAGATCCCGAACGTGACGTTCCCCATCCCGTAGAACCGGCCCGCGACCACCGGTTGCAGCCCCATGAGCGAGGAGATCTGCAGCCGGGATCCGGTGACGATGTCGATCGCGAGGACCAGCCAGGTGACCCCCGAGACGACGGCGACCGGGCCGGACAGGGTCCGTCCCCACGGCCCGAGCAGCGCGGGCCCGGCGATGAGGGCGACGAAAAGAGCCACCGAGCCGACGACGGCAAGCATCGGCGAGCCGGCGCGCCACCACGGCAGCAAGTTAGCCAGGAACGTCGAGACCGGCACGGCGGCCGCGCACACGGCCACCACCCGCACCCACCCGAGCCAGCGCAGCCGCGAAGGTTCCGACCCGATCCGGCCCTTCCACACGAGCAGGACGAGCAGGTAGATGACGAGCTGACCGTAGGCGAAGACCGAGAAGAACGGAGGAACCAGGGCGTGCACCTCGTGGCTGGCCAAGTCCTGGTCGGCCAGTGCCTGCAGCCGCCCGGCCGCGGCCGCCTCGGAGTTGTC
>JBDIAO010000136.1:0-6578 GCA_039812375.1 Phycicoccus sp. | reverse complement strand
CGGGTCGTCCCCCCCGGTCCGCGGATCGGTGCGCACGAGGCCGCAGCCGAGGTGGAGGCGATCCGGGAAGCCGCGCGGGCGGCATACACCCCGGTGGCCGAGACCGCGCGGCTGAACACCCCGGCCGGGGCAGCGCCGGCGCTCGTCGTCGACCGCCGCGGGTGGATCGCCGCGAACGTCGACTCGCTGGCCGCCCTGGTCGACCCGGCCATCAGCAAGGCCGTCGAAGGACGCCCCGCGCCCAGCGCGGCCGTCGCCGCCGTGGGGTCCCGCATGACCGGCGCCGAGGTCGGCGGGCTGCTTGCCTTCATGGCCGGCAAGGTCCTGGGCCAGTACGACCTGGCACCTCAGGGCGAACCCCAGCTCCTGCTGGTCGCCCCCAACATCGTCGAGGTGGCCGGCGAGCTCGACATCGACCGGGACGACTTCCGGATGTGGGTGTGTCTGCACGAGGAGACCCATCGGGTGCAGTTCACCGCCGTGCCGTGGCTGCGCGAGCACCTCGTCGGGCGGGCCCGTGACCTGGCCGTCGACCTCACCCCGGATGTGCAGGCAGTCGGCGACCTCGCCAAGCGGATCACCCAGCGACTCCCAGAGGTCCTCTCCGGCGCCGGCACCGGGCTGGTCGACCTCTTCCTCACCGCCGAGCAACGGGCCGAGGTCGCCGAGCTGACCGCGGTCATGTCCCTGCTCGAGGGACACGCTGACGTCGTCATGGACGATGTCGGCCCGGCATACGTCCCGTCGGTGGCCCAGATCCGGGCCAAGTTCAGCCATCGCCGTCAGGGCGCAGGGGCGGCCGACCGGTTGCTGCGTCGCCTGCTCGGCCTGGAAGCGAAGATGCGTCAGTATGCCGAGGGCGCGGCCTTTGTCCGCGGTGTCCAGGAGCTCGTCGGGGTGGACGGCTTCAACGCAGTCTGGTCCTCCCCGCAGACCCTGCCGCAGCCGGAGGAGATCGCCGATCCCGCGGCCTGGGTGAGCCGGGTGCATGGTTGATGGGACCGCATCCGAGCACCGCGACGATCCGGCTGGCCGTCCGTCGCGTACTGGAGACGCACAACCCCGGCGACGTCGTCCTGGTCGCGGTGAGCGGCGGAGCGGACTCGATGGCGCTGGCCGCAGCGGTCGCGTTCGAGGCTCCGCGGCACGGTATCCGGGCCAGCGCTGTCGTCGTCGACCACGGGCTACAGCCCGGCTCGGCGAAGGTGGCCAAGCGAACAAGCCGATGGCTCACCGCCCACGGCTTGCCAGCACACGTCGTCCCGGTGACCGTGAAGTCTCATGGGGAGGGCCTCGAGGCTGCCGCCCGGACCGCCCGCTATGGCGCGCTCACCCAGGCCGCGCGCGACATCGGGGCCCGGTCGGTCCTGCTGGGGCACACCCGGGACGACCAGGCCGAGCAGGTGCTCCTGGGCTTGGTGCGCGGCTCCGGGGCCCGGTCCCTGTCCGGTATGCCGCCCACCCGAGACCGGTTCGTCCGGCCGCTGCTGTCCGTGGGCCGGGAGCGGACCCGCGAGTCCTGTCGCGCCGAGAGGGTGCCGTGGTGGGACGACCCGATGAACGACGACCCGGCCCATCTGCGTGTGCGCGTGCGGCAGGCCCTGGTCGACCTTGAGACCGACCTCGGCCCGGGAGTCGTCGCCGCCCTGGCCCGCACTGCTGACCAGCTGCGGGCCGACGCCGACGCCCTGGACGCCCTCGCCGACGAAGCAATGGCGAGGTGGCGACGCAGCGCGGTCTCCGAGGAGCCGGGGTGGGAGTGCGAGGCCGCGACCCTGCAGGCATTGCCGCCGGCGCTGCGGACCCGGGTATGGCGCCGGGTCCTGGTTGCCGCAGGGGCCCCGGCCGGCCAGGTCAGCGCGCAGCACGCCGACGCCTGCGACACCCTGCTGACCAACTGGCGCGGGCAGGGACCGCTCCACCTGCCCGGCAACCTGCGGGCCTGGCGTACCGGTGCGCTCGTCCACGTCGGCCGGGCCGCCGGCCACCGATAGGCTGGGGCCACCCCGGACACCCCCAGGCCCGGTCGAGCCCGCGGGCCGCATGCGCACCAGCGGGCTGGATAGTCACGACCGGGCCCCACCGTCAGGACCGGGCCGCACAGTCAAGGAGCACCAGCTCGTGGACGCCAGCCACATCCCCGGCCAGCTCGACCGTGTCCTTCTCACCGAGAAGCAGATCACCACCCGGCTTGCCGAGCTGGCCGAGGAGATCGCGGTCGAGTATGCCGGCCAGGACCTCCTCCTCGTCGGTGTCCTCAAGGGCGCGGTGATGGTCATGGCCGATCTCATGCGTGCCCTGCCGATGAGCGTCCCGGTGGACTGGATGGCGGTCTCCTCCTATGGCTCGGGCACGAAGTCCTCCGGGGTCGTCCGGATCCTCATGGACCTCGACGCCGACATCACCGGCAAGCACGTCCTCATCGTCGAGGACATTGTCGACTCCGGCCTGACCTTGTCGTGGATCAAGGCCAACCTCGAGTCGCGCCACCCAGCCTCGGTCGAAGTGTGCACCCTGCTGCGCAAGCCGGACGCGGCGAAGGTCCGGATCGACGTCAAATGGGTCGGTTTCGACATCCCCAACGAGTTCGTCGTCGGCTACGGCCTGGACTTCAACGAGCGCTACCGCGGACTGCGCGAGGTCGCCACGCTGGCCGCACACGTCTACAGCTGAGTCAGTTCCCGGGCGGCCGACGAGGCCCCGAGTCGGCCCGGATTCGGCCCCGACGCGGCCCGGATTCGGCCCCGACGGGAACGTCCGCGGCCCAGCCGACGTTCAGCCTGCTGACGCGCTCATCTGCCCGGCCCGCACGGACGGTAGCGTGTCACCCCGAACCGGTGCGAAGCCCGCGCCGACCACCGACCGACCAGGAGGACGGGTCGCGCCGCGGCCCCACGCACGTTTCATGAACCTCAAACGCGCAGCGCGAGCCCCGCTGTTCTGGGTGCTGGCCATCATCGCCGTGACGATGCTCGTCTTCTCCCTCGGCGGTGACGGTGGCTATGCCCAGATCACCACGTCCCAGGCGACCCAGCTCATCTCTGAGGGCAAGGTCGACAAGGCCGAACTCACCACGAACAATGTCCTGTCCCTGGATCTGAAGAAGGGCGTCACCTTCACCGACAAGAGCGAAGGTGTCTCCGAGGCCACGAAAGTTCGTGCCGACTTCATCAACGCTCGAGCGCCCCAACTGATCGACCTGATCAACAAGAACGTCCCGAACGGCTACACCGACACGATCAAGGGTGACAGCGCCTGGTGGACCCTCTTCATCAGTTTTGTGCCGGTCCTGCTTCTGGTGGGCCTGTTCTGGTTCATGATGAGCCAGGCCCAAGGTGGGGGTTCCAGGGTCATGCAGTTCGGCAAGTCCCGGGCCAAGCTGGCGACCAAGGACACCCCCAAGGTCACCTTTGTCGATGTCGCCGGCGTCGACGAAGCAGTCGAGGAGCTGCACGAGATCAAGGACTTCCTCGCCGACCCCGCGAAGTTCCTCGCCGTGGGCGCGAAGATCCCCAAGGGTGTGCTGCTCTATGGCCCCCCCGGAACGGGCAAGACCCTCCTCGCGCGAGCAGTCGCCGGGGAGGCCGGGGTGCCCTTCTATTCGATCTCGGGCTCGGACTTCGTCGAGATGTTCGTCGGCGTCGGTGCCTCCCGGGTGCGTGACCTCTTCGAGCAGGCCAAGGCGAACGCCCCGGCGATCGTCTTCGTCGACGAGATCGACGCCGTCGGCCGTCACCGCGGCGCTGGCCTTGGTGGTGGGCACGACGAGCGCGAGCAGACCCTCAACCAGCTCCTGGTCGAGATGGACGGCTTCGACGTCAAGACCAACGTCATCCTCATCGCCGCGACGAACCGCCCGGACATCCTGGACCCGGCACTGCTGCGGCCCGGCCGGTTCGACCGGCAGATTGCCGTCGAGGCCCCGGACATGATCGGCCGGCACAAGATCCTCCAGGTGCATGCCCAGGGCAAGCCGATGGCCGCCGGGGTCGACCTGCTCGCTGTGGCCCGGCGCACCCCGGGGTTCACCGGTGCCGACCTGGCCAACGTCCTCAACGAGGCCGCACTACTCACCGCCCGCTCCGACAAGAAGCTCATCGACAACGTGGTTCTCGACGAAGCCATCGATCGGGTCGTCGCCGGACCGCAGAAGCGCACCCGGATCATGAGCGCCAAAGAGCGGAAGATCACCGCATACCACGAAGGTGGGCACGCCCTCGTCGCGGCGGCGATGAACCACACCGACCCAGTGACCAAGGTGACGATCCTGCCTCGCGGGCGGGCGCTGGGCTACACGATGGTCATGCCCACCGACGACAAGTACTCGACAACCCGCAACGAGATCCTCGACCAGCTCGCCTATGCGCTCGGTGGGCGGGTCGCCGAGGAGATCATCTTCCACGACCCGACGACCGGGGCCGCCAATGACATCGAGAAGGCCACCTCGATGGCGCGCAAGATGGTCACCGAGTTCGGGATGAGCGAGCGGGTCGGTGCAGTCAAGCTCGGCCAGAGCCAGGGGGAGGTCTTCCTCGGGCGGGACATGGGCCACCAGCGGGACTACTCCGAGGAGGTCGCCGGCCTCATCGACGAGGAGGTCAGGCGCTTCATTGAGGCGGCACACGACGAGGCGTGGCACGCCATCAACGACAACCGGGCCGTCCTGGACCACCTCGTCCTCGAGCTCCTCGAGAAAGAGACCCTGAACCAGGCCCAACTCGGTGACATCTTCACCCGCATCGTCAAGCGCCCGCTGCGTCCGCAGTGGCTCTCCGGTGAGCACCGCACTGTCAGCGACCTGCCGCCGGTGCTGACCCCTGCCGAACGGGCCGCGCTCAACGGTCGGGAATCCACAGGGACACCCGTGGGAGCGAGCATCACCGCGGGGGACGCCGCGCTGGCAGCAGCCATCGATCGGGCCGCGGACCCGCGAGGATCGAGTACCGAACCGCCACGGCCCCCGGGCACTGCGGTGCCGCCGCCGGCGACCCCGGTGCCCGGACACGAGGGGACTGAGCCCGATGGGCACTGAGCCGACGGTCGAGACCAGGGCGTCCGGAGGGCCCGAATCGATCGACGGGAACGGGTCCCTTGTCGAGGGGGTCGATCTGGTCCGGGCCGAGGCTGCGGTCCGGGAGCTGCTGCTGGCGGTGGGGGAGGACCCGGAGCGGGTCGGCCTGCGCAAGACCCCGGCCCGGGTGGCCCGGGCGTATGCCGAGATGTTCGCCGGGATGGGACAGACCCCCGCGGACGTCCTGTCGGCGACCTTCCCGATCGACCACGAAGAGCTCATCATCGTTCGTGACATCGAGATTTACAGCACATGCGAGCATCACCTGCTCCCGTTCCATGGCGTGGCCCACGTGGGCTACATCCCCGCCGAGGACGGCCGAGTGACCGGGCTGTCCAAGCTCGCCCGGCTCGTCGACGTCTTCGCCAAGCGGCCTCAGGTGCAGGAACGGATCACCACCCAGGTCGCAGACGCCCTCGTCGAGCACCTCGGCGTCCAGGGATGCATCGTCGTCGTCGAGGCCGAGCACCTGTGCATGTCGATGCGTGGCGTCCGTAAGCCGGGGGCGCGCACCATCACCTCCGCGGTCCGCGGGCAGCTCCGCAAGTCGGCGACTCGGGCGGAGGCGATGGCCCTGCTCACCGGCGGCCGGCTGTGACCGGCGCACCGACGACTGCCCAGACCCCGCAGAACGCACCAGCCCCGGCCGAGGCCTTCATCGTCTTCCCGCGACTCAGCGGGTTCGGGAGCCGGCGGTGACTCGGGGCGGTGGCACCGGCACGCACCGACCCACCCGACCGCTCGTCATGGGCGTGGTCAACGTCACACCAGACTCGTTCTCTGACGGCGGCGAGTGGTTCGACCCAGCCGCCGCCATCGCCCACGGCCGAGAACTGCTCGCCCACGGCGCCGACATCGTCGACGTCGGTGGGGAGTCCACCCGCCCCGGTGCCCAGCGCCCCGATGTCGCCGAGGAGCTGCGCCGGGTGCTTCCGGTGGTCACCGCCCTGGTTGACGAGGGCGCAGTGGTCTCCATCGACACCATGCGGGCCGAGGTGGCGCAGGCCGCCCTGGCCCGTGGTGCGGCATACGTCAACGACGTCTCCGGAGGCCTCGCCGACCCCGACATGCCTGCCCTCGTCGCGCGCGCGGGGGTGCCCATCATCGCGATGCATTGGCGAGGCCACTCCGCGCGCATGCAGGACCGGGCGGTCTATGACGACGTCGTCGCGGAGGTGTGTGCCGAGCTGATGGCCCGGGTGCGTGCGCTGACCGCGGCGGGCATCGACCCGGGCTCAATCGTGCTCGACCCAGGCATTGGGTTCGCCAAGACCGCAGAGCACAACTGGGGGCTGTTGCGCGGCCTCGACCGGCTGCTCGAGCTGGGGCACCGGGTGCTGCTCGGGACGTCGCGCAAGGCGTTCCTCGGCCGGGTCGGACGGGCGCCGGGGGCTGAGCGGGCACCGATGGCGCGCGACACCGCCACCGCAGTGACGACGGCGTATGCCGCAAGCCGGGGAGTGTGGGCGGTTCGGGTGCACGACGTGATCGGGACCGTCGACGCCCT
>JBDIAO010000135.1:0-6615 GCA_039812375.1 Phycicoccus sp. | reverse complement strand
CCTCGACCAACGAGCCGGACGCACCCGAGGACTCCGACGCACCCGAAGATCCCACCCTGACTCCGGACTCCACCTCTTCCATGGAACCAGTGGCTACTGAGGAGCCTGTGGCTACTGAGGAGCCTGTGGCTACTGAGGAGCCTGTGGCTACTGAGGAGCCTGTGGCTACTGAGGAACTTCTCGTTGCGCCGCCCCGCTCCGAACTTACCACCCAGCTGCGCTCCCAGGACCTCGTCGTCCAGCCACGGCGCAAACGTGGCCGAGTGGTCTCTCCTGCCGGTCCGCCGCGGGCGCTGCACGACGAGCCGACCGCCGCTGCCGGTGCTGACGAGGGGGCTGACGAAGGTAGGGCGGAGCCCCCGACGTCGGTCCCATGACCGCGAGCCGCGGCGATTTGGAGCGCTTCGGCGCGGCCGGTATTCTGGTGCGTCGGTGCGCCCACCGAGCCGACGTCCCGTGTGAGTCCACCGGCGGTCGATAGACCGTCGGATCGGGCCACGGGGTAGCTGTCAGCCGGTCACCCGAAGGAGCGTCCGAGAAGACGAAAGCGAGTTCCACTGTGTACGCGATTGTTCGCGCAGGCGGTCACCAGGAGAAGGTCTCCGTCGGTGACGTGCTGCTCATCGACAAGGCGGGCGCGGTCGGCGACACCGTCGCCCTGACCCCGGTCCTCGTCGTCGACGGCACCAGTGTCACCTCCGATGCTGCGGACCTGGCCAGGGTCACGGTCTCCGCGGAGATCGTCAAACCGGCCAAGGGCCCGAAGATCACGATCCTCAAGTACAAGAACAAGACCGGGTACCGCAAGCGCCAGGGCCACCGGCAGCAGCTGTCCCAGGTCAAGATCACCGCGATCGACGCCTGAGCGGCCCGCACCCGACAACGATCGACAGAAAAGACACAGGGAGAGAGCCATGGCACACAAGAAGGGCGCGTCCTCGTCCCGCAACGGGCGTGACTCCAACGCTCAGCGACTCGGCGTCAAGCGCTACGGCGGCCAATTGGTCAACGCCGGGGAGATCCTCGTCCGCCAGCGCGGCACGCACTTCCACCCCGGCGACGGCGTCGGCCGGGGCGGCGACGACACGCTCTTCGCGCTGATCGCCGGCAACGTCGAGTTCGGCACCAAGCGGGGCCGCAAGGTGGTCAACATCGTCCCGGTGGTGAGCGCCGCCGCGCAGTGAGCCGTATGCCGCGGGCGCGCCTCCCGCGGACCACGAACCATCCGTGAGGGGCGGGCCGCACCAGGCCCGCCCCTCACGGCATACCGCACCCGACCCCACCTCAGGAGGACAGGACGTGACGAGCTTCGTCGATCGAGTCGCGCTGCACGTCCGCGCCGGTGACGGCGGGCATGGGGTCGCCTCGGTGCGCCGGGAGAAGTTCAAGCCGCTCGGCGGACCGGACGGTGGCAACGGGGGACGCGGCGGGTCGGTCATCCTCGCCGTCGACCCACAGGTGACCACACTCCTGGACTACCATCACCACCCTCACCGGGCTGCAGCCAACGGCCGGCCGGGCGCCGGCCAGGAGCGCAACGGTGCCGACGCGGTGGATCTCGTCTTGGCTGTCCCTGAGGGGACTGTGGTCAAGACCCCCGCCGGCGAGGTCCTCGCCGATCTCGTCGGCCCGGGGGTGCGTTACACCGTGGCTGCCGGCGGCCGCGGTGGCCTAGGCAACAAGGCGTTGGCGAGTACCCGGCGCCGGGCTCCAGGCTTCGCCCTTCTCGGCGAGCCCGGGCAGGCCTGCGATGTCATCCTGGAGCTGAAGTCGCTCGCCGACGTCGCCCTCATCGGTTTCCCGAGCGCCGGCAAGTCCTCACTGGTCTCGGCGCTCTCCGCGGCTCGCCCGAAGATCGCCGACTACCCGTTCACGACTCTGGTCCCCAACCTCGGAGTCGTCATCGCCGGCGCTGAGCGCTACACCATCGCCGACGTGCCCGGACTCATCCCCGGTGCCAGCCAGGGCCGGGGGCTCGGACTGGAGTTCCTCCGGCACGTGGAGCGGTGCTCCGTGCTTGTCCACGTGATCGACTGTGCAACCCTGGAGTCCGGCCGCGACCCGATGACCGATCTCGACGTCATCGAGGCTGAGCTGGGCGCCTACGTCGCCGACGACAGCCTCGGTGGCGCCCCGCTGTCCGAGCGCACCCGGGTCGTCGTGCTCAACAAGGCGGACGTCCCTGAGGCGCGCGAACTCGCCGAACTTGTCGCACCGATGCTGCGCGAGCGAGGCCTCGAGGTGCACATCGTCTCTGCGGTGAGCCATCGTGGCCTCAAGGAGCTCTCGTTCGCATTGGCCCAGCATGTTCACGCTGCCCGGGCTGAGCTTGCGGCGACGATCGTGGCAAGGCCACGGGTCATCGTGCGCCCGGCCGCGGCGGACGACTCCGGCTTCACCGTGGTCAAAGAGCGCACCGCTGACGGTGAGGTGTTCCGGATCCTCGGTGACCGTCCGACCAGGTGGGTCCATCAGACCGACTTTTCCAACGACGAGGCCGTGGGCTACCTTGCCGACCGGTTGAACCGGCTCGGGGTCGAGGATGAGCTCGTGCGAACGGGTGCCGTCCCGGGCTCGACCGTCCTCATCGGGCCACGAGACGATGCGGTCGTCTTCGACTGGGAGCCGACCCTCGTCGCGGGTGCTGAGCTCCTCGGTGGACCGCGGGGCACCGACGCCCGACTCGGGGACCGTCACCGGGCGACCCGGCGAGAGAAGCGGGCCGAGTTCCACGCCCGCAAGGACGCCGAAACCGCGGCCCGTGAGGAGCTCGCCGCCGAGCGACGCTCCGGGCATTGGACATCCGCAGCCACCCCGGACGAGGGGTGAGGGAACGGATGTCCCTGGCTGCGCTCACGCTGCGCCGCGCTGTGGCCACCGGGCGTCGGCTCGTGGTCAAGGTCGGCTCGTCATCGCTGACGAATGGCTCCGGCGGTCACCTCGACCCCGGGGCGTTGACCCGGCTCGTCGAGGTCCTCGCCGCCCGGCGTCTGGCCGGACGCCAGGTCGTCCTCGTCTCCTCCGGTGCCATCGCCGCGGGTATGGGGCCACTCGGCCTGGCCCGGCGCCCCCTGGATCTGGCCACCCAGCAGGCCGCCGCGAGCGTCGGACAGGGAGCTCTGGTCGCGGCATACCAGCAGCTTTTCGGTGAGCACGGGCTGACCGTCGGCCAAGTGCTGCTCACCGCCGACGACGTCATCCGACGCACCCATTACACCAACGCCCGCCGCACCCTGGAGCGGCTTCTCGAGCTCGGGATCGTCCCGGTCGTTAACGAGAACGACACCGTCGCCACTCATGAGATCCGGTTCGGGGACAACGACCGGCTCGCGGCACTCGTGGCCGACCTCGTGGCTGCAGACGGGCTCCTGCTGCTTACCGACGTCGACGCACTCTATGACGGGCCGCCCTCACAGCCCGGGTCGGTTCGGGTGCCCTTCGTGGGGTCTGCCGCCGACCTGGACGGGGTGCAGATCGGCGGCACCGGTACGGCCATCGGCTCCGGGGGGATGGTGACAAAGGTCGAGGCGGCCGGAATCGCCGGGGCGGCCGGGGTGCCCACCGTCCTGACGCGTCTGCCCGAGGCCGCGCGTGCCCTCGCCGGAGAGGATGTCGGCACAGTCTTCGCCCCGGTGGCGACGACGAAGGCGTCCCGCAAGCGCTGGCTCGCGCACGCGACGACGGCCCGGGGTGCTCTCGTGCTCGATGAGGGCGCGGTGGCCGCGGTGACTACCCGTCGCAAGTCCTTGCTGCCAGCGGGGATCACCTCGGTGTCCGGCCAGTTCGTCGAAGGTGACCCTGTCGATCTGGTCACCGTCGACGGGGCCGTGGTCGCGCGCGGGCTGAGCAACTTCTCCTCGGCGGACCTGCCCCGCCTCTTGGGACGTTCGACCAGGGAGCTGGCGAGCGAGCTCGGCGCATACTACGAGCGAGAAGTCGTCCACCGCGACTACCTCGTCGTGCTGCATGACGGGCACCGGGTTGCGCCTGGCCGCTAGCCCAGCCCTAGCCCAGTCGGCGACATCGGCTGGATCGAGGGACCTAGGCCTCGTCGAGGGCATCGGCGTGCGGGCCGACAACGGCGACGACTGCTCAGCGGACCCGGGTGACCTCGAACTGCATCCTGGGGTGGGCGATCGCCTCCTGGGCCTGGACGAGCTGCAGCTCTCGTTGGCCAGAGTCCAAGGTGGCCTTGACCAGATCCCACACCGAGGACGCCGTCCGTCCCAGGGCCAGCTCCGGGTCCCCGGTCTGCAAGAGATGGGTCGTGAAGAGTGCGGCGGTGACGTCCCCGGATCCGTTGCACTTGATCGGGAGGTGCTCAGTGCGCACGATCCAGGCACCGTCGCCGGTCACCGCGAGCATCTCGATGGTCCCGGAGGGTCGGTCCGGTTGGAGCACGGAGGTGACCAGCACCGTCGACGGGCCCAGTCCCCGGGCCCGATCCGCCGCGATGATCGTCGACTCCAGGTCCTCGGGCTCGGTCCAGGTCAAGAAACCCAGTTCGAACTGGTTCGGGGTGATGATGTCCGCGTGCGGCACCACCCGCTCACGCAGCAGCACGGGAATGTCTGGGTGGACGAAGCAGCCGGACTTGGCGTTGCCCATGACCGGGTCGCAGGCATAAACCGCCACCGGGTTGGCCTCCTTGACCCCGGAGACCGCGTCCAGGATGACGTCACCGATCTCGGTCCCACCCTGGTAGCCGGACAGGACCGCGTCGACCTGCGGAAAAACATCCCGGTCGCGGACTCCGGCGATGATCTCACCGACGTCGTGCGCCGGCAGCAACGGTCCGCGCCACTGGCCGTAGCCGGTGTGGTTGGAGAAGTGCACGGTGGGCACCGGCCACACCTCGACGCCGAGGCGTTGCATGGGGAAGACCGCAGCGGAATTGCCCACGTGTCCGTAGGCGACGCAGGACTGGATGGACAGGATCGTCGTCACCGCGTCATTGTGGCAGGGGACGGCGCCTTGGCAGGGGACGGCGCCCTGGGACGGGACGGCGCCCTGGGACGGGACGGCGCCCTGGGGCCGGGCAGCATACGCTCGTGGTTATGACGAGCAACGCGACCGCACCGACGGTGAGCGCGGGCATCGATCCCGCCGACATTGAGCAGGTGCACCAACTGGCCCGGCGGGCCCGGGAGGCTGCGGTCATCCTCGCTGGGTTGACCAGGGCGCAGAAGGACGCCGCACTGCGTGCCCTGGCCGATGCCCTCGACGCTGCCACCGACCAGGTCGTCGCGGCCAACGAGGAGGATCTGGTCCGCGGCCGGGGCCACGGGATGGAGCAGGGGCTGCTCGACCGGTTACGGCTGGACGCACCACGGGTGGCCGCGGTTGCCGACGCACTGCGGGACATTGCCGCCCTACCTGACCCGGTCGGCGAGGTTGTTCGCGGTTCGACGCTGGCCAACGGGCTGCAGATCCGTCAGGTGCGGGTGCCGATGGGCGTGGTCGGGATGATCTACGAGGCTCGCCCCAACGTGACCGTCGACGCCGCCGGCCTGGGTTTGAAGTCCGGGAATGCCGTCATTCTGCGAGGTGGCTCCGCAGCCGAGTCGACGAACCGAGCCACCGTGGGCGTGCTGCGTGCTGCCCTGAGTGCCCACGGGCTGCCCGCAGACGCGGTCGCGCTCCTCGAAGGCGGGCACGGAGCGGTCCGGGCGCTGATGTCGGCTCGCGGCGAGGTCGACCTGCTCATCCCCCGCGGCGGGGCGGGACTGATCCAGACCGTCGTCACGCAGTCCACGGTCCCGGTCATTGAGACCGGGATCGGGATCTGCCACGTCTACGTCGATGCTGCGGCAGACCCCGACAAGGCCCTGGCGATTACCTTGAACTCCAAGACCCACCGGCCCAGCGTCTGCAACGCCGCCGAGACTCTCCTGGTGCACGCTGACCTCGCTGCGACGTTCCTGCCGGACGCGCTCACTGCACTGCACGAGGCTGGCGTCATCCTGCACCTCGACTCGGACGCCGGCGCCGTCGCCAGCAGCTTCGGACTCCCGTTCATGGCTGCAGCGGAGGGCGACTGGGACACCGAGTGGCACTCTTTGCAGATGAGCGTCCACGTCGTCGGCGATCTGGACGACGCGATCGGCCACATCCGCCGGCACGGGTCAGGGCACACCGAGGCAATAGTCACCGAGGACCGTGGTGCAGCCCGCCGGTTCACCCAGCGCGTCGACGCCGCTGCGGTCATGGTCAACGCGAGCACTCGGTTCACTGACGGTGGCGAGTTCGGCTTTGGCGCCGAGATCGGGATCTCAACCCAGAAGCTGCACGCGCGGGGCCCGATGGCTCTACCCGAGCTCACCACGACGAAGTGGATCGTCGAGGGGGACGGTCAGATCCGCAGCTGACCGCCCGATGTCGCGGGGCCTGCTCCGCCGATGTCCAGCCCCGCCGGGCTCGCCCCGCGTGCCCCAGGTCCTGCTCCGCCGGTGTCCAGGAGCGAGTCGTGGGCGACGAAGTAGGCGGGCCGGGCTTGGAGCCGGAAGTAGATGCGCCCGACGTACTCGCCCAAGATCCCCAGGGCAAGCAGTTGGAGGGCCCCGACCGTGGAGACGATGACCACCAGCGAGGTCCAGCCCGGCAGAGTGCGGCCCA
>JBDIAO010000134.1:0-6655 GCA_039812375.1 Phycicoccus sp. | reverse complement strand
TGGCTGCCGACACGCCCGGGATCTCGGGCGTGTCGGCAGCCAATCACCCCACAGCCACGCCGCACCCCACGTCACAGCAGCGCGGCCAGTGCCCGCTCGAGGCCGGACAGTCCGGTGTGCCGCACCACGAGTGGCAGGCTGATCCGGGACGCGGCCTCCTGAGCCAGCGTCCGCAACTCGGCCTGCTCCACCGGGTCCTCGCTTTGGACCAGCCACACCATCCGGGTGTAGTGCTGGAAGTAGTCGTCCCGCAGCTGCGGGTAGCGGTCGAGCCCGAGCTCGTGGATCACGGTCCGGGCGAACGAGCGCACGAGGAAGTCGGTGAGCAGGTAGCTGCCCGGCTCCTCGGCCATGATCCCCTCGACGTCGCTGGGCCCGGCATACAGGTCGTAGCAGTGCAGCCCGGGCAGTCGCGGCACCCCGAGCCGGGCGCACAGGTCGTCGAGGGCACCATAGGTGCCACAGTCGGCATACCCCACGACAACCTGGCCGTAGTCGCCTCGAAGTTGGCCGACAAGACGCTCGACCTCGTCGGAGATTCGCTGTGGTGCATTGTGCAGCAACGGGTTGAGTGGATGGACGTCAATGGGCCAGGTATGCCGTGCGCTCACCTGGGCGGCCGGACGGGCGATGGCCCCACAGGCGACCAGGGCGATCCGACCGGAGCGATCCTCAGAGCGGGAAGGCGAGCTGGGTGACGAACCGGTCGTTGAAGTCGGTGCGGTCGCTGAGCTCGACATAGCGCACCTCCTCAAGCAGCGCCTCGGCGCCGGTGCGTTCCCGGGAGGAGAGCAACACCATCTTCGCGCCCTCACCGGCGACGTTGCCGGCCGAGACGATCCGCAGCACCGACAGCTTGGGCACCAACCCGATCCGCACCGCGGACGCTGGGGAGAGGTAGGACCCGAAGGAGCCGGCGAGCAGCACCTGCTGGACGTCCTCCTGGGTCAGGCCGAGCTCTTCGAGGAGCAGGGTCCACCCCGTGGAGATCGCCGCCTTGGCGAACTGGAGCTCGCGCACGTCCCGCTGGGAGAGCACGACACAGTCGGCAAGCTCGGCGTCTTGCGTTGGGCGGTGCAGCACGAAGACCCGCTCTTGACCGAGCATGGTGAGCCGGTCGGCCAGCCCGGGCAGCCGTTGCTCGGCGGCCTCGTCGGGGATGAACCGGCCCGAGGAGTCGAGCAGCCCGGTGCGCACGAGCTCGGCCACCGCATCGACCAGGCCGGACCCGCACAGGCCCCTCGGCTCGACATCGCCGATGACTCCGAGGGTGACGTCGTCGTCGGTGAGTTTGACGACCTCGATGGCCCCGGTCGCTGCGCGCATCCCTGAGCGGATCGCCCCGCCCTCGAAGGCCGGACCCGCGGGTGCGGCGGTGGCCACGATGCGTTCGCCGTCGGCCAGAACGATTTCGCAGTTGGTCCCGACGTCGATGAAGAGCCGGACCCGCTTGTCCCGGTCCAGACCGCTAGCGAGCACCCCGCCGACGATGTCTCCGCCGACATAGGCCCCGAGCGAGGGCAGGATGACGGCGCGGGCCCCCGGGTGCATGTTCAGGCCGAGGTCGGTGGCCATCAGCGTCGGCCAGCGCGCGCTGGACTGGATGAACGGTGCCACGCCGAGCGGCTCGGGGTTGACGCCGAGAACCAGGGCGGTCATCGTCGCGTTCCCGGCCAGGGAGACCTCGTAGACCTCCTCCGGGGCTACGCCTGCGTCAGCGAGAACCTCGCCGGCGAGCTCGGCGAGAGTGCCTTGGGCCAGTTCCTGCAGCTTGCCGAGAGCGTCGGGCTGCATCATCGTGGCCGAGATCCGGCTGATGACGTCACCCCCGAAGGGCTGCTGCTTGTTGAGCATGGAGGCCACCGCCGCGGGGGTACCGGTGGTCAGGTCGAGCAGGGTCCCGACAACGGTCGTCGTTCCCAGGTCGTAGGCGATGGCGAAGGACCGTTCCCGAGTGTCCCCGGGTTCGACGTCAATGAGCACGTCATCGACGATCACGGCGGTCACGGCGAAGTCTGATTCGCGCAGTATGCCGGGGAGCCGACGCAGGGCGTGCAGGTCCGGGTCGAGCTCGATGTCGTCGATAGCCTCGGCGAGCCGGACGAAGTCGGTCCGCTGGTCGGCCAGGGTCGGTTCGTCGAGTTCGACGTAGCGCTTCTGCACCGACGGTCGCAGAATGACCTGCCGACCCACCCCGACCGTTGAGGCCTTGGGTCGGGTGACCAGCGGCGGCACGACGACCTCGAGGTCGTGCATCGTGCGGACCAGGCACGCCAAGCGCCATCCCTGGGCGAGCTCGACGTCGCTGAAGGTGCGTTCGTCCTGCCGCTGGATCGGGGCCGACCCGGAGATCAGCTGGACCTTGCACTTGCGGCACGTCCCGTGCCCACCACAGGTGGAATCGATGGCGATCCCGTTCCACGACGCGGCGTCGAAGACCGGAACCCCCGGGGGAACCCGGACGTCTTTGCCCGAGGGCAGGAAGTGCAGCCGGACCCGACCGCTGCCGTCACTGGTCGCCTCCAGGGTCGGCGGGAGGGCCTGCAAGCCTTCCCGATGGAGGTTGGGCAGGACGGCGTCGGCCGAGATCGGAGCCTTGTCGTCAGAGGTCACGGGCGTTCAGCCTAGGCGGACGGAGCTGCCGCGCCCGCAGCCACCGCAGCGACCGCAGCAGCGGCGGCGGCCGCCTCCTTGGCCCGGTGGGAGGAGATCCACCCCATGCCCCACTCGTCGTTGCCGAGGAGGAGGTCACTGGCGCGCACAGCGTCGACGATCGACGGGGTGCGGGCGTCCATGATCGCCGAAGTCATCCCCTCGGCCATCGCCAGCGAGAGCCAGGCGCCGTTGATCGCGTGCCGCCCCGGCATCCCGAAGGAGACGTTGGAGGCGCCGCAGGTCATGTTCAGGCCCCAGCGGTCCCGGACCTCCCGGATGGTGCGCAGCGCGGTGCGGCCCACGCTCGGGTCGGCGCCGATCGGCATGGCCAGCGGGTCGATGACGATGTCGTCGATGGCGATGCCGTACTCCTTGGTCGCGACGTCGACGATCTTGCCGACAAGCTCGATCCGCTTCTCCCAGTCCATCGGAATCTCGTCGGCGTCGTTGGGCAGGGCGATGACGGCCGCGTCGTACTTCTTGACCAGGGGCAGCACCGCCGCCAGGCGCTCGTCCTCGGCGGTGACCGAGTTGACCAGGGCCCGGCCCTGGTATGCCGACAGGCCCGCCTCGAGCGCCTCGATGACCGAGGAGTCGATGCAGATGGGTAGGTCGGTCAGGGACTGCACGAGAGTGACTGCCTTGGCGAGCAACTCGGCCTCGTCGGTCAGCGGAACGCCCATGTTGACGTCGAGCACGTTGGCCCCACCGGCGACCTGCGCGGCGACGTCCTTCTCGACCAGGGACAGGTCGCCTTCGCGCAGCTGCCCCTGGAAGATCTTGCGGCCGGTGGGGTTGATCCGTTCGCCGACAATGCAGAACGGCCGGTTCGAGGCGATGACCACCTCCTTGGTCGCCGAGCGCAGCACCGTCTCGCGCACCGGCCCCTCCCAGGCGCTCATGCCAGGACCTTCGCGCGGCGCTCCTGCAGCAGGGCCTTGGCGCGCTTGACCGCACCGGAGGCGTCGGCGGCGTAGCCGTCAGCACCGACGACATCGGCATACTCCTGGGTGACCGGGGCGCCGCCGACCATGACGATGACCTTCTCGCGCAGGCCGGCCTTCTCCAAGGCGTTCATGTTCGCCTTGAACATCGGCATCGTCGTGGTCAGGAAGGCCGAGAAGCCGACAATGTCGGGCTGGTGCTCCTCGATCGCCGCGACGAACTTCTCCGGGCGGACCTGCACCCCGAGGTCGATGACCTCGAAACCAGCACCCTCGAGCATGATGTTGACGAGGTTCTTGCCGATGTCGTGCACGTCGCCCTGGACGGTGCCCATAACGAACTTGCCGATCGTCTCCACGCCGGTGTCGGCGAGCAGCGGGCGCAAGACGTTCATCGAGCCGGCCATCGCCTTGCCGGCGATGAGCATCTCAGGGACGAAGAAGTCGCCCCGTTCGAAGCGGGCGCCGACCTCCTCGAGGGCGGGGATGAGGGCCTCGAACAGCAGCGTGCCGGGCTCCATCTGCATCCCGAGCGCTTGGTGGGTGAGGTCGAGGACGGCCGGACCGTTGCCGGCCAACGTCTGGTCATAGAGTCCCTTGAGGATCTCATCCGGGGTCATGCTGCACCTTCTTTCCGTCGGCCGGCACCACTGGTTCCAGTGCGGCGCAGGCGAGTTGACAATGCCCTGGCGTGGGCGGCGACGACGGAACCCGTCGTCGAGATCGTGGTGGCGATCCGGCTCGTCGGGCCGGACAGGCCCAGTGCGGCGACAACTCCTCCGTCGACGACGACCGGAGCGGCCACTCCGGTCAGGCCGAGCTCCAGCTCGTCGACGGTGCTTGCCCAGCCGCGGCGGCGGATGCCTGGCAGCTGCGCGGCGAGGTCGGCCCCGCAGGACACCGTGACGTCGGTGAGCTGCTCAAGCTCCCCCTCGGGGACCGGCAGCGCCCCCCAGGCGTGGAACACCTTGCCCAGGGCCGAGGCGTGCGCCGGCACGTCGACGCCGACCCAGTCGCGGCTGCCGAGGAAGTAGGTCGAGTCGACCTGGTCGATCTGGACGACTTCGCCGAAGCGGACGACGGCGAGGTTGATCGTCTCCCCGGTCTCCTCACCGAGGGCGACGAGCTCGGCCCGGGCAGCCTCGACCAGGGCGGCGTCGCCGTCCCAGCCGGCGGCATACACCTCGAAGAGCGGGCCGGGGACAAAGGCGCCGTCGAGGTCCCGGGTGAGCAGTGCGCCCCGTTCGAGTGCGGCGAGCAAGCGTGAGGTCGTCGAGCGGGCGTAGCCACACTCCTCGACGAGGTCGGTGAACGACACTGCCCCAGTGCGGACCACGCACCCGAGCAGGCGAGCGGCGCGGTCGACCGCCTGAGTTCCGCTTCCCTGAGTTCCGACCGCCTGAGTTCCGCTTGCCTGAGTTTTCTTGGCCTGGGTCGCCATCGCGCCTCCTCTCGTGGCTCCTCCCCAGTGGGGGTTGACGCTCTCCCCCACCCGGGGTCCATGATGTGGAACAGTAGTTCCACATCAGAGGCTAGGATCTGGATCACAGTCACGTCAATCCGTCTCCAATTCCGACCCCAGAGACCTTCAGACCCCGAGGAGAACCGTGTTCGTCAACCGGATGCCCCGTTACGAGATCCTCAGCCAGGACGCCATGGCGGCCCTGGACGGCGCTTGGCGCCGCCTGATCACCGAGGTCGGCGTCGAGTTCATGAGCGATCGCGCCCTGGAGCTCTTCCGCCAGGCCGGCCAGAAGGTCGAGGACAACACCGTCTTCCTGGACCCCGAGTTCGTCCTTGAACAGGTCGCCAAGGCACCGCGCGAGTTCGATGTCCAGGCGCGCAACCCGGCCAACACCGTGCACATCGGGGGCGACTCCATGGTCTTCGGCGCGGTCTATGGTCCGCCTTTCGTCCGTGAGGGCGACGTGCGCCGGGACGCGACCTTCGAGGACTACCAGAACTTCCTGCGTCTGGCGCAGTCGTATGCAGTGCTCGACTCCGCCGGCGGGGTGGTCTGCGAGCCTAACGACCGTCCGCTGGACAGCCGCCACCTCGACATGAACCTCGCCCTGATGACCCTGACCGACAAGATCTACATGGGCAACGTCGTCTCCGGCCCCAACGCCGCCGACACGATCGCGATGGGCGAGATCCTCTTCGGCGGGCGCGCGGCCATCGAGAAGACCCCGGCCTCGGTCTCGCTGATCAACTGCAACTCACCCCTGCGCTGGGACGACCGGATGCTCGACGCCCTCTTCGAGTATGCCGCTGCCGCCCAGCCGGTCATCCTCACCCCGTTCATCCTCATGGGCGCGATGTCCCCGGTCACCATCCCGGCGGCGCTGACGCAGCAGATCGTCGAGGCACTCTCGGGCATCGCCCTGGTCCAGCTCATCCGGCCAGGGGCGCCAGTCATCTTCGGCTCCTTCCTGTCCAACATCGACATGCAGTCCGGATCCCCGACCTTCGGCACTCCTGAGTCGGGCATCGGCCTGCTGTGCACCGGCCAGATTGCCCGCCACTTCGGCCTGCCCTTCCGCACCGGTGGCGGCCTGACGTCCTCGCAAGTGGCCGACGCGCAGGGCGGCTACGAAGCCCTGATGACCCTGTTGCCAACCTTCCTGGCCGGCACGAACTTCGTCATGCACACTGCGGGCTGGCTCGACGGCGGGCTTGTCGCGTCCTTCGAGAAGTTCGTCGTCGACTGCCAGATCGCCGAGATGCTTCAGCACGAGTTCACTCCGCTGGAGTTCAACGAGGGCACGCTCGGGTTCGACGCCCACGTCGAGGTGGGCCATGGTGGGCACTTCCTCGGGTCGATGCACACCATGGAGCGCTTCCGCACCTGCTTCTACCGGCCGTTCCTGTCCAGCTCGGACAACTACGAGAAGTGGATGCGCGGCGGCGGGCTGGACGCCAATGCCCGGGCGGGGGCGATCTGGCGCAAGAAGCTCGATGAGTACGAGCAGCCGCCGATCGATGATGCGGTGCGCGCTGAACTTGAGGACTTCGTCGGCCGTCGCCGCACCGAGCTGGGCGACTGACCAGCGCCG
>JBDIAO010000133.1:0-6663 GCA_039812375.1 Phycicoccus sp. | reverse complement strand
ACCACGGGGTCTGGCGCAGCGACGACGACGCCCGAACCTGGACGGACATCACCACTGGTCTGCCCTCCACGTTCGGCTTCCCCGTGCACGTCCACCCCCGCGACCCCGACGCGATCTGGACCATCCCCCTCAACGGCGACTCCGCCGGACGCTTTCCCCCCGATGCCGCAGCAGCCGTGTGGTGTTCCCGCGACGGCGGGCGGACGTGGACGGCGCAACGCACCGGGCTCCCGCAGCAGGCGTGCTTCTTCACCGTGCTCCGCCAGAGCATGACCGGCGACCAGCAGGACCCGGCCGGCATCTACTTCGGGAGCAACACCGGGTCGGTCTTCGCCAGCCCGAACGAAGGGAGCACCTGGGCCGAGGTCGCGCGGCACCTGCCGACGATTCTCTCCGTCGAGGCCTTCGAACCCGCCGCCAGTCAGTGGGAACAGTCCCGATGACGCACGTCGACAAACCCTGCGTCGACAACCCCTGCCACTGAGGAGCATCCCCGTGTTCGACACCGTCCTGGGCCTACCGGTCCACATCCTGGTCATTCATATCGTTGTCGTCATCGGCCCACTGGCGGCTCTGCTCGCGATCGGGTATGCCGCCCGCCCGGCGTGGCGGCTGGCTCTGCGGTGGCCGCTGGTGGCCGCCGCGATCGCCACCGGAGTCTTCGGCTTCATCGCCGGCGAGAGCGGTGAGGCCCTCGAGCGGCGGGTCAAGGTGACCCGGGCTGGTGACTCGGCGGCGCTGGCGCTCGTGCACGACCACACGCAGGCCGGCGACCTCACCAAGGCCGTGTGTATGGCGTTCATGATCCTCGTCCTGATCGCCGTCTTCGTGCTCCTCCCCGCTCGTGGCGCACCCCGCGGTGGCGCGGTCCTCGGGCTGGTGACCGCCGTCGTCCTCAGTGCCGCCGCCGTGGGCACCATCGCCTCGATCACGATCACCGGCCATTCCGGCGTCACTGCCGCCTGGGCCGCCCAGGTCACCGGCCCGGCCCCAGCCGGCGGAGATGACCACGGCGGGTGAACGGCGGGTGAACGCTCGACGAGACGGCATAGGCCGCGAGCGAGACGGCATAGGCCGCGAGTCGTGATGTCGTGATGCCGTTGAGTCAGAATGTGCCCCAGTAGGGGCTCGACCCAGGAGAGGCTCGACCCAGGAGGGACGCATGGATTTCGGACTCGATATCGCCCAGCAACGGATGAGCTTCGACGAGGTGGTCAGCCGGGCGCGGTTCGCGCAGGACCTCGGTTTCGTCGGGCTCTGGGGCTTCGACCACTTCGTCCCGATGTACGGCCAAGGGCCCGGTGAGTGCTTCGACGGCATGTCCACGCTGGCGTCCCTGGCGACGGCCACCAGCACCATCCGGTTGGGACTCATGGTTGCCGGCGTCACCTATCGCCATCCGTCGATCTTCGCCCACCAGTGCAACGCGATCGATCACGCAAGCCACGGTCGGTTGGACATCGGGCTCGGCAGCGCGTGGTTCGCTGCCGAGCACCGTGCCCTGGGTATCGATTTCCCGTCCACCTCGCAGCGCTTCGACCTGCTCGAGGACCAGCTGGAGATCCTCACCCGCCTGATGACCGGTGACGAGGTGTCGTATGCCGGGCGCCGAGTCTCGCTCTCCGGAGCCCAGATGCGCCCACTGCCGGTGCAGACACCGCACCCGCCGATCTGGATCGGCGGGACTGGGCCGAGGCGGACCATGCCGCTGGTGGCCCGGTTCGCGGACTACTGGCACTCCCTGAGCGAGTTCACTTCCGCTCAGGTCGAGCGGATGGCCGAACTGTGCGCAGCGGCCGGGCGGGACCCGGCGGAGATCACCCGAGCGGCGTCCCTGTCGCTCGACAAGACGCCGGAGGAGATCGCACGCGAGGTGGACCGGCACCGGGACAACGGGGTGGGCTACCTCTACTGCGGCTGGCCCAGCGCCGGTCGCGGCCAGATCGAGGCCTTCGCGTCAGGGGTCATGCAGGCGGGGTGACGTCTCACGGGCGCGGGGCACCGGGCGGGGACGGGGCACCGGGCGGGATCGGCTGAAGCCTGCGCAGCGCCGCCGCCGTCGCCTGGCCGAGCGCGGGCAGCTCGGCGACGCGGCGGAGGTCCTCGAGGGTGTCGACGTCGTGGCGCAGCCCGCTCAGCTCTCCCACGGCCCGGCGGAAGCCGGCCGCGATGTGCCGGCGCGCGGACGACGCTCCGAACTGTGGCCGGAGCAGGTCTGCGGCGGTCGCGGCGAGCAGCGTCGTGCCCGCACCGGCATGGTCGACGACACAGATCCGGTCCTGAGCACCGCCATGCAGCTGGTCGAGGGCGTCGTCCAGCTCATCGGGGCGGGCCGCGGGCAGGTCTGCGACCAGGACAGCAACCTTGCCGCAGTGGCCCGGGAGTTGGGCCAGTCCGTCCTCGATCGCCTGGTTCAACCCTGCGGTGCTGCGATCGGGAAGCCAGTGCGCGCCGTGAGCCTCGGCGATCCTGCCCAGGTCCGGGTCGGGAGTGAGCACGACGACCTCGCCCACCAGCTTCGCCCGGGTCGCCGCGGCGAGCGTGTCGGCAAGGAAGGCGCTGGCCAGGAGCCGGCGATGTGCCGGCGGCAGGCCTAGTCGCCGCTTTGCTACGGCCAACGGTTTGGCCGGGATGAGGACCAGCACCCCAATGTGTGTGCTGGTCCTCATCCGGGCCGGTCCCGTCATCACGGTTGGCCCATCAGCGACCCCACGCCTTCCTGTAGGCCGACCGGTAATCCACGCTGGCGACATACGGGCCGGAGGCGGGGACGTTGTGTCCCTTGGTGTAGAGCTGGATGCCGATCCCGCTACCGGCGGTAGGTGCCCCTTGGAAGATGCGGTTGAGGTTGTCGATACCCGACCACCCCTCCCACTCGTTGTCCAGACCGGAGCCACCGACGATTGTCCCCTTGCGGACGAGGTCCATCGTCGGTGCTGACCCTTCCCCGGCCGCGAGGGTGAGCGGGCGACCACCACGCACGGACTGCATCACGGCGACCGAGACCCCGCTCTGCAGGATGCCATCGTAGGCGACCCCGACCGCGTCGGCCTCGGGGTTCTGCAGCAGCTTCTGCTGGACCTGCTGACTGACCCCGGCGGTGAGCTGGTCGAAGGAGTACTCGACAACCTCGGACGCACACTCTGGGCACTTGGCAGCCTCGCTCTGGTATCCCTTGATCACGCTTCGGGTGCCGATGGCTGCGTTGTCGGCGATGAAGACGATGTTGCCGCGGCCGTTGGTGGCGGTGACGAGCAGCGCCGCCAGCGAGGCTCCGAAGTCGTGGAGCCACGTGAGCAGCGGCCCCTCCTGGTAGGAGACGCTGTGGGTGAACAGTGACGGCGACTTGGGGTCGGCGAGCTCGCAGTCGATCCCCTCGGCCTGCACGACCGGGATCCCCGCGGCCTTGGCCTCGATCAGTGGCTGCTGGGCGTAGCTGCAGTCGATGAAGTACATGAAGATGCCGTCAGCCCTGGCCGCGATCGCCTGCCGGATGCCGTCTCCAGCGGTCGACAGGTTGCCCTTGGTGTCGAACACCGTGGCCTGCCAGCCGATCGCCGCCGCGGCGTCCTGGGCACCCTGGGTGCCGCGGGCGCACGAGGCGTTGGACTGTCCGCAGGAGATGACCCAGATGCGCTTGCCCGGGGCGGCCTTGGGACTGTCCGCGACGGGCGGCTCGACGCTGGTGCCGGCGAGCCACCGGTCGTAGTTGCCCTGGACGGCGGCGACTCCGGCTCCCGGCGGGCCTGTGGTCGCGGCCTCACTGCCGCCGCCACCGACGGAGCCACAGGCGCCGACGCTGGCGCTGAGGAGGACGGCACCGACGACTGCTGTCAGGCGTCGGTGGATGCGAGTGAACATCATGACGGTGTGCCTCACTGTGCGGAAGGATCGGTGGGCTTCGGGCTCGACGGCGCGACCGTCAGGCGGGCTGGCGCCGGCCGAGCACGGCCGAGAGGGAGACGCCGGCGATGAGCGCGATGCCGTTGGCGAAGTCGTTGACATAGGAGCTGACGCCCATCAGGTTCAGCCCGCTGTTGAGGACGGCGAGGAACATGATCGCCACGAACGCGCCCCAGACGTTGAACCGACCCGGCTTGATGGCCGCGACGCTGAGGAAGGCGCCGAGGGTGAGCCGACGAGTGGGCAAACCGATCAGTCGTGCCGCCGAGACATTCGAGCCGATGGCGTGCAGATACCGGCCGAACGGGGTGCTGCGCATGGTGTAGCCGGCGATGATCGTGATCACCAGGGCGATGGCGAAGCTGATCGGGACCCCGACCACGAGCGGGTTGGTAATGCTGAGCAGGCTCTCCGGGATCCCGGACAGGATGCTCAGACCACCGGTCTTCCAGGTAGCCACGCCGGCGAGCAGCGTCGTCATACCCAGGGTGACGATGACCGAGTCGACACCGACGACCGTGACGAGGACACCGTTCACCAGACCGACAAGGAGTGCGACCGCGATCCCGGCGAGGATGGCCATCACCAACGACCCCCCGCCGGCGAGAACGCTGGCGGCGAGGATGGAGCTCAGCCCACAGACAGCTCCGACCGAGAAGTCGTACTGCTTGCAGATCAGCGGCACCAGGGCGCCCATGGTCACGATGACCAGGACCGCCTGGCTGAGCAGGACGACTCGCAGGTTCGCCAGCGACGGGAACGACCGTGAGGTGTCCGGAAGCAGCGCCCACACGATCGCCAGGATGACGGTGAGCACGACGAGACCGCTGGCCTCGACGATGTGCGGCACTTTGGGCCGATGGCTCTCTGTGGGCGGGGTCGGCGCCGGAGTCGGCGTCGGGGGGCTGGCCAACCACCGGGCGACCGAGATCTTCTGCTGGTTGCCGCCGGAGAGGCTGGCGATGGGCACCTGCTCCGAGGCGGCTTTGACGCCGAACTCGGTGATAGCGTCCCGGCCCGCCTTGCGCACGGCTCGGTGGTTGACGCTGCCGTACCGGACGAATGGGCCCAGGTGACCCATGGTGAGGTTTTCGGCGAGGGACAGATCGGGGAAGACCGCGTCCTTGGGACGGTCTTCCGGGACGAAGGCGATGCTATGCCGCATCCCGTCAGCGGGGTTGGCGAGCTCCACCTCCTGGTCGCCCACCTCAATGGTGCCGCCGGTGGCGTGGCCAAGCGCGAGATCGCGGTCGTCGCAGCAGAGGTCGATCTCTTCAGCGGGGACAGCATCGACCGGGGACTGGATCGGCTCTTCGCAGCCGGGGTCGACGCCATCATCACCAGCTATGCCAGCGCCGAGAACGCGACCCTGCTCGACCGGGTCGCCGACTACGGCAGGCCGTTCCTGCACACCGCGACCTTTGCCGAGCAGGTGAGCCTGGCCGAGGCCAACCCCCGCCGTTATGGCGCGATCTTGCAGACCTGCGCCTCCGAGACGTATTACGGGGTCGGGTTGATCGACCTGCTGACCCAGCTCGGGGCCCGCGGGCTGTTCCACCCCACGTCGCACACGATCGTCAGCATCGAGACCGAGAGTTCGAGCACGCACGTGACCAACGAGGCGTTCCTCGACGCCGCCCAGGCCGCGGGATGGTCCCTGGCGCAGGTGATCCACGTCCCGGTCATTGGCGCCGATTGGGACGCTGTCGCGGCCGCGCTCGCTCGAGCCGAGCCAGATGTCGTCATGGTCACCCACTTCCTGGACACCGAGATCGCGCGGTTCCAGCGAGCGTTTCTCGCGGTGGACAGCTGCGCCTTGGTCTACTGCGTCTACGGAGCCTCCATCCCGGGGTTCCTCGATGCGGCCGGAGAGGCCGCAGAGGGGGTCATCTGGTCCACGACGACCGGCACCTATGACGACGAGCTCGGCCGCCGGTTCCGCGCCCAGTACGAGGCTCGTTTTGGGTGCTCCCCGGGCTGGTCCCAGGCGGGGGCGGCATACGACCAGGTCAACCTGCTCGCCGGTGCCTGGTCTGCCACCGCCACCTGGGACACCGCCGAGGTGATCGGGCACCTGCGGCGCCGTCCCCACCGCGGCGTCAACGGGGTCTACTACTTCGGGGAGCGCAGCCAGTCCACGCTGTCCTATCCGCACGCCACGTCGGACGCCTCCCTGGGGCAAGCCCACATGGTCTACCAGATCCAGGACGGCACCCACACCCCCCTGGCCCCGGAACCGTTCGGGGACCTGAACGCCTTCCGCATGCCTCCGTGGTGCCGTTCGCGCACCACGAACGGCGGCGACGACGTCGTATGACGCGTCCGGCTCGCGCTGTCGAGCCGGCCCTCACCGATGCTGACTGGACCATGAGGAGCTCACCGATGCTGACTCGACCATGAGGAGGCGGTGGCCGCCTCGGCGATGAGGTCGGCGATCTGCTCGTGATCGGTGACGAGCAGGGCGGTGGTCACCCGGATGTGACCGCCCCGCTCGGCCCGGTGCACCGCAAACGGGGTGCCGGGGGTGACGGTGATCCCGTGGCTGGACATGGCCAGCACCGCAGCTGCCTCGTCCTGGACCGGGACCCAGATGTTGAGGCCGTCGCCGCCGGGGACGAGGATTCCACGCGCCGCGAGCCGGTCGACGACGAGGCGACGCCGGCGGGCGTATTCCGAGCGGGCCCGAGCGATCGCCCCCTGCGCCTGTTCGTCGGCGAGCAGTTCAGCCAGGACCCGTTGCAGGAGACGGCTAGTCCAACC
>JBDIAO010000132.1:0-6750 GCA_039812375.1 Phycicoccus sp. | reverse complement strand
AGGGCGGTGGGGGAGAGAAGTTTTCGGGCGAAATAAGCGGAGGGAGGAACGACCGGAGCGCGTCCGAAAAGTTCTCGGAGGAACCGGCGCGCAGCGCTTGACGCGGTGGCCCGTGGCCGCAGAGTGGGACGTCAGGGGGAGGGAGTAGGTGACCTTCCGTGGCTGAGTCTTGGACCGCTCGCCTGCTTGTCGGCGCGTTAGCGCCGGTATCGGGCCTGGCTGCGCGCGGCCGCCAGCTGCTCGCGCATCTGCGCCTTGATGGCCGCGATCCGGGCCTGGACGGCCGGGTCGTTGCGCTCGGCCTCCCGGCGTGCGTCCTCGGCCTCGCGTTCGGCCCGAGCAGCTGCACGCGCTGCCGCCCGCTCGGCCGCCTCGCGGCCGCGCCGTAGGCGCGGGGGCTCGTTGACATCGACGAGGGCTGCGCGCACCTGGTGGGCGAACAGGGCCAGCGGGTCGCGCTGAGAGCCGCCGGTCAGGCTGTAGAGCCCGAGCTGGACGTTGCGCCGGTCGAGCATGTCGATGACGTCGCTGGCGCTCCATCCGGTGTCGTCGAGGCCGAGCACGGTCAGCGTGCGGCATAGCGACCCGATGTGGCCCCGTGCGAGCCACGGCAGGCGTGCCGCCAGGGCGGCCGCGAGCCGTTGCACCGCGATCGTGGGCCGTGGCTGGCAGCGTTTCGGGCTCTTGGTCGTCCTCGGCTGCCGCGAAGCGGCCCCAGAGCGCGCGCTTGCGCGCTTTGGTAAGTCACTACGTGTAGGGAGATGAGAGTTAAAGCAACCCCACGGGGGTAGGTGGACATTCGATACATGACGGGGGACGACCAGGGCGCGTTCGGAGGCCATGCGGCGCTGGTCGCCGCCGTGGTGGGCGTGGGCCTCGGCCCGCTCCTCGGTGGTGAGGTAGCGGCCGACGATGACGGTCTTGGCGAAGCCCAGGGCCTCGATGAGCAGCCGTGCGCGCTGGACGGTCTTGCCCGAGCAGCCCAGGGCCTTGGCCACGGTGTCGTGAGCGGTGGCGACACCGCGACCCGTGCGGGAGTCGGCCGCGCGGGCGTCGGCGGCCGCGACGTCGATCAGGGTGTCCGCGCTGACCTTGGCAGCGGCGCGCTTCTCCTCGCCCTCGGGCGTTCTAAGGGCCGCTGAGAGCCGGTCGAGCCAGTCGGCCGCGCTAGACCACACCGGCACGCTGGCGGGCAGCCTGGGGCCGTCTGTGGGCCGCCAAGCACGGCCTCGGCACGAGGGCGCGATCGCGCTGCGCAGATCACGCGGGCCGGTGCACGGCCGGTAGTACCGACGCGGGCGTGTTGGCCCGCTAGAAGGCTCGTCGACGTCGACGAGCTGAGAGGCGCGCGTATCTGAATCGCTGGCTTTCGGGCGCGCCAGTGCTATCGTTGGCAGCACAAAGCCGCCTCCTCACTAGTCAGGCCGCCTCCTCAGACGGGCTAGGTGAGTGGTGAAAATCGGAGGTCCGGGGTTCGAGCCGGACGCTCAATCTCGGACAAAGGCTCCCGCGCCAACGGGGGCCTTCGTCATGTCTGGGGTCAGCCGGTCATGGGCAACTCCTGCTGCTTGCTGTCGGCAGGACGGCCGGATCGGCGGTCCTGAGCCTCGGGCCGGTCAAGCACGATGCGCTCTAGGTAGGCCTGCATCGAGACTCCGGCTGCTTGGGCGCGCCGACGCAGCTCGGCGCGCTCCGAGGGGCTACAGCGGAACGTGACCATTGCGCTGCGCACCTCGCTTCGGTGCGTGCTTCCTGGTGCAGACATAAGTGCATCCTTGCAGTGGTATCGCTATCTGGAAGTCATTCCCTAGTGAGTCGGCGTGTTGCGTCTGTGACGAGTGGGACGGTCACAGACCGGCCGCGACGGCGGCGGCCGCGCGGAGGTAGGCGCGCTGGGTTGTGGCGGCGAGGTTGTCGACCCTGAGCCACTGCTGGCGCATCGCGGGGTCGTAGGGGACGGTGACCACGGCGCGGGCCAGGGCGTCGAAGCCCTGGGCGATCGAGGCGGCCTGTGCCTCCTCGCGGTCGGCCTGGGACACCAGGACGACGGCCTGGTCTGCGAGACGAGCTGAGTGCTCGTCTCGCTCGGCCAGTGCGTTGAGCAGGAGGCGTCCTGCCTCGGCGTGGTCGGGCCGGGTGGTCGTGGCCACGACGATCTGGTCGGCGTGGTCGATCATGCGCAGCCACAGGGCGTCGCCCTCGTCGTTGCCGCTGTCCATAAAGATCAGCCGGTAGTACTTCGCGGCGACGGCGTGCACGGCGTCGAGCTGGTCCGGCGTGAGCTTCTGCTCGGTCGAGAGCAGGAGCGGGTTCGAGCGCAGCACGTCGTACTTGTCGATCGTCTGGTGGTGCACGACGGCGGCCAGGTCGGCCGCGCGTGCGCCAGGGGTTAGAAGCTCGTCGGTGCGCGGGATGAGGTCGAGCACGGTCGCCTCGTGGGGGCCGCTCTCGGTGCGCCACCCGAGGGTGCCGCGCGTGACGTTGTTGTCCCACGCGAGCACCCCTGAGCCTCCGGCGCGGGCGAACATGGCGCTGAGTAGGGCGGTGGCCGGGGTCTTGCCCGCGCCGCCCTTGCCGTTGAGCACGGCGATCGTGCGCGGGCCGGGCCAGTGCTGGGAGATGGCCCGCTCGTCCTCCCACTTGGAGATCTCCTCCGGCGTGGGACCGGACTTGATCCCGAGGCGGGCGAGGAAGGCCTGCCAGCCCGTGGGCGGCGGTGCGCTCATGCGCGCGTCGGCCAGGAAGGACCGTTCACGGGCCTCTCGGCGGGTCTGCACGGGGTGCTCGGTCTGGGTCATGGTGGGTGCCTCTTTCCTGGGCGCGGGCGTCGTCATCGGTGCGATGCCGTTGGTCGGGTGCTGGGGGGCCGGCTGAATCTGGGCCGGTGGGTGAGAGGTCGGCGTCGGCCCCGGCAGCGGTGTTCCCGGTGCTGGTGGAACCTGCGCCGGGAGGGGCTGCACGCGCCCGTCTGGGTGGACGCGCAGCCGGTGCTCGGCCTCGGGGTCGCGGGCGAGCACGTCGACGTGCTGGCCGGTGCGGCGGGCGTGCTCGATGACGTGACCGAGCAGGGCTCGGCGGGTCTCGTCGACGCTGTGCCCGGTGATCCTGGTGGGTTCCTGGCCGTCGATGGTCACGACGCCAGTCCCATCCGGGTGGACGGTTGCGGTGTTCTGCATGGGTCTCTCCCTCACTTGATGGTGACGCTGACCTTGGCCAGGAAGGCCTCGGGGTCTACTTGCTGGCCGTTCATCAGCACCTCGAAGTGCAGATGGCACCCGGTGCTGTTGCCCGTCGTGCCGACCTTGGCGATCTGCTGCCCGGCGGTGACCTGATCCCCGACCTTGACCATCAGGCCGTCGTTGAACATGTGCCCGTACCGGGTGTGTACGCCGCCGCCGTGGTCAATCTCGATCAGGTTGCCGTAGCCGCTGGACGGGCCAGCGGTGACGACCTGGCCCTTGTTCGCGGCCCAGATGGGGCCGTAGCAGCCGCCTCCTCCGAGGTCGATGCCACGGTGGTAGGTCGAGCCGATCCCGCCGGGGGAGTTGCGCGGTCCGAAGTCCGAGGTGATCGGACCTTGGGCCGGGGCGGCCCAACCGGTCAGGGACACCTCTCCGGGCAGTCCTCCTGGCCCACAGCCGGGGATGGTGCTCGACCCGTCACCGGTCAGGGACAGGTGCACGTGGTCCATGTGGTTCTGGGTCGGGCTGCCTCGGTCGGCCATCGGCCGCCAGCCTTCGTCGGCCCGCTCAACCGACCAGATGTGCTGCTGCCAGATGATGTACTTGACGCCGAGCTCGGCCGCGTGGTCTTGCAGGTACTTGGCCAGCTTGTCCCCGGTGGCCTTGCCATCGGGAATGTCGTTGGTCATGAAGTCGATCGCCAGCCCGGCCGGGTGTCCGTTGGGGTCGTACTGCTCGGCCTCCGGGTCGCGGTAGCCGCCCGCCGTCTTGATGCCGAACATCGGCCCGACCGTGTTGGCGACGGTCGCGGTCTGCGGCTTGACCGGCCCGAGCGCGTAGGACGACTGCGGCTCTCCGGCGGTGCTGCTGGCGGTGGAGCCGGCCTGCTCCTTGATCCCGCCGAGGGCCTTGGTCACCTCACCGGCCGGTGCCCAGAACGGGGTGTAGTAGTACGGGTCGGCGTTGCGCTGGACCGCGTTGGCGACAAGCGTCGGCTCCATCGAGTCGCGGCCCGCGATGGTCATCTCGACCTTGAAGAAGTTCGTGGCCGAGATGAACGGGTTCATCCGGTCCTCGTAGCTGCCCCACGCGCCGTTATCGCGCTGCTGGAACAGGCCGCGGCTGTCGGGGCCAACGGCGTCGCCTCGGTCCAGCACGCGCAGGCTGGACTCGCCCATCGCGGTCATGACGCCGATCTGCTGGTCTCGGGCGCTGAGCCCGAGTTTCTGCGCCGCGAGCATGATGTGCGCGGCGTTGACCAGCTGCTCGTGGTCGTATCCGGCGATCGGTCCCTGCGGCACCGACGTCGGGTCGACGATCAGGGCGGCCCCGGTGGGTCCGCACGCGCTGGCCTGTGAGGTCGAGTCGGAGGTGAAGACCATGCTGAACAGGAACGCGAGGAGGAACGCTGGGATGAGCAGGAGAGCGATGACGGCCTTGCGCGCCCCTGAGCCCTGGCCGTTGTTGCTCATCAGGAGTCCCCAGGCCCCTCGGGCGGCATGATCCGGTCAGCCAGCCACACGGGGCTGTCGTCGTTGCGCGACATGAGGACCAGGTAGACCCCGGCGTCGGTCGGGACGCTGACCCGAGCGACCAGCGGCGTCGACGCCGGGGTGAGAGTGACCTTGCCGGTGATCTTCGTCGGCGGGACGTTCGCCGGGTCGACGTGGCTGTAGGCCTGCGCCGCTTGCGGCGTCAGGTACGGCGTGAGGTCGGCCTGCCACTGCTGAGCCGACACGTTGCGACGGGCGAACAGCTCCATCACCTTCTGCCCTCGATCGAGCGCGCTCGATCGGGCGGCATCGTCGAGGGCGAGGGTCGAGCCCGGCTTGGGGCTGCCGGTCGACCCGTCGTCGTGCTGCTCAGGCACGCCGGTCGGGGCCGGGGTGAGGCCACTCGGGATCGTCACGGGCACGCTCGACGACGGGGCGCTGGGCGGTGGCTCCGGGGTGCTGCTGCACCCCGTGAGTACCGCTGCGCTGCAAGCGATCGCGGCCGCGAGCCCCCCGAGGCGCGGCATCAGTCCGCGTCCTCCTCGGGCTCCTCGTCGAGCTGGAGCGAGGCTGGCAGCTTGTGCGCGAGGTTCGAGCCCGACGCTATGGCGTCGCGCAGCTCGTCGCGAAGAATGATCCAGGTCGCGCCTAGTTTGTACGCGGGGATTACTCCTTGATGAATCCACTGGTACACCCCTTTCTTGGTCATCCCGAGGAGGTCAGCGACCTGGGGGACGTCGAGCTTCTTCGGAAGGTCGCCGAACAACTCGTCAAGGCGTGACGTCACAGTGACGCTCCTCGGTGAACGGTTCGACATGGGGCTATCGTAGTCGAAACAGGACGCTGGTGCACGGTAAGGCCCTCCAAGGATCGGAAGTGGTGGCAATGGTACGGAGACCCCCAACGGTGTATGCTGGGGCGCATACAGTCGGGAACGGCTCATTATCGACCCAGGAGGTTCAGGGGTGACAAAGGGAAACCCGTGGGTGGACGGCGCAGCGGCAACAGAGCTGCGCGATCGCCCGGCGATGCAAGGTGAGGACTGGCGCGAGTGGCTGCCAGGCGCGCCGAGCCCGGCCGTCGAGCCCGTCGACGTCGAGGAGGAGGTCGAGCCGGTTCAGGCACCGACCGGGCCGCGCACGCCGCAGCCACATGTGCCCATGCCCGAGGACGCTCTGCCGGTGCGCCGCTCCCACGCGGCAGCCGCGCTGTGGGTCGTCGGGGCGCACGGTGGGGCGGGTGAGTCAACCCTGGCCGAGCTCGACCCGTCGTGGCGCGACTCCGGCCACGCCTGGCCCGAACTGTCATCGGGTGCCGTGGCCCCGTGCATCGTCGTGGCGCGAACCAACGTGCGCGGCCTGCTCGCCGCGCGATCGGCGCTGACGCAGTGGGCGGCCAGCGGCGCGGGAGCGTCGGTGCAGATGCTCGGCCTCGTCCTGGTGGCCGATGCGCCCGGCAAGCTCCCGCCGCCGATCCGCGACCTGGCCAAGGTCGTCGGCGGTGGCGCTCCGCGCGTCTGGGACGTGCCCTGGGTCGAGCCCTGGCGGCTGGGCGACCCCGTGACCGAGCGCGTACCGCGCCCGGTCTCCAAGCTTGTGAGCCAGCTGCGCTCACTAGCAGCGACGGCGGTTGCCGACGCTGACCCTTCACACACTGAGGAGAAGTCATGACCATGCTCGACCTGGCACTGATCGTGCCGATGGACGTGCCCAACCCCGGTGGGGGCAGCGCCCCTCCCGGATTCCAGAACTTCACAACGATCATGGGCTGGGGCAAGTGGGTCGCCCTCGGCATCCTCGTGATGGCGCTGATCTTCGCGGGTGTCCGCATGGCGATCGGGAACCGCCGTGGTGAGGGCGGCGAGCACGCTGCCTCCATCGGCTGGGTGCTCGGCGGTGTCCTCGTGGTCTCGGCGGCCTTCGCGATCGTCGGGTTCCTGGCCACCTGACCCGATCCCTACGGCAAGAAGGAGCCGAGACGATGACAGACAACAACGCAGGAACTCCGCCCGTCGACGACGAGAGCACCGGGGCCTCGAAGAAGTTCATCGCCTCGGCGGTGGTCGTGGCCGCCAT
>JBDIAO010000131.1:0-6805 GCA_039812375.1 Phycicoccus sp. | reverse complement strand
GACGCCACGATTTCGGGATCATCCCGAAATCGTGAGACTGGTGGGGTTTGAGATCGGCGCGATCATGAGGCTGACGGGGCTCAAGAGGCTGATGAATCTAACGAGACTGATGTGGCGATAAGCGACTGTGACTGATGTAACAAATAGGGCTGGTGTGGCGAGTATCGAGGGCCTCACGCAGCGACTGGGAGCCCAGTGCAGCGACTGGGAGCCGGCGCAGCGACTGGGTGAGGGGCCAGCGCACCCAGCGACACCCCGGAACCCTGGCGTCACCCCGGAAACCTTCCGGGGTGACGCCACGATTTCGGGATCATCCCGAAATCGTGAGGCTGGTGGGACCAGCTCTCAGGTGAGATCCACGGCGAAGTCGGGGCCGGTGGCGGCACGCACCTGCTCCACTGTCACTCCCGGGGCGAGCTCGCGCAGGACCAGACCGTGGTCGGTGACGTCCATGACGGCGAGGTCGGTGATGATCCGGTGCACGACGGCCTTGCCGGTCAACGGCAGCGTGCACTCCTCGACGATCTTGTGTGAGCCGTCCTTGGCGACGTGCTCCATGAGCACGATGACGTGCTTGGCCCCGTGGACGAGGTCCATCGCCCCGCCCATGCCCTTGATCATCTTGCCCGGAATGGTCCAGTTCGCGATGTCGCCGGCGACCGAGACCTGCATGGCCCCGAGAATCGCCGCGTCGACCTTCCCGCCGCGGATCATCCCGAAGGACGTGGCCGAGTCGAAGAACGAGGCTCCCCGGCGCAAGGTGACCGTCTCCTTGCCGGCGTTGATCAGATCCGGGTCGACGCGGTCCTCGGTCGGATAGGCCCCGACCCCGAGAATCCCGTTCTCGGACTGCAGGACGATCTCGATATCATCAGGCACATAGTTGGGGACCAGAGTCGGCAGGCCGATGCCGAGGTTGACGTAGGCACCGTCCTGCAGTTCCTGTGCGGCCCGGGCGGCCATTTGCTGTCGGGTCAGGGCCATGGCTCAGGACTCCTTGGTCGCAGCATCGGGGGTGGGGGTGACGGTGCGCCGCTCGATCCGCTTCTCTGCCACCTGTTCCGGGGTCAGCGGCAGCACGCGCTGAACGTAGATCCCCGGGATATGCACCAGATCCGGATCCAGCTCGCCAGGTTCGACCAACTCTTCGACCTCAGCGACGGTGATCCGTCCCGACATCGCACAGAGCGGGTTGAAATTACGTGCCGATTTGTTGAAGACGAGGTTCCCGTGCCGGTCCCCCTTCGCCGCTCGGACCAGCCCGAAGTCGGCGACGATGGCGTTCTCCAGGACGTACTCCCGCTCCCCATGCCCGAGGTCGAAGACCCGGACCTCCTTGGTCGGGGAGGCCAGGATGACATTGCCGTCATGGTCATAGCGCCAGGGCAGTCCCCCGTCGGCCACCTGTGAGCCGACCCCGGTGGGGGTGAAGAACGCGGGTATGCCGCTGCCGCCGGCGCGCAGCCGCTCGGCCAGGGTCCCCTGCGGGGTGAGCTCCACCTCAAGCTCGCCCTCGAGGTACTGCCGCGCGAACTCCCTGTTCTCCCCGACATAGGAGCTGACCATCCTGCGGATCTGCCGAGAGCCCAGCAACACCCCCAGACCCCACTCGTCGACGCCGCAGTTGTTCGAGACGATCTCGAGGTCCTTCACCCCGGCGTCGTGCAGGGCCTGGATCAGGACCGATGGCACTCCACACAGCCCAAACCCGCCGACTGCCAACGTCATCCCGTCGGCGATGCCCTCGATCGCCTCGGCCGCACTCCGAACCACCTTGTCCATGCTGGGCAGTCTAGGGCCTGGGACTGTCGTCAGTGCGGGTGGCGAACCCGCTCCACAGCCTGCGCAACCGGGCCGTCATAGACGAGCCGACCCCGCTCGAGGACGATGCCGCGGTCGACGATCGTCTGCACCATGTTGAGGTCATGGGTGACGATGATGAGGGTCTGGCCCCCGTCCCGCAGCTCGTGGATCCGGTCGAGGCACTTGCGCTGGAACGGCTCGTCGCCGACCGCGAGGATCTCGTCGATGAGGAAGACGTCGGGGTGGCTGTGCGCGGCGACCGAGAAGGCCAGGCGCAAGAACATCCCCGAGGAGTAGAACTTCACCTCGCTGTCGATGAACCGCTCGATCTCGCTGAAGGCCACGATGTCGTCGAAACGCGCGTCGATCTCCTTCTCGTGCATCCCGAGAATGGCCCCGTTGAGATAGACGTTCTCCCGGCCGGTCAGGTCGGGGTGGAAGCCGGCGCCAACCTCGATCAGACCGGCGACCCGACCTCGGGTGCCCAGCCGCCCGCCGTCGGGGCGCATGACCCCGGAGATGAGCTTGAGCATCGTCGACTTCCCGGACCCGTTGAGCCCGAGCAGCGCGACGGCCTCGCCCTGCCTGATGGTGAAGCTCACGTCGTCGAGGGCCTTGAACTCGTCACGCAACTCACCACTGCGGCCACGGGCCGTCCAGACGATGAGCTCCTTGAGCGAGTGGGTATGCCGCAGACTGAAGTTCTTGGTGACCTTCTCGACCTCGATGGCGCTGGTCATCGTCACATCCCCGGCCTCTCAGAGTTCCTGGGCGAAACGGCCCTCAAGGCGCCGGAAGACGAGCTGGCCGAGCAGGACCAGGCCGGCGCTGATCGCGGCTGCGGCGAGCAGGTAGAGGAGGAAGCTGGGCGGCACCACGTCAGCGGCAGAACCGTAGCGAGCCCGCACCGTCGCAGACGGGGCCCAGAAGCCCACGTGGGACAACTGGACCGCCGCAGTGATCGGGTTGAGCTGATAGATGACGAACAGCCAGTGCGGCAGAACGTGTTGGACCATCTCCCAGCTGTACAGCACCGGCGACATCCAGGTGGCGGCCATGAGGATGAGGTCGACGAAGTTCTCCGAGTCCCGGAAGAGGACGTTCGCGGCACCGAAGACCAGCCCCAGGCCCAGACCGGTGACCATGGTCAGCACGAGGGCCGCCAGTCCAGCGAGTAGGTCCACGGGCCCTGGCCGCCAGCCCGTGGCGAGGGCGGCCAGAGCCAGCACGACGATCTGGGGGAGCAGGTGGACGACCGCCACCCAGACGTTGGCGACCGGGAACAACTCCCGGGGAAGATAGATCTTCTTCACCAAGTCGGCGTTGGCGACGATCGAGCGAGTGGCGTTGCCGAACACCTCGGAGAAGAAGTTGACGATGACGATCCCGGAGAAGAGGTAGATGAGATAGTTCGGCTGCGTCTCACCCAGCCGCAGGAACTTGCCCATCGCGATGTAGAAGACGAAGAGCTGGAACGCCGGTTTGACGTAGCTCCACAGCAGCCCCAGGACGGACCCGCGGTAGCGCACCCGCAACTCCTTGCGCACCAGCAGACGCAGCAGGAATCGCCAGCGCAGTACGTCGAGCAGCCCCTGACTGCGCCCCGGAGTGACCAACGGCTGCTCCGAGGCGGCATTCGCGCCCCGCGCACTCACACCCTCCGCACCCGGACCTTCCGCGCCGAGCCCCGCCGCGCTCATCCCGAAGGCGTCGAGCGGTGGAAGAACGTCCGCTCCCATTCCTCGATCGACGTGATGTGGGCCAGTTCCTGGCGATACTGCGTCGACAGCGCCGCCCAGTGGGTGCGCAACCGGGCACGCAGGGTCAGGCTCGTCGTGAGCAGCTCGCGCAGCTTGGCCGGATCGCGCTGATAGAAGGCGGCCCCGGTGCCGTCGGCCTTGCTCACCACCGCCGAGTCGAACTGGGACAGGAACCACCACTTGCTCAGCGAGTGCGGGACGGTCACCTGCGGACTGGCCAGGGCCTCCTCATCGACCGGCATCAGGTGCTTGGTCAAGGTGGCCGCCGCCCACAGCGGCAGGAGCGCGATGTGGGGGGCCGTGGGGAACTTGCCCTTGCGCAGCGGCTTGCGCCGGTGGACCGGTGGGAAGGCCTCCGGGTCGGCCTGGTAGCGGGCGTCCGGGAACTGCGGGGCCAGCGCCCGGGCTTCGGTCAACGCGGTGCGCAGCGAGGCGTGCAGCCCTCCGGGGCCGGCGAGGACGTCCCGCAGCGCCCGCACCCGCAGCTCCTGGGCGTAGTACTGCATAGAGAAGCCGTGCTTGACGTCTGCGGCCGTTCCCTCGGTGAGCACCCGGCCGCCGTGCGGGTAGGGCGAGTGCAGCAGCGCGGAGATGAGCCGGTTGCGCTCGTGGAAATAGGCCTGCCAGTCCACCGAATCGTCCTTGTCGGCCCAGGAGACGTGCCAGACGCAGGCCCCGGGCAGGGACACGGTCGGGAATCCGTGCTCGCGGGCGCGCACGCTGTATTCGGCGTCATCCCACTTGATGAACACCGGCAGCGACAGCCCGATCTCCTTGATGATCTCGACCGGGATCAGGCTCATCCACCAGCCGTTGTAGCCCACGTCGATCCGGCGGTGCATCCACCCGGTTTCGCGCAGGCCCTTGTTGGCGAGGTTGTGACCCTGCGGCAGGCCGCGCACCGGGCCCCAGAACCACTTCCACTCGTCGATCTCCTCCCCCATGGCGTGCAGCACCGACCGGTTCATCAGGTCGAACATGTGGCCACCGACGATGGTGGCCCGGCGGCAGTGGCTCGCGAACGCGACCGCACGCAGGATCCCCTCCGGCTCGACCATAATGTCGTCGTCGAGGAGGAGGTGATACGTGCTTGTGCCCGCCGTGACCGTCTCGTACATCCCCCGGGAGAAGCCCCCGGAGCCACCGAGGTTGTCCTGGTGGATGAGCTGCAACTGCTCTCCCATGGCGGCCGCAGCGGCCGGCCACGCGGGATCGCTCTCGACCGGCGTGCTGCCCTGGTCGACGATGTAGAGCCGGTCGAGATGCCCGCGTAGGTCGTCGGCCTCGGCGAGGGCCGAGACGAGCCGGGCGACGTAGTCCGTCCGGTTGAGCGTGGTGACCCCGATGGAGAAGGTCCCGGGCCGGACCGGCGCCACCGGGACCTGCCATTGTGCCTCGTGGAGGATCACGTCGCCGTCGCGCGAGACAATGTCGAACCAGTACCAGCCGCCGTCCCCGAAGGCGGTCAGCGGCAGGTCGAAGACCAGGTCGGTGCGGGGGCCGTCGGTGCGCACCGTCTTGGCCCGCTGCGCGACCCCGCGCGGGTTCGACTTGTAGACCAGGACACTGGCGGCGCCCTCGATCGTCAACGCAAGCCGAACGGTGTCGACGTTGGTCCACTTGCGCCAGTAGCTCGCCGGGAACGCGTTGAAATAGGTCGCCAGCGACGCTCGTTCCCCGCTGGCCACTCTGATGGAGCGCCGCGAGAGAATGGCCTCACTGTGCTCGGTGCCGCTGAACACCGCCACTGGTGCCCGCTCGGTCACCGGCCCCCCACGCTCGGGTCGACCAGAGATCTCCTGCTCTTCGGGGGGGACACCGGCGCTGCGCCCGAAGGTGAGATAGAGCGGGATGATGTCCTCGTCCTGCCCGGCCGGGAAGACCACCCGGGCCACGGTGTGCCAGGTCTGCTGCGACCCCTGACCAGTGCTGTCCACCTGGACCGCCGGCGTACTCACGCGTCCACCCCGCCGCTGTCGAGGTGCTCGCCACGGGTGAAGTGCGGCAGGAGCTTGTTGTCGACCATGGTCAGGGCCGAGGCGATGGCCATATGCATGTCGAGGTACTTGTAGGTGCCCAACCGGCCCCCGAAGACCACCCCCGGCTCGTTGCGTGCCAGGTCGCGATACGTCAGGAGCCGCTCCCGGTCCTCGGGGGTGTTCACCGGGTAGTACGGCTCGTCGTCTCCTTCCGCGAACCGCGAGTACTCCCGCATGATGACGCTCTTGTCCTTGGGGTAGTCCCGCTCCGGGTGGAAGTGCCGGAACTCGTGGATCCGGGTATACGGCACGTCGGGGTCGGGGTAGTTCATCACCGGACAGCCCTGGTAGTCGCCGGTGGCGACGACCTCCTTCTCGAAGTCGAGCGTGCGCCAACTCAGGCGGCCTGCGGCATACCTGAAGTACCGGTCGACCGGGCCGGTGTAGACCACGGGAACGTTCCCGACGACGTTGTCCCGGTTGGCTTCCTGACCTGGATCGAAGAAGTCGGTGTCCAGGCGCACCTCGATGTTGGGGTGGTCTGCCATCCGGGTCAGCCATGCGGTGTAGCCGTCGACCGGCAGCCCTTCGTAGGTGTCGCTGAAGTACCGGTTGTCGTAGGTGTAGCGCACCGGCAGCCGAGAGATGATGTCGGCGGACAGCTTCTCCGGGTCGGTTTGCCACTGCTTGGCGGTGTAGTGCGCGATGAACGCCTCGTAGAGCGGGCGGCCGATCAACGAGACACCCTTCTCGACGAAGTTGCTCGGCTCGATCCCGGCCATCTCACTGGCCTGGTCGGCGATGAGGGCCCGTGCCTCGTCAGGACTGTATGCCGCGTCGAAGAACTGGTTGATCGTCCCCAGGTTGATCGGCATCGGATACACCTGCCCGTTGTGACAGGTGTACACCCGGTGCACGTAAGGAGTGAACGTGGTGAACTGACTGACGTAGTCCCAGACCCGTTCGTTGCTGGTGTGGAACAGGTGAGCCCCGTACTCGTGGACTTCGATGCCTGTCTCCGGGTTCGGGGCACTGTAGGCGTTGCCGCCGATGTGCGGACGTCGGTCGAGGACGAGCACCCGCCGACCGGTCTCGGCGATACGTTGAGCGACGGTCAGGCCATAGAAACCCGAGCCCACGACGACCAGATCGGTGTTCACGCTTCTCCTTGGTGGGTCGGGGACGTGCCCGGCTCAGCCTACCGGTGAGCGCCCCGATCCGGCCGCACGACGTCTTCGCGTGCGCTCGAGTGTCGTCGCGTGC
>JBDIAO010000130.1:0-6937 GCA_039812375.1 Phycicoccus sp. | reverse complement strand
TGGCCCCACCCCGCGCCAGCGTGAGCGTCATGGCGACGAACGCATCGGTGGTGGTGTCCGGGACGGGGTCTCGGGTGGAGTTGTTCGCGGCGATCCGTCGGGATGCCCGGGTTGAGGAGTTCTCGATCCGGGAGCTCGCGCGCCGTCATGGGGTGCACCGACGAACGGTGCGGCAGGCGTTGGCGTCGGCGGAACCGCCAGGTCGGAAGACCCCGACCCGGGTCGCGCCGAAGCTCGGCCCGTACGTCGAGGTCGTGGACGCGATGCTCGTCGCCGATCTGGACGCGCCGAGGAAGCAGCGACACACGGCCCGCCGGGTCCACGCCCGTCTGGTCGATGAGCACGACGCGCAGGTGTCGTATTCGACGGTGCGGGACTACGTCCGCCGGCGTCGGCCGGAGATCGCGGTCGAGCACGGCAAGGTCGCGGTGGTCGCGATGGTCCCGCAAGACCACGCCCCGGGTGTGGAGGCGGAGGTCGACTTCGGCGAGGTGTGGGTGGTCTTGGATGGGGTGAAGACCAAGTGCCACCTGTTCGTGTACCGCCTGTCTCACTCCGGCGCCGCGGTCCACCGGGTGTACCCGACGTGCGGTCAGGAGGCGTTCCTCCAAGGGCACATCGAAGCGTTCGAGGCTCTCGGTGGGGTCCCGACCGGACACATCCGCTACGACAACCTGACTTCCGCGGTGTCCCAGGTGTTGTACGGCTCGGGTCGGCGCCGGACCGAGAACCCGCGGTGGGTGCTGTTCCGGTCCCACTACGGCTTCGACGCGTTCTACTGCCACCCCGGCATCGAAGGGGCGCACGAGAAGGGCGGCGTCGAGGGCGAGGTCGGCCGGTTCCGACGCGCCTGGCTCACCCCAATGCCCGAGGTGAAGACCCTCGATGAACTGAACGAGAAGATCGCCGGCTGGGAGGCCCGCGACCTGCATCGGCGGATCGAGGGCCACCTGCACTCTGTCGGGCATGACCTCAACATCGAGCAGCCGCTCCTGAACTCGCTGCCTGCGGACGGGTTCGACCCCGGCCTGGTCCTGAACCCGCGGGTCGACAGGTCGGCGCTAGTAACGGTGCGGATGGTGAAGTACTCCGTCCCCGCCCGCCTCATCGGCCGCCGCGTCCGCGTCTCGCTGCAAGCCTCTCGGGTGAAGGTGTTCGACGGCCGAACGTTGGTCGCCGACCACCCGCGGCGGATCGCCCGGACCGGCTCGGTCGTCGACCTCGACCACTACCTCGAAGTGCTCGCGTTCAAGCCCGGTGCCCTGCCCGGGTCGACCGCCCTGGCCCAAGCGAGAGCAGCCGGCGTGTTCACGACCTCGCACGAGGACTTCTGGATCGCCGCCCGCCGCGTCAACGGCGACGCTGACGGCACCCGGCAGCTGATCGACGTCCTGCTCCTGCACCGGGCACACCGCGCCGGAGACGTCGTCGCGGGGATCCGGGCCGCCCTGCACGTGGGCGCGGTCACCGCGGAGGTCGTCGCTGTCGAGACCCGTCGCCACGCCGCGGCCGCCGCTGTGGGTGGGGCCAGTGGTGACCGTCACCTCCTTCGTCACGGTCACGACGTCGAGCAAGGTGCAGGGCAACCCGAGCGGGTGGTGTCGCTGACGATGCGTCGCCTCCTCGACCCGACCGCGGTCATCGCCGGCCTCCCGCCGGACACCCGGCCGCTGCCCGACCTGGCCATCTATGACCGGCAGCTCCTTGGCCGGGCGACCGGCACCGACCACCCGATCCCCGCACCCGATCCCGGAGGACAACCATGACCGCTTCCGTATCCACGACGACCACGCTGCGCCGACGCCGTGGCCTGACCGAGGAAGCCGCCACTGCCGCCGTCGACACCGCCTGCCGACGCCTTCGGCTACCGACAATCCGCGCGGTGGTCGAGGAGGCCGTCGCGGCCGCGACCAAGGACCAGCTCACCTACTCCGGATTCCTCGCCGAACTCCTGTTGGCCGAGGTCGACGACCGCGACCGCCGCTCCACCGCCCGCCGCGTCAAGATCGCCGGGTTCCCTCGCGAGAAGTACCTCGAGGACTTCGACCACGACGCCAACCCCAACATCAACCCCGCCCTGGTGCACACCCTCGCTGCCGGGGACTGGATCCGCCGCGGTGAGCCCTTGTGCCTGATCGGGGACTCCGGTACCGGCAAGAGCCACCTGCTCATCGCGCTCGGGACCGCCGCGGCGATGAAGGGATACCGGGTCAAGTACACCCTCGCCACGAGGCTGGTGAACGAGCTCGTCGAAGCCGCCGACGACAAGACCCTCACCAAGACGATCAACCGGTACGGCCGGGTCGACCTGCTCATCATCGACGAACTCGGCTACATGAGCCTGGACACCCGCGGCGCCGAGCTCCTCTTCCAGGTCCTGACCGAACGCGAAGAGAAGAACAGCATCGCGATCGCCTCCAACGAGTCGTTCGCCGGGTGGACCAAGACCTTCACCGACCCCCGCCTGTGCGCCGCGATCGTCGACCGCCTCACCTACGGCGGCACCATCATCGAAACCGGCACCAGCAGCTACCGCCTCAACCACACGCGCGCTGCTCGCTGACCTCAAGGATCGGTCATTATCTGGGCATGACCGAACGAGCTGGCCCGACCGAGGCGCAGGTCGCCGCGCTCGACGGCGCTGTCGCCGAACTGCTCGACCAGGGCATTATCGCGGGCTGGGTGGCCATTCAGACCGAACACTTCCGCAACCTGTTCCTCAGGCAAGCAGCTGGGCTGCTGGCTCCTGTTCACATGGGCCGACGGATCGATCGAGATCGAAGAGGACTACCCGCCCTACGCGCTCGTGCCCGAGCTCTTGGCAGGCACCTTCACCGACGAGGACCGAAGCGCCAACTATCAAGTCGTGTGGGTCGCCGACGACCGCCGTGGCGACGCCTGGCAACGCTACGGAATCCACGAGTCACCAGGCCACTACATGGGTCTCGCTGCCAAGCAGCGCAAGCCGCGATAGCCGGCTCTCGACTTTCCGCGGGGTGGGGCCGAATCAAGCCGTCACCCCGGGGCCGGCCCGGGTTGACATAGACAGACTGGCCCGTCTGGCGGGCGTGACGGTGCATCTCACGTCGACCTCCGCGCAGGCTGACGCCGGAGAACCTGCCGGCCCCGAACTCCTTGAGTTCCGCAGCATGCTGGCCGACACCTTGGCGGCGAGCCAGTACGGCGACGAGATCACGGCGAGGTGGCAGCCGGAGAACTCCTACGCTGCCGGCACCATCGTGGTCGAACCCGCGCAGGCAGAGATGGTGACAAGCCTCTTCACTGTTCCTGCGCGGCCAAACCGTGCCGTCGCGGGTACCTCCCCATGACAACGGCGACGAGAGAGCCGACGCACAGGCCAATCTGGCTGTCCGCCGAAGAGTCTGGGGTGAGCACGACGCAGGAGAACGCCGCTGCCTCCCGTCGCCAGTTGATCGATGACAGATCCACACAGGCTCGCACCGACAATTCCACGGCAGACAACATCAGCCTCGCCACACTTAAGGGTGTCGAGTTCCTCACAATCGCATCGCCGGGAGGCCTCGAGGACGATGCCGTGCCTGCGCTGCCTTGAACTCGTCCGAGTTGCGGTATTCATCGAGCGCCTTCTCACTGAGTGCGCTATAAAGGTAGACCCTCGAGTGGTCGTTGACCGAGTCCGCGACTCCGGTAATCACCTGGCTCGTAGCGTTCGCGGCGTCGATCGCAAGGCCAGCATGGCCCGGCAAACCGGAGGGGCCCACTTTCAATGGCTTGAGAGCCGGGGGCGCTGGCAACTCCACGTGGGTCCCGAACGCACTGGGCACCACGACGTGCTGCACGGCATTCAGCACTTCGCCCTTGACGTGGTAGTCAGTGACACTGGTTTGGGCGGCCTCGACAAGAGCCTCGTTCCCGCCGCTTGCCATGCGGATCGCAGAGCTTGAGACGCCTGCCGCATCGAAGGTCGTGGCTCGCCCGCCGGTGCTGATCGCCGCGATCGCGGCCAGCCGCCCACCCAGCGAGTGGCCCGTGAATTCCAGATCCTGCCCCAGAGCTCCGTGGAGCTCAGTTGCCAACCTGAGTGCATAGCGATCTTGTGCGGTGATCTCATTGGCATGCCTGTTGGCGAAAACCCAGTCTTTCCAGTCGTCCGTCCCACGGAAAGCCAGAGTGAACTTACCTTCGCTACTTACGAAAAGAGAGGCACTGAAGCCTAGGGAGTTGCTGAAGTGTGACGGGTCGATGCCCATCGCCCGGAGCTCTTCGTCGCCGACCTTCCGCCATCCGGCGGGTGGTCGCTCTTCCCCATACGCTGCCCCCGCCAGCTTTGCCATGTCGCCCGCATGTCCCCATCGACCGTGCGCCGGAGTGCCGATATCGCTGGCGCTGACAGATGGTCGAGGGGCTGACCTGGCACCACCCGTTTGATCGCTCACTCGGTCCTGTTCGCGTGCCTGTTGCCGTAGGTCCTCGGCGAGATCCTCGATGAACTGGCCCATGCGCTTGATGGCAACCTCCTGAGCCATCCAGTCCGCGAGCCAACGGTCAGCGCGCTCGCCCAGCCAGAGCTGCTCAGAACTGCGGACGAGCCGGCCAGCGGAGGACGACAGGGTTGTTGCTTGGGCGGCCTTGGCACTCATCCGTCTGGCGATGCCCTCCACCGCTGCGGTGTCCATTCCCAGTCTCATGGTCGTCCTCCTCAATCATCACCGACGATCGGTGCGATCAGGTCGCGCCAGCCCCTTTCGCTCACGTCGTGGCCAAGCGTGCGACGGTCCCTCATGTCAGCAAGGTTCACGGCTGAGGGATGAGCACCGCCGAGGAACCCCACCTCCCGGGCCGGGAAGAGCACCATGAGGGAGCGTTTGGGATCATGGCTTTCCCTATCCGCCATCAAGGCAGCGATGCGGGCAGTCAGATCCACGGAGTCGTCCAAGGAGTAGAAGTGCGTCCCATTAGGTAACACGTGTACTTCCACGGTTCCCTCTACGAGGCTGAACCACTCGATCCTCGCGGCATCACCACTCACGAGGAGTTCGTCATCGACCGTCGTCGCGACGGCTACCGGGCTGAGATCGGCCACCAGAGACGGAAGGGACTTGTCGCCGACGAGCTCTTGGCGCAGGTCACGAAGTCCCAGCGACCGAATGCCGCGGAACTCGGCGCCCGCTACGGACTTCGCGTCCATAAGGTCCACGGTGGGCAGCTGACGGTTCCAGCGGACGTCCGCAACTCGGGCCAGCGCAATGATTTCGTCGTCTGTGTAGACGGCATGCAAGGTAACCATCAGAAGATCTTCCATATGTCTTTGGTGAACACCTGGACAGCGGCCTTCCCGAACTCATCGACGACGACGCCGGGGTTCTTTCGCACTTCGTCCCACACCATCTGGCGCCCGCTGGCGGAGAAGTCGGGGTTCTCCTTGACGTACGTGTCGGTGGCCAGCTTGACGGAGGAGCTGGCGACTCCGAGTAAGTAGGTAACGGGGTTCTTCGACGTCTTCAGCATGGTGTTCGTGCCGTCCCACAGAGCACCAACGCGCGCCCCGAAGTCCGCGTTCGGATCGAAGAGGTCGTTCGCGCTCCCGAGGAGTGAAACCCCGGTCGTGATGATTGAGAGACGGCCGAGCCCTTTGAATTCGTCCAGCGCGTTCCCGAAACCACCCACCGCAAATGGTCCGTTGAGGGGCTTCTTGAATCGCCAGAAGTCCGGAATCACTCCGCCGTTGGCGACCATCCTCCGATAGAAGTCCGTGTAGTCACCGGTGAGAGACGCGTTGCGGCCGAGTGTGGCCCACGCGCCCAGCATTCCAGCGACCCCACTGGCGCGCACGTAGTCCTGGTCCTCGCCCAACATCTTGGCTAGGTAGAACAAGGGCAACGGAACACTCGGCGGCAGGAACCTAGATCCCCCGGGCATTTGAGGCGGCCCAATGTGCCACGGCGCAAGGTTTCCAATGGACCCGAAACCGGCTCCGGAACTCGCCCTGCGCTGCTGCTCGGCCTCGTCGCGAAGCTTCTGCGCCAAGTCATGGGCGAAGTGCGCGGTGCGACGAATTGACACCTCTTGAGCCAGCCAGTCCGCAAGCCAGCGGTCGGCGCGGCGGCCAAGCCACAACCGTTCAGCGCCACGGACGAAACGGCCGGCTGAGCTACCGACGGAGGCCACGCTGTTGGCCTTGGCGTCAATCCGGTGGGCCAGGCCGTCGATGGCCTCGGTGTCCATGCCCTTCAGGACCATCGCCACGGCCTCCTTCGGGTGGGGGGTTCGCCATGGTCACGCACCGGAGATGCGCTCCTGGTCGACGGCGGCCTGTTTGGCCGCACTACTCAGGCGGTTGAGCGTCTCCTGCGCGGCCACCATCGGAGGCTTGTGCTCGTGTTCCCACCACTCGAGGAACTGTCTGGCGTCAGGGCCTTCCCAGTGGGTCATCGCCTCGCGGACCAGAGCGTCGATATCTGCGGTGAGCCGTTGCAGGTCCCCGGAGTGCCCACGGAGTTTTGAACTGATGTTGAACATCTCGCCGATGTCCATACCCAGAATGCTCATGGAGGTCCTTTCCAACCAGGGAGGTCCGGATGCGGGCAGCCGGCCTGCTCGAGCCGAGGCCGGCTGCCTGGTGGATCAGGCCGACGCCGACTCCTGCTCGCGGATCTGCTTCTCGAGCTCGCCGATGAACTGCTCGAGGGCCCCGATGATCGTGTCGATCTTCGGAGCGTGAGTCCCGTCCCAGTCGCCCTTGAACTTGTCGGAGTCCTGGCCCTTCCAAATGCCGTGCACGTGGTTCGTGTGGCCGTTGAGCTGGCTCTTTGCCTGACGCAGGGACTCGACGCCCTTCTTCAGGTTCGACACACCAGTGCGGGCCTCATCGACATCCATTCCCTTGAAAGCCATTGCCGTTCCCTTCTGTTGGAGTCTCGTACAGCCTCGCGGTCTATGGGTTTATCCTTGCTCC
>JBDIAO010000129.1:0-6959 GCA_039812375.1 Phycicoccus sp. | reverse complement strand
GAGCACGACGACCTTGAGCACGACGAACCCTTGAGTCCGAGGAACTCGAGAACCGGAAGCGCCAGAAGGGTCAGTCCCCGCTGGTGAACTTCGCCCGGTTGACGATCTTCTCGTCCGGGGCGTGGACAACCGAGGTGTCCTTCCCCTCGTAATCGAACTGGTTGAGGAAGGCGCGCATCGCGTTGAGCCTCGCCCGCTTCTTGTCGTTGGACTTGACCTGGATCCAGGGCGCGTACTTCTTGTCCGTGCGCTCGAACATCGCCTCTTTCGCAGCGGTGTAGTCCTCCCACCGGTCCAGACTCTCCAGGTCCATCGGCGAGAGCTTCCAGCGGCGCACCGGATCAATCTGACGGATCGCGAACCGGGTGCGCTGCTCCTGCTGGGTCACCGAGAACCAGAACTTCGTCACGGTCATCCCGGACTCGACGAGCATCCGCTCGAAACTCGGCGCCTGGCGCATGAACGCCTCGTAGTCCTCGTCGGTGCAGAAGCTCATCACCCGCTCGACGCCGGCCCGGTTGTACCAGGAACGGTCGAACAGGACGATCTCCCCGGCGGTCGGCAGGTGCCGCACGTAGCGCTGGAAGTACCACTGTCCCTGCTCGTCGCTCGTCGGCTTCGTCAGGGCGACAACCCGTGCGGCCCGGGGGTTGAGATGCTCCATAAAGCGCTTGATCGTCCCCCCCTTGCCCGCCGCATCGCGGCCTTCGAACACGAGGACATGCTTGGCCTCGGCATCCTGCGTCCAGTACTGGAACTTGAGCAGCTCGATCTGGAGGCGGTACTTCTCCTCCTCGTACTCCTCGCGGTCGATGAGCTCGTCGTATGGATAGTCCTCGCGCCAAGTCTCGACCGCCTTGCCGTCGGGAGCGATGAGCATCGGGTCCTCACCACTGCCTCCCTGCACCCGGTAGCCCTGCACCTGCAGGCTGTCGATGTACTCCCGAAGACCCATCTTCTGCGCCATGGCTCCATCTCACCGTGTCGAGGGTTGTTGCGGTCGGCTCGGGCGACCAAAGTCACCCGCCGTGAGCCCGAGGCGCGCGCGTATGCCGCCCACACCCGTCGGGTTTCCGCGAGCCTAGCGGGGCTGACGGCACGGCCGGTCACGTGTCTGTGACGACCATCACAGCCGCTCGGGAATAGTTGAACCTTCTATTACATTGACTCTGACACAGGCCACCGGCATACCCCCCGGCGACACATTCCCGGCGATAGGGGTATTGCCCAGAGCAACTACAGGAGACCCCATGAGCACCGTCACCACCATCCCAGCCGGGACCTACGTGATCGACCCCGCACACTCTGAGGCGAGCTTCGTCGCCAGGCACGCGATGGTGACCAAAGTCCGCGGCTACTTCCGCGATCTCGCCGGCTCCGTTGTCGTCCGCGACGACTTCACCGACTCGACAGCCACGGCAACCATGCAGGCGGAGTCCGTCGACACCGGCAACGCCGACCGCAACGCCCATCTGAGGTCCGCGGACTTCTTCAACGCCGAGAACCACCCGGAGATCACCTTTGCCTCCACCGGGATCCGCGAGATCGACGACGACGAGTTCGTCCTCGATGGCGACCTGACGATCATGGGGATCACCAAGCCGGTCAGCCTTGAGGTCGAGTATGAGGGAACGGCGCAGGACCCCTTCGGCAACACTCGAGTCGGCTTCTCCGCCGAGACCGACGTCAACCGCGAGGACTGGGGCCTGACCTGGAACGCCGCGCTCGAGGCCGGCGGCGTCCTCGTCTCCAAGAAGATCAAGCTCGCCCTCGACATCTCCGCAATCAAGCAGAACTGAGCACTGGCCAGTCTCGGGTGGGGAGTGCGTCCCGCGGGCTGAGAGCCCACGGGCGCATTCCCTACCCTCGGCGTGGTGAACACCTCCTTCGCCCGTCATCACGAACACCACCGGCTGACCCGGCTCGCCCTCGCCGCAGCCGGGCTCGGCGGAGTGCATCGACTTCCACATGACGGGCACCCCGGCATACAGCGACGTCCTCTACACCGCGTTTGCGGTGGGGGTCTCGTTCGCCATCTCGGACACCGATCTGAAGACGACGAGGGTCCGGCGGATCGCCATCGGGCAGGTCTGGCTCTCGTACCTCTTCGGTACCGTCATCGTCGCCGCCACGATCAACCTGGTCGCCGGGCTCGGTCCCTGACTGCTCACCTTGTCCACCCGCCCGACCAAGCAGACCCGACGCGCTTCTCTGATGTAGCGTTGACCCCACGACCAACACCAGATTCCCGGGGCCGCTCCGTGGAGTCGAGAGGCCCCGACGTTCTCGACGGGGTGTTTCGATGGACACGATGCGCCACCGGCTTTAGTCCACAAGGGGGTCACGCCATGGGGCGCGGCCGAGCCAAAGCCAAGCAGACGAAGGTTGCTCGCGAGCTGAAGTACTACAGCCCGAACACTGACCTGCACGCGCTTGAGCGAGAACTCCACTCCCAGCACAATCAGCAGGGCTCCCACCCGGAGTGGGACGAGGACGACGACTACGAACGATGGGCCTCACAGCGCCGCTGATGGGATCGCCCCCGAGGAGCTCGATCCGCTGATCGGACGGCGGAAGTGGATGCGCTGATCGCACGGTGCCCGGCGACTCTGCCATGCTGCCGAGTGTGAGCATGTCGACGACAGTTGAGGCGACCCGCCGGCTCGGCGTGGAAACCACCGGGATCGAGATCATCGACGAGTCCGAGCGAACCGCCACCCCCAGAGATCTGTTCTGGCCGTGGTTCGCCGCGAATGTCTCGGTCTTCGGCGTCTCGTATGCCGCCTTCGTCCTCGGGTTCGGCGTCTCCTTCTGGCAGGGGGTCCTCGTCGCGATCGTCGGGATCACCTTGTCGTTCGCGCTATGCGGAGTTATCGCGATCGCCGGCAAACGCGGTTCGGCGCCGACGATGATCCTCTCGCGCGCCGTGTTCGGGGTGACCGGGCAGAAGGTCCCTGGGGTGGTGTCCTGGCTGGTCTCCATCGGATGGGAGACCTTCCTGGCGATCATGGCGGTCCTGGCGACGGCAACCGTCTTCACCCGGCTCGGCTGGGGCGGGGGGACGACCACGAAGATCGTCGCTGCTGTCGTCATCGCCCTGCTCATCGTCAGCGCCTCGGTCGCTGGCTACCACATCATCATGAGAATGCAGTCGATCCTCACCTGGATCACCGGCATCGTCACGATCGCCTTCATCGCGATGACCCTCTCGCACATCGACTGGGCCAAGGTCTCCGCGATCCCCGCTGGGTCCACCCAGGCCGTCATCGGGGCCCTGGTCATGGTCATGACGGGCTTCGGTCTGGGCTGGATCAACATCGCCGCGGACTGGTCGCGCTACCAGCACCGGGACGCCTCCGGGGCTGCCATCGTCGCGTGGAACACCGGCGGCGGTGCCGTGGCGCCGGTCCTGCTCGTCATCTATGGACTGGCCCTGTCCGGTTCGGACGAGACGTTCAAGGAAGGCATCGCCGGGGACCCCATCGGCACCCTGGCGACCCTGCTGCCCACCTGGATGCTCATCTTCTTCCTCGCCGCGGTGATTCTCTCCCTCGTCTCCGGAGCGGTCCTGGGCATCTACTCCTCGGGCCTGACGCTGCTCTCGCTCGGTGTGCGGATCCCACGCCCGGCAGCGGCCGGCGTCGATGGGGTCATTCTGACCTTGGGCACGATCTGGGTGGTCTTCTTTGCTGAGAACTTCCTCGGCCCCTTCCAGTCCTTCCTGATCACCCTCGGGGTCCCCCTGGCTGCCTGGGCCGGTCTGATGATCGGTGACATCTGGCTGCGCCGGGCCGACTATGACGACGACGCCCTGTTCGACCCCCGCGGGCGATACGGTGCCTGGGACTGGACCTCCGTCGGGACGATGATCGTCGCCTCCTTCGCCGGCTGGGGACTGGTTATCAACAACTTCGCCCAGGACGCAGCGTGGAACAACTGGCAGGGTTACCTCCTCGGACCGCTGGGCCTGGGCGGCAAGGACGGCGCCTGGGCTTATGCCAACCTCGGAGTCCTCCTCGCCCTCGTGCTCGGCATCCTGGCGTCGCTGCTGCTCCGCCGAGAACAGGTCCGCCGCCAGGAAGCGGCGTGATGGCAGCAGGTAGCGGCCATGATCCAGTGGTCGAGCCGCTCGACGGGGAGTGGCTCGTCATCATCGACCCGCAGGCCATCTTCACCTCCCCCGCCATCTCCACGTGGGGCTCCCCCATGTGGGCGAGCACCGTGCCGCACGTCCTCGAGTTGGCAACGGCATACGGACCTGAACGGACTATCATCACCCGCTATGTCGCCGATCCGGGTCTCGGCGGCTCGTGGGAGCCCTATCTGCGCGAGTGGCCGTTCGCGCTCGTGCCCGACTCCGACCCGCTGTATGCCGTCATCCCCGAGCTCAGCGGCCTGGCCGAGCGGGTCGTCACCGAGCCGACCTTTGGCAAGTGGGGTCCCGCGCTGGTGAAGATCACCGGACGAGCGCCGCGACTGGCTGTGGCCGGAGTGTCCACAGACTGCTGCGTCATCGCCACCGCCCTGCCGGCCGGGGACGCCGGGGCCTGGGTGCGGGTCGTCGAGCGGGCGTGCGCCGGATCGACCCGACAGAACCACAAACGGGCGATCGGGGCCATGGCCCTGTTCAGCCCGCAGATCGTCATCGTCTGACCCACCGCAGCGCCTGAGCCACCGCGCCGATCGGACGCCGTCCCGGACGAGGTTGTCCTGCAGAACGGGCAACTGGCTGCACTCTTTGCAGGACAACGTGCAGCAGGATCGTCGCCACAAGACCGCTCACAGGTCGAACCAAGCGATCGCCGGCTCCACGAGGCTGCCGAGCCAGACCCGGCCCTGGTGCTCGCGCACGCCGGTGGCCATGTGCCAGTGCGTCGCGTCCGCGCTGATGTCACGCACGAGCACACCATCAAGGTCGTATGCCGCCACCCTGGCCGTCCGCTTGGGCTTGGGCTTGAGCGCCTCGGGGGCGTTGCGCACCGCTGCCCGGACCCACGGCTTGGCCCTGGTCTGCAGGAAGGTCAGCGAGGGATCCTTCGGCGAGGCGTAGGTGACCCAGATGAGTCCGTCGCTGCCGAGCGCGATGTTGTCCGGGTGCGCCGGCAGATCCTCGACGAACACCTCGGTGACACCCGCCTGCTCCCCGGTGACGTGGTGGCGATGCAGCCTGCGGTGGCCGGTCTCAGCGACGACGACGAAGGAGCTGTCCGGGCTACGGGCCACCCCGTTGGCGAAGCTCAGCCCGTCCAGCACCGTCTCAGGTTCAGCGGCACCGGGCCCAAGCCGCAGGAGCCGCCCGGTGCACGTGTCCTCGATGAGATCCGACGTCCACTCCTCGATGCCCCACCGAGTGCTGGAGTCGGTGAACCAGATGGAACCGTCATCCAGCACGGCAGCGTTGTTGCAGAACTTCATCCGCACCCCGTCGACAGAGTTCGTGAGGGTGCGTACCGTGCCGTCGAGCAACCCGACCACCAACAGCCCCTCGCGAGCATCGCAGACGAGGATCTGAGCATCCGGCAGCCACTCCAGCCCGAGGGGACGGCCACCGGTGTTGGCCACCCGACGGATCTGGCTCCCGTCCGAGCTCACCGCCCAGATGGACCCGTCAGCGGTTCCGGTATAGACGGTGCCGTCATGTCCGACCAGGACGTCCTCGGCACCGGAGCCGGGAACGGGGACGACGGTGAGGGTGCGAGTGATCAACGGCTGCGGCATACCACCGACCCAACCACCGGACCGGCCCTCTGTCACCCCATGACCGCAGGGTGCTCCCCGACCACTTGGACTGACCCACCGTCGACACCCTTGGCGCCGTGCACCACCTCGGTCCCGGCGTCGATGGGTGCAGTCGCGGCCTCGTGGACCTCACCGAGGGCCCAGGAGCCGATCCCCCTGTCTGCGAGCGCCGCTGTCGCCGCGTCCACCGCCTCGGCTGGCAGCAGGGCAACGAACCCGACCCCGAGGTTGAGGGTGCGCTCGAGATCTGCTCGCGGGACGTCCCCGAGGGTGGCTACCACGTGGAAGACCGGTGCAGGGGTCCAGGTGGCCCGGTCGATGCGCGCATGCAGGCCCGGGGGCAGCACGCGCGCGAGGTTGGCAGCCAGCCCACCACCGGTGACATGGGACAGAGCGTGGACTCCGATCCCGTCGGCATGGATGAGGTCGAGCAGGTCCGCGGCATAGACCCGGGTCGGGATGAGCAGTTCCTCGCCGAGGGTGCACCCGAACTCCTCGACGTGCCTGTCCAGTGTCCAGCCGGCCCGCTCGATGACCCTGCGGACCAGGGAGTAGCCGTTGGAGTGCAGTCCGCTACTCGCCAACGCGAGGACGACGTCGCCGGCACGGACCCGGTGCGGCCCGAGGATCTCGTCGTGCTCGACCACTCCGGTCGCCGCGCCGGCGACGTCGTACTCGTCCGGTTCCAGGAGCCCTGGATGTTCGGCGGTCTCACCTCCGACGAGGGCGACCCGAGCCTGGGCACAGGCCGCGGCGATCCCGCGGACGACGGCGGCGATTCGTTCCGGGACGACCTTGCCGGTGGCGATGTAGTCGGTCATGAAGAGCGGCTCGGCTCCACAGACGACGATGTCGTCGACGACCATCCCGACCAGATCGAAACCGATCGTGTCATGGATGTCGAGGGCCCGGGCGATGGCGACCTTCGTGCCGACCCCGTCAGTGCTGGTGGCCAGCACCGGGCGCGCCATGTCCTTCAGTGCGCTGGCATCGAACATCCCGGCGAAACCGCCCAGGCCGCCGAGGACCTCGGGGCGAGTGGCTGCGCGCACGGAGGCCTTCATGAGTTCCACCGCTGCGTCCCCGGCCTCGACGTCGACTCCGGCGGCGGCATACGTGATGGGCTGGGAGGCTCCGACGTGTTCCTCAGGCTGCGTCACGCCCACGAGCCTAGTTCTCTCACCTCACCCCCGGTTCAGTGTTCGGCATTCGGGGTATTA
>JBDIAO010000128.1:0-6968 GCA_039812375.1 Phycicoccus sp. | reverse complement strand
CATCTACAACCCTGCGGGTGACCTGAGCATTGCCGGCTCGGCCGACGGCGTGCCGGTCGATGTCGCACCCCAGGTCACCGACCCCAGCCACCGCTGGTCGATCACCGCCACCGGCTGGCCCGCCGGCAGCTGACCTCTGTCAGACCCAACCCGGGACGTCATCCGAGTCGTGCCCTCTATGGCTCAGTTCGGATGACGTTGTGGGCCGCCTGGTATGTCTCCTCGAGTGCACGCCAGGCCTGCCGGATGCCTTCGGAGTAGCCCAGCTTGGTCAATGTTCATGCGTTCTCCTTGCTGGTCGGCAGCTTGTCGTACTCCTCGTCGGTGATCGGTTCCAGCCACTCGTTGCTCACACCCTCACCTGGGGTGATGAAGGCGAGGTGGGAGAACCAGGAGTCGGCTTTCGCTCCGTGCCAGTGCTTGGTTCCAGCAGGCACCCGGACCACCGTTCCCGGCTCCATGCTGACCGGCTCCTCGCCGTCGGCCTGGTACCAGCCGCTGCCGGCGGTGCAGATGAGGATCTGGTCGCCGCCCCCGTCGGTGCCGTGGTGGATGTGCCAGTTGTTCCGGCAGCCAGGCTCGAAGGAGACGTTGTTGACCGGGACACTCCCGCCGGCCAACGGGGCGAGGTAGCTCTGCCCGATGAAGTACTGCGCGAGGGCGTCGTTCGGCTTCCCGAGCGGGAAGATCTGCTCGAAGCTCGTCTCGGCCATGTCATGTCCTCCTGGTTTGTTGTGACGGTCTGGTCATTGCCGACCGAGCATGAAGTCGGCCATGAGGTCCTGGACTGCCTCGACCATGGCAGCGCCGTCGGCGGTTTGACAGCCGAGCTCCTGCGCAGCGGCGAGCAACGGCGTGGTGCCGTGTCCGGCGATCACATCGCCGACGAACATCGACGAGGTCAGTCGGGTCACGTCCAGTGGCAACGGGTCGCCTTCCCGAAGGCCGAGGGGCGTCGCGTTGAGGACGAGGTCGAACTCGGTCGGGTCTGCGGTGCCTTCGCGGAGTCGGTCGCCGCTGACCTCGCGCAGCTGGTCCGACAGCGTCCGGAGTCGGCTCGGTTCGGTGTCGTGGACGGCGAGCTCGGCCACCCCGGCGTCCAGCAGCGCATAGGCGATCGCACTGCCGGCCGCGCCGGCACCGACGAGGAGCGCGCGGGACCCGGCGATTGTCGCGCCGTGGTCGCGCTGGGCCTTCACGAACGCGAGCCCGTCGAGCATGTCGCCGTGCCAGCTGCCGTCAGGGTTGCGTCGGATGACACTGACCCCACCGAACAGGCTTGCGCGAGGGTCGCTGGTGGCGCAGTAGCTGAAGGCTGTGAACTTGTGCGGCATGGTGACGAGGATCCCGTCGACGTTGGCCGACGCGGCAAGTCCGGCCATCACCGCGGAGAGCCCTTCCTCGGTCACCTCGAGGGGGACACAGATGCCGTTGTGGCCGCGTTCGGCGAGCGTACGGGTGAGCCAGACCGGGGACTGGACGTACCGGACGGGGTCGCCGATGATCGGGAACAGCCGGGAGGCTCCACTGAGCTGGTCGAGGATGTCCATGCGTTGCCCTTTCGTGAGTGCAGGGGTGGGGGATCAGGACGAGTGCCCAGGTGCGGGTCGCCGGGTGATCGCGAGGGAACAGAGCACGGCGACGCCGACGACGACAGCGGCCACCACGAAGCTGGTCTGCAGCCCTGGAAGGAAGCCGGCCGGGGCTGCGATAAGGGCACCGAAGACGGCGATCGCGACCGCCCCGCCGACTTGGCGGAAGGTGTTGAACACGGCGCTGGCAGTGCCGGCGCGATCGGCCGGCACGGAGACCAGCACGAGCGAGGTGACCGCAGGCATCGCCACCGAACCACCGGCGCCGATGGGCACGATGAGCGCCGCGGTGAGCCAGGGCAGGCCCAGTGAGGCGGTCGCGATCAGCCCGACGAGACCGACCACCATCGCCCCGAAGCCGATGAGCACCGGGACGCGAGCGCCGTACAGGTTGGTGAGTGTGCCGCTGACGAGGTTGCCGAAGATGCTGACGATCGCGGAGGGCAGGAACGCCAGCCCCGCCCACAGCGGGGACAGGCCGAGATGCTGCTGCAGGTAGAGGCTGGTGACGAACACGGTGCCGTACCAGCCGACCATGAACGCGAACCCGGCGGTGAGGGAGATCCTCATGTCGGTCGGCCGGAACAGCTCGAGCGGGATCATCGGGTGCGCTCGGCGACCCTCCACGATGACGAAGACCGTCAGACCGACCACGGCGAGCGCGAGGGAGACGATGGCGGACGGGTCGGCGAACCCGGCCGCACCGCCGTGGATGAGTCCGTACACCAGTGCCGACAGAGCCAGCATGGACAGCGCCTGCCCGGCCCAGTCGAACGGGGCCACCCGCCGTGGGGATGCGCCCACGGTGAGCAGGAAGAGCAGCATGCCGACGCAGACGGGCACGTTCACGTAGAACACCCACCGCCAGTCGATGGTGGTGAGGATGCCGCCGAGCAGTGGCCCGGCCGCCGCCGCGACAGCCCCGCCGACGGCCCAGAGTCCCAGAGCCCGGGCACGAGCGGCCGGCTCCGGAAACTGCTCCCGGATGAGGGCCATCGACGCGGGCAGCATGAGTGCGGCGGCGAGTCCCTGCCCGCAGCGCGCGGCGACGAGTACGCCGATCGACGGTGCGACTCCGCACGTCACAGAGGTCACGGCGAACAGCGCCGTCCCGAGGACGAAGGTCCGCTTCGCGCCCCATCTCTCGGAGAGGTTCCCGGCCAGCAGCAGGAACGAGGCGAAGAACAGTGTGTAGCCGTCGATCACCCACTGTTGACCAACCGTTCCGCCACCCAGCTCGTCCTCGATACGGGTGAGGGCGACGTTGATGATGAGGATGTCAAGCGTGATCAGGAAGAAGCCGAGCGAGGCCACGACGAGCGCCGTCCGGGCACCCCGCTTGGCTGGGCGCGACGCGGTGGTGGACGGCAAGGTGGCATCTCTCATAGGACTCAGGTGAGATCCTACCCAAATTGTATCGTTTGATACAATTTGGAAGTCTTCAAGTGGTTCGGATAGCTGCAGGAGAGGTGCCGATGGCCGACATGACGAAGCCCGTGCAGAAGGCGCGGGGCAGCTATGCGAAGTCCGCAGCCAAGCGGGCGGCGATCCTCGACGCGGCGCTGGAGGTGTTCGCGGTCGGGGGCTACCGGGCCGGTTCGCTCCGCGAGATCGCCGATCGGGTCGGCATGAAGCAGCCGAACCTCTTCCACTACTTCCAGAGCAAAGGGGCATTGCTCGCGGATGTCCTGGAGCTGCGCGACGACCGGGCGCTGGAGATCTCCCCGCTCAACGCCGACGAGCCGGTCGAGGCAGTCCGGGGCCTCATCCGGCTCATGCGGTACAACGCCTCCATCCCTGGCATCGTGCGGCTGCACACCACCGTGGCGGCCGAGGCCGTGGACGAGGACCATCCTGCCCACGCGTACATGGTCCGTCGGTACGAGTCTTCGGTCACGCGCTTCTCGGCGGTTCTCCGCGGCTGCCGGGAGGTGGGTGCGCTGCGCCAGGGGGTGGATCCCGAGCAGGCGGCCCGCGGGATCATCGCGATGATGGACGGGCTCCAGGTCCAGTGGCTGCTGCGAGGCGGCGCGCTGGACATGGCAGGTGACCTGGAGACCTACCTGCGGAGCCTTGTCGACCTCGGAGACTGAGACCTTGCGAGGGCGTGGCCACGACTGGCCAGCCCAGCTCGGCGCTCGTCGAGATCCCGGCGCGGCTGCTGCTCGGACGGCTGTCCTCCCGGTTCGGACCGGCCACCCGGCTGACGGCCGGCAGCATTGCCGGGCGGCGTTCTACGTCGTCATGGCTTTTGTGGGCGACCCGGTCACCCCTCGTGGTCTCCCAGATGTTCCTGCTCTGCGCCGCGCTCACCGCGCTCGCCTTGGTCATCGTCCTCCTCGCGGGACGGCGCCCAAGCCCTGACCGGATGGCTTCGGGCTTACGACGAAGGGCATCGTCGAGGCGGTGAGGCCGCTGAGAGAACGCGTGAGAGTGCGGTGAGAGTCGGGCCCTGGATCGTGTCCGGTGGCCGCCTACTTTCGGCCCTCGACACGATGGAGGAAGACCGATGAACGACCCATCGACCGCGCTATCCGATGACTGCCGCAGCCGATCCGCCAGACGGCCCCGACGACGTGGTGTGCGCGGGACTCACCGCGTGGTGACGGCACTCGTCGCCGGGCTGTCGTTGGCTCTGGTCACGACCGTGGCCGCCTCCGCTGCCCCGGGGACGAGAGGTTCGGATGGACACTCGTCCCAGCAGGGGAAGAGCAGCTTGCTCAACGCCGCACTGCCTGCGCCCAGCGAGATCTTGGACTGCGAGCAGCCCTCCGACCCGGACAGTCCGCTGAGCAAGAGCCGCCAGTCGGCGTTCGGCGCGGAGTCCCTCTCGGGCGCGACCTCTCTCGGGGCGGCCGCCGACGGGAGCGACGGGAACCTGGTGATCGACCTGCTCAAGCAGATCGGTAGCGACGCGGTCGACTTCGGGGCCGACGAGGGATTCGGCTGGCTGCTGCCACTGCTCACGGGCGGCGCCAAGAACGGCACCGACGCCAAGATCCAGCAGACCAAGCAGGACGTCGACCACCTGCAGAAGCAGGTCTACGCGATGTGCTCCTCGCTCAGCCAGGCGCTGGCCGATCTGGAGACCCAGGTCGACATGAAGGCCTACCAGACCATGTCCTCGAACGGGCAGCAGACCACCAACAAGCTCAACGAATACCTCCAGGACTACCAGAACATCATCGCCGACCTCGAGAAGGGCAACGGCCTCGACGGCGATGACTACTCCCAGATCACCGAGATGCGGTCGAAACTACCGGGCATCATCGACTCCTACGACGGGGACATGATGGGCTCGGTCACCGCCGACGGCCTGATCGGCTCCTACGCCGACGTCCTGGGCGACTCCTTCGGATACCGTCCGGCACCGACCCAGCTGCACCCGGACACCACCAGGATCTTTCCGGCCGCCTACGTCCACGCAGCCTGGGTGCAATACAACAGCTACGCCATCGAGGTCGCGCAGGCAGCCTGGCTGTACGCCGAGGTGCAGAACTTCGACTACACCTTCCAGGGCACCCACTACGACTCGAAGCCGCAGGAGTCCCAGGACGAGGCCACCAGGGCCGCCGCGATGCTGGACAAGTGGGGAGCCAGGATTTGGGGTGGGCGGATGCAGGCCAACCAGACCGGCGACTGGGTCACGTCCTCCCTGGGAGGCGATATCTCCGACGGCACTGTGGCCGACCTGCGGACCCAGGGACAGCCCCGCCTGTGGAAGCTGACTCCGGTCACCCTGACCGGAGACCCCCAGGGCTCGCCATACTGCGGACAGCCGAGCCTGTACTGCTGGACCCAGGTCTACGACGCCAAGGGGAACGCAACCTCCAGCACCCTGGCCCGGTCGATCCCCGGACCCATCAACGAGTTGCTCAAGCGCCAGCAACCTCTCGGGTACGCCGACTGGCGGGTTCCCACCACTGCCGACTGGAACTCTCTGGTTGCCGGCTCCAGTGGTGGTCTGTCGACCTGGATGAGCGCCAACCGGCTCCCTGCGCTCAACCCGACCACGGTGACCGTCGAGAACCCCAACGGCCGCTTCTCCCAGATCAGCGAGCTGCCAGCGATGCTCGTGGACACCAGTAGCAGCGGGAACGGAACCGCCTTCGGGATCGTCACCGCACTCGCGGGCGCCGATTCACTGCGCGCTGTCGAGTCCAGCCCGGACCAGCAGATCGCCGGCCAGCTCTACGTGGTCCGCGACATGGGCACCCCCGCCCTGTCCGGCGCCGAGCCGGTGGATGGCGGGCAGCACCACCACGGCCATCGCCATCACGGCCACCATCAACCCGGCCATCGTCACCACCGCTGACAACCAGATCCGAGAAAGGCTCCGACCGATGAAGAACATGGGACGCACTACAGCCCTGTCGGCGGCTTTGGCCGCCACGGCGATGATCGCCACCACAGCCGTCGCCGGTCCGGCGCTGGCCCTGTCCCGGCCCGCTGACGCACACAAACATGCTGGCCGAACCCACCGACCTCCCGGGTCCTCCCAGACGGCGGCAGGGCCAAGCACGTTCACGACCGCGACCGCCTGCGCGTCCGGACAGACCTATACCGTTCCCGACGGTGTCTTCGCCCTGCACGTGCAGGCCGTCGGTGGCCACGGAGCCGCCGGCGCGGAGACCACCAGCAACGGCGGTCAGAACTGGGGTGGGCTGGGCGGGCTGGTGACCACCACTATCCCGGTCCGGCCCGGCCAAGTGATCCGGGTGCAGGTCGGCGGCAACGGAAACAGGGCGGGCAACGGCGGCGCCGGCGGCATCGGGGGCGGCGGGAACGGCGGCAGCTCGAAGACTGAGTCCAACGGCGAAGCAGGCGCGTCCGGCGGGGGTGGAGGGTTCTCCGGCATCGCCTCGGCTGACTGCAACACCTGGTATGCCATCGCCGGCGGCGGCGGCGGAGGCGGTGCGGGAGTCACCAAACTGAGATCCAACACGGACCATATGGGCGGAGGACATGGCGGCGACGCCTGCTCCCTGACCGGTGCGAACTGCCGCACTGCCAGTGATGGCTCCTCCAGAACCCCCTGGGCAGGGATCGGCCACGCGGGGAGCTCAGCCCCCGCCGCGGGCGGAGGCGGCGGAGGCAACCCCGGAGCCGGCCCGGCAGGACACACCGGAGGGGGAGGTGGCGCCGCTCCGACGGGCACCGACGACAGCGTCGGCGGCGGTGGTGGAGGTGGCGGTGGCTATTGGGCCGGCGGTGGCGGGGGTTCCGGCTACAAGGGCGGTGGACCGGGTGGGGGTGGGGCCGGCGGCACCAGCTGGACCATCGGCTTCCCCGGCACGACGGTCGGCAACGCCGCGGACGGCCAGGCCGCCTCGGTCACCATCACCCCGGCCAGCGACGTCGTGATCCAGTCCGCCG
>JBDIAO010000127.1:0-7097 GCA_039812375.1 Phycicoccus sp. | reverse complement strand
TCCTGCCCGTCTGACCCGGCCCCCGGACGAAAGAGAACCTTCGTGAACGCACTGGCAGCCCACCGCCGGCACCCGGCGGTGATCGCCGTCCTCCTCCTTCTCGGCCTGGTCCTTATGGGGACCATGTATGCCGCGATCGCACCACGCGCAGCGGAGGCAGCCGTGGTCAGCGCCGACAAGGTTGAGCTTGGCAAGCAGATCTTCCAAGCCAACTGCGCGTCCTGCCACGGCCTCAACGCCGAGGGACGCGCCACGGGCAACAAGGACTACATGGCCGGCCCAGCCCTTGCCGGTGTGGGAGCGGCCGCAGTCGACTTCCAGATGGGCACCGGACGCATGCCGATGCGTGCCCCCGCGGTCCAAGCCCCCGGCTCGGACGTCATCAAGTTCTCTCAAGACGAGATCGACGCCGTCGCTGCCTACATTGCGAGCTTGGCTCCGGGACCGGGCATCCCCAACGCCGAGGCCGTCGACCCGACCAAGGGTGACGTTGCCCGCGGTGGTGCCATCTTCCGGGTCAACTGCGCCATGTGCCACAACTCCTCCGGTGAGGGCGGCGCCCTCACTCGGGGCAAGTACGCTCCGTCGCTCATGGGGGTCACCCCGACCCACATGTATGAGGCAATGGAGACCGGTCCGCAGAGCATGCCCGTCTTCAACGACGCGACTCTCAACCCACAGGACAAGCGCGACATCATCGCCTTCCTCACGGCCCTTGACGAGGCCCCGAAGCAAGGCGGGATGCGACTCGGCTCGCTTGGACCGGTCCCTGAGGGTCTGGTCGCGTGGGTCTTCGGCTTGGGTCTGATGATCGCCGGAGCCGTCTGGCTCGGGTCCAAGGCGGCCTGAGAACGCCGATGACCATCCCACGCCTCTGATGATCACCTCGCTATCCGCCCGCACGTCGACAGGATCGAAACCCCGATGAACGAGCAGGACACCTCGCAGGACGGCAGCCTCGTCCGCCTGGACGACGGACATGTCGTCGGTGACGGCGGCATACCCGAGCGATTCGCGAACCCCGGGCTGCCCCCACACACGCCCCGGAACGCCGACCTCAGCGAAGCCGCGGCGAAACGAGCCGAGCGTCAGGTGGGGACGCTGTTCCTCCTGTCCATCCTCGGCACCCTCGGCTTCCTTATTGTCTACTTCGGGGTCGAGATCCGCGCCACCGTGTTCGTGCCGGGTCTCGGTGACGTCGAGGCCCAGCATCTGCTCCTCGGGCTGTTCACCGCCCTCGCGCTGCTCGGCATCGGACTCGGTGCGGTGCACTGGGCGAAGACACTCATGCCCGACGAGGAGATCGTCGAAGAGCGTCACCCGATGCGCAGTTCAGACGACGACCGGGCCGAGGTCGTGCGAGTCATGGATGAGGAGGGCGGCAAGTCGCAGATCATGCGGCGCCCGCTCATCAAGTACTCCCTGGGTGGGGCACTCGGGCTCTTCGCCCTGCCCGTCGTCCTGCCCGTTATCGGTGGCCTGGCCCCCTGGGAGTCCCCCGCCGACGAGTTGAGATCGACCTTCTGGGACGGTAAGAAGGACGCCGCCGGCAAGACGGTGTTCGCTCCGATGCGCTTGGTGCGCGACCCACAGAACACTCCGATCAAGGCCTCAGACCTGACGATCGGCTCCGTCGTCCACGTCCTGCCCGAGGGACTGCTCGATCTCGAGCACGGCGTTCTCGAGGAGAAGGCCAAGGCGGCGGTTCTGCTCATGCGTCTCGATCCGGACCAGATCAAGTCCGACAAGGAGCGGGAGTGGGGCTTCCAGGGCATCGTCGCCTATAGCAAGATCTGCACTCATGTCGGCTGTCCGGTCGGGCTCTACGAGCAGCAGACCCACCACCTGCTGTGCCCATGCCACCAGTCCACCTTCGACGTCACTGATGACTGCCGGGTGATCTTCGGACCAGCGCGACGGCCACTTCCGCAACTGAAGATCGCCGTCGACGACGAGGGCTATCTCGTCTCCGCCCAGCCGTTCAAGGAACCGGTCGGCCCGAGCTTCTGGGAGCGTTCGTCATGACCACCACCGCCCGTCCCGCCGATGGCCTGCGGGCCGGCGACACACCCGCCCAGGCTCCGGCGAGCGCGGGTGCGCGGCGCATCGGGGGGGTCGCCGGCTGGGTTGACGACCGCACCGGTGCCGCCAAGGGAGTCGGCTACCTGCTGAAGAAGGTCTTCCCCGACCACTGGTCCTTCATGCTCGGCGAAGTCGCGATGTACTCGATGATCGTCTGCCTGATTTCGGGGGCCTTTCTCACCCTGTGGTTCGTCCCGAGCATGGGGCACACGATTTATGACGGCTCCTATGGGCCACTGCGCGGTGTGAGCATGTCCGAGGCCTACGCCTCGACGTTGAACATCTCCTTCGACATCCGCGGCGGCCTGCTCATCCGGCAGATCCACCACTGGGCAGCGTTGATGTTCGTCGTCGCCATCAGTGTGCACATGTTCCGGGTGTTCTTCACCGGAGCCTTCCGCAAGCCGCGTGAGCTCAACTGGGTGATCGGCTCGGTGCTCGCGCTCCTGGCCATCATCGAAGGGTTCGCGGGCTACTCCCTGCCCGATGACCTGCTCTCCGGCACCGGTATCCGGGCCATGGAGGGTTTCACCCAGTCCGCGCCCATCGTCGGGTCCTACATCGCCTGGGGCATCTTCGGTGGACCGTTCCCGGGCGAGATGATCATCCCGCGGCTCTACTCCGCCCATGTGCTGTTGGTGCCGGCCATCCTCATCGGGCTGTTCACTGCCCACATCGTCCTGGTCGCGGTGCAGAAGCACACCCAATTCCCTGGACCGGGCCGGACGAACGAGAACGTCGTCGGCTTCCCGGTCATGCCTGTGTATGCCGCCAAGGCCGGCGGGTTCTTCTTCATCGTCTTCGGGGTCATCGCCTTCATCGCCTCGATCATTCAGATCAACGCAGTCTGGGCGTATGGTCCCTACGACCCCTCCCCCGTCACGGCTGGTTCACAGCCGGACTGGTACATGGGCTTCGCCGACGGTGCGTTGCGCATCACCCCGAACTGGCTGGAGTTCGAGTTGTTCCACCGGTGGACGCTCAGCCTCAACGTCGCCCTGGGCTCACTCATCCTGTTGCCTCTGGTCTACACCGTCCTCGGCATCTATCCGTTCGTCGAGCGCTGGGTGACCGGCGACACTCGGGAGCACCACCTGCTCGACCGGCCCTGGAACGCCCCGGTCCGTGCTGCGCTCGGAGCCGCAGGCATCACGATCTATACGATCTTCATGTTCGCTGCGGGCAACGACATCATGGCGATCAAGTTCAACATGTCCATTAATGACATCACCCACGCATTCCAGGTGGGTCTGTTCGTCATGCCCGTCATCGTCTTCTGGTGCACCAAGCGGATCTGCTTGTCCCTGCAGCGTCGCGAGCGCGATACCGTCCTGCACGGCCGTGAGTCCGGAACGATCATCCGGACTCCCGAGGGCCGGTTCTACGAGCGGCATGAGGACCTCTCACCGGCCGACCGGTGGACTCTCGTGCAGCACGAGCCGGTGACACCGCTGGCACTCGAACCGCCAGTGGACGAGCATGGTGTCACACGCACGTCCGGGCGGGGTGACCGGTGGCGTCGACGCCTGTGGAACTTCTACTTCCGCGACCACGTCAACCCGGTCACTCCGGCTGAACTCGCAGCGGCGCACCATGACGGTCACGGGCACGAGGCCATCGAGCCGGCCCGCGAGGACGTCGAGGCCCTGGAAGGACCGCCGCTCAAGCACTGAACGAGGGCCGAGAGGGCCGGGAGGGCGGAGAGGCCGTGTCCGTGCACACGCCCTCTCCGCCCTCTCGCTCTCTCGTCTTCTGCCTATTCGGCTCTGCTGACTATTCGGCGCTGCTGAGGCTACGAGACAGTCTCCATATCGAAGTTCACATCCGTCCCTTTCACGGCCGTCACCACCACACTGACCTTGACGGACGACCCGCCCACGCTCATGGTGCAGATGACTTTCTGCCCCACCTCCCCCTTGAGGTCCTGCGGGCATTCCACCTTGTCGATCGTGGCGTCGAGCTTGGGCCCGAGGTTGGTCGTGATGGCCTCTTCAACCTTCGCCTTGTCGACTGTCAGCCCGGCGGAACACCCTGCCACAGCGGACAGAGCGACCAGTGCCGCCGTGCCACCGAAGAGGATTCTGCGTGCCATAGGGGCATCTCCTTCCGCATCTGGACGACCCCGGTGGCCATGTCCTGGGCGGAGGCTACCGCCTTGGCACCTTGTGCAGCCACTGAGCCGGGCACAACTGGCAGGTCACTCGAGCAGGGCGCCGAGTCTGCTCCGGCCGGCGATCTCGTCGACGTCGATCCGGACGACCTTAGTTCGGGACCGTTGGCCACTGACGATGTCCACGTGTCGACGTCGCACGCCGAACGCATCGGCCACCGCCGCACACACCGCATCGTTGGCCTCACCGTCAACCGGGCGCGCCGTCACCGCCACAACAAGCGCTCGCTGGCCACCGTCCCCGTGGGAGCCGCCGACAACAGTGCGTGAGGCGCCAGGACGCACCCGGACAAGGACCGTGAGCATCCCGCCATGATGGCAGGCTGGCACCGTGGTGGAGATGAGCCGGACGGCATTCGAGAGCCTTGTCGAGGAGGCCCTCGACAAGGTGCCGATCGAGTTCATGGAACTGCTCGACAATGTGGTCTTCCTCATCGAGGACGAGCCTGAGAACACGCCTGAGGACACACCTGCGGGCGACGGCGACCTCCTCGGTCTCTATGTGGGGGTGCCACTGACCGAGCGTGACCTCGGCTGGGGCTCAGCGACGCTACCGGACCGGATCATGCTCTATCGCGGCCCACTGACTCGCCTGTGCGCTGACGTGGAGGAGCTGCGCCAGGAGGTCGTGGTCACAGTCATCCACGAGATTACCCACCATTTCGGCATTGAGGAGGAGCGCCTCCACGATCTCGGCTGGGGGTGATCACTGCGCGACCGCACGGATCCGATCGGCCGCCACAGCAGTGACTCACCCCCCACCAGAGCGCGGTGCCGGTCAAGGGCTGCTCACAATGCGGTGTCGGTCAGGAGGTCAGAGCGCTCTGCTTCTGCCAGTCCTCGAAGCTGTACATCCACACGCCGATCCCATCGGTCGGCAGAAATGGTCGCTCACCGCCGACGAAGTTGACGATGTCACCGGCACGGGAAAAGTTGTACATCCACTCGGCCTGGCCAGGCGCCATGTTGGTGCAACCGTGCGAGACGTTCGCATTGCCCTGGGCATCGACTGACCAAGGCGCCGAGTGCAGGAACTCCCCGGTCCAGGTCACCCGCAGGTTCCATTTCGTCGGGATCTTGTAGTAGCCGGGGGAACCCTCCGGGATCCCGATGGTGGAGGAATCCATGACGATCTCACTCTGTCGCTCGATGATCACCTTGGTTCCCGAGCGCGTCTCGGTGTCCGGTCCGGGACGGCCCGTGCTGACCGGGATGACCCGCTGGACGGCGCCGTTGAGTGTGACGGTCATCTGGTGAGAACGCATATCCACAGTGGAGATGCGTGAGTCCCCGATCGTGAACCCGCCTGACTGGTCCTCCCCCACCCATTTGTCGTCCCCGGTCTGCACTCCCTGAAGATCCGCGCGGACGGTGACCCTGGTTCCCGGCTGCCAGTAGTCCTTGGGGCGCCACATGAGCTGGCGGTTGTCGAGCCATCCCCATGCACCCTCTGCCTGTGGCTCAGTCTGCACGCTGACGTGCTTCTCCACCTCGGCGCGGAACTGCGGGCTCGTCACCGCCGTGTCGAACTGGATCGCCACCGGCATCCCGACCCCAACTGTCGCCCCGTTGTAGTTGATCCCGTAAGTCGCGATCGTCTTCGGCTTCAAGGTGGCAAAGGTCTGGGTCGTGGTCGTCGACCTGCCATCCTCTCCAGTGGCCTGGACGGTAATGGTGTATCTGGCTGCAGGGCGAAGCCCCTGGGTCGAGGTCCACGTTCCGGAGGCGTCGGCGACGCCCTGAAGCTCACCGCCGTCTCCATCGGTGACGGCAACCTTGGTGATCTTGCCACTCGTCGCAGCCACCGAGACGCTGGCCGACGGAAGGACGTCGGCTGCGTTGTCAGCAGGGCTGATGGACAGCACTGCGGGTGCAGCGACCGCTGACGGAGAGGTCGACGACGTCGCGGCTGACAGTTGTCCGGCGTCAGAGCCCCCGGAACACCCGGCAGCCAGCAGCACCGCGGCGGCGACGGCCGCAATAAGGCGTGAGCGACGTTTCGGAGGCGTAACCATCAGCGGGGGGGTCCTTGGATCATCGACGAGCGGCCACGAAGCGCCGGGCCCTGAACGGGGCATCAGTCGATTGTACGTGGGCCCTGCACGCGGATCCCAATCGTCACCGCTACGATGCCGCCCCTGGACCGGCATCTTCGATCCCTACCCGAGGCCCGCGGTCCAGCCCGGCAGGGACGCCATCTGCAGTGATGTCGCCTGTTGCGACACCATGCGCCGTGATCTCAGAGTGCGTGCTTGCCCCACCAGTGCTCGAAGGTCCAGCCGACGAGAGCGGGAACGGCGAGGAAGACACCGATGGCGAAGACCCACCAGCCGACGGCCAGACCGAGGAAGACGATCGCGGCGGACAGGGCGAGCAACAACGGCCACCAGCTGTGCGGAGTGAAGAACCCGTACTCTCCCTGGATCTGCTCGATGTCGCCGTGGAGGTCATCCTCGGGTGCTGGGGGCATCTTCTTGCGCGTGATCCGCAGATACCACATGATCATCCAGCCGAGCATCCCGGCCAGGAACATCCCGACGACGCCGACTGGCTCCCAGCCATCTGGCATCGATGCGTTCGTCCACAGGCCATACCAGATGGCGATGGCCCAACCGAAAATCCCGATGAAGGCACCGATGCGCTCCATGGCCTTCATCGGCTCAACTCTCCTTCACAGACTCGGATGACGCGGGCGCTGTAGCCCGCTTGACCAGACTCTCAGCGCCGTAGCCCGGGGGACGGGCCTCGGGGTGGTGCAGGTCGAATGCAGGACGCTCGGAACGGATCCTGGGGATGGCGTCGAAGTTGTGCCGCGGCGGCGGGCAGGACGTAGCCCACTCCAGCG
>JBDIAO010000126.1:0-7119 GCA_039812375.1 Phycicoccus sp. | reverse complement strand
TCTTCGCGCTCGTGGCCTCGCTCGGCGTCCTCGTCCCTCTCGCCGTGGCCCTCGTCGGGGGGCAGCGGCTGACACCCGCCCTCACCGAGCTGCGGGACTGGATCGAGGCGAACATGACCGCGATCACGCTCATCGTGCTCCTCCTGCTCGGCGGCCTCTTCCTCGGTCAGGGCCTCGGCGTGCTCGACTGAGCGCGCTGAGCTGACCGGGCCCACCCGGCCCCACTGGATGGGCCGGCTGGAGGCTGGACTGGGTCGAGGTATGCGATGTCTCTGCGGTGGTCCTGACATACCTCGACCGGGCGGGGGCTGGGCCGGGTGGAGGTATCCGATGCCCCTGCGGTGGTCCCCGCATACCTCGACCGGATGCGGGCTCGGCTCCGGCCGGGAGGAGCCCGCCTAATCCGAACCCGCCGGCCGGAGGCGTCGCTACCGCTCGTCTCTACTCGTGTGCGCTGCGGTCATATCGAGCCATGTTGCGGTGCTTCTCATCGAGCATGTGGCGGCGTGCTTTGGTCCATTCGGCAGCGAAGGGGTGCAGCCGGGACGTGAGGTAGCGGGCGATGAACTTGGCGTTGCGGTGCTTTCCGGTCTGGGTGTTGGTGAAGGAGTCGATCAGCCACCGGCCGTCGCGTTTGACCAGAAGCATGGTCATCAGGCCGTTGGGTGCGACGTCCTCCTCTCGCTCACCGGGGAAGAGGACGGCACCGCTGCCATGCACCAGCACGATGTCGGGAGCGATGACCTCGATCTCGCGCGGGTAGCCGCTGCCGAGGAAGGTGCCCCGGAAGAAGCTGTCGAAGATCTCTTGGTGGCTCTCGGCGATAGCGGATGCTCCGACGACGCGCTGGCCCGGCGCATTGACGTAGTGCGCGTCCGGGGTGAACAGCGCGCCGTAGGCGGTGCCGTCGCCGTCGGCCCAGGCGTGTCCCATCGCGGCGAGCAGGGACTCGATGGCGAGCATGTGGTCGCCGGGGAGGGCGGGTGCTGTGGTGGTCATGGTTGCCTCCTCGGGGTGCATTCCGTATCCTTTGACTATCAAACAGTTTGATTATGGGCAGAAATGATGACGAAGTCAACCGACACCCGCGCCGAGCTGATCGGCCGCTTGAGCGCGCGCAGCCAGGAGTTCACGACCGGCATGGCGCACCTCCAGCAGCTCATCGCGGCCCGCTCCGGGCTCAACATCACGGACGCGCGCGCCGTCGCACTCCTGGCTCAGCACGGGCCGATGACGGCGGGCGCCCTCCAGCGGCGGCTCCACCTCACCGGAGGCGCCGCGACGACCGCAGTGGACCGCCTGATCCAGAAGGGCCTCGCGCACCGTGCCCCCGACCTCAGCGACCGGCGCAAAGTGCTGGTCGTGCTCAACGAACGGACGCTGGACACCCCGCGTGAGACCTATCAGGCAATCGAACACGGCTTCCACGACGTCCTCCGGCACTACAGCGACGAAGAACTCGCCGTCATGGCGCGTCTCCTCGACGACCTGATCCTCCTCGCCGAACAACAGGCAACCGAACTCACACCGAACAGCCCCACGAGCGCGGGACTATCACAGGGCACCTGAGACGTGCCCCGACCCGCGCCGCAGTCCCACCCACGCTTTCGTTCTCGGCGTGTTCGCCCACCCCGCACCTACGTCTTCCGACTCGCGTCCTTCCTGACTTGGCAAACCGATCATCCTGCCCACCTACACCACGATCTAGCTTGCCATCACGCGAGGCGAGCCTCGCTAACATGGCGGACTAGATGATGGCCCATCGGAGAGGTGCTCGTGGAGATCGTTCGCGCAGATGAGCTTGATGGTGTCGATATGCAACTCGCCCGGGTGTTCATCGACGGTTTCGGCGACTACCTCAAATACTTCTCGAAGGACCGCGACCGTCTCGTTGCCGCGTTCGTTCACATGTTCCGCACAGAGTGCTTCTTCATCGCGGTGGACGACGGACGTGTCGTTGCGATGGCTGGCATCACGAACGGAGACGACCCTGCTGTCCGGCTGAACCCCAAGCCGTTGCGCCGCAAGCTCGGGCTTATCAGGGGCAGCATCGCCGCAATGATGCTCAACAAGGAGTGGTCGGCGGGGTATCCGATCCCGGTGGGCGATGACTGGGGCTCTATCCAGTTCGTCGCGACCGCATCGGATCGGCTCAGGCGCGGCGGCGCACGGGCGGTGCTGGAGCACATCATCAGACACAGCGAGCACGACACGTTCGTGCTCGAAGTGGGTGACCGGAACGTCCCCGCAGTCGCGTTGTACAAGAGCCTCGGCTTCACCGAACATGCCCGGCTCCCAGACCCTCACTCAAAGCACTCCGGGCATAACAACCTGCTCTATCTCCGACTCAACCGCATCAACCCGGTTAAGAGCGACGGGCAATTGGTTACTTGAGCCGGCGGGTGGTGGGTCGTGTGGGCCAGCTGTAGTGGCTGCGGGCGGTGTTGATCAGGCGTCGGGTGACGGTGATCGCGGCGGCGAGGAAGAGGTAAAACTCGACGATCGGGCGCTGTTTGTGTCGGTGCTGCGGCGTAGCTTGCCGTAGCCGTTCATCCAGGAGTGGGTGCGTTCGACGACCCAGCGTTTGCCGACCTGGATGGGTGAGGGCCTGCCCTTGGTGGCGATGCGGTGGTCGTACCCCAGGATGCGCAGCAGGATGCGGGTCTTGCCCGAGTCGTAGCCGGCGTCCAGGTGGACGCAGGAGCCGTCCGGCAGGGGGCCAACCGCGTCAGGGACGCCGGCCAGGGTGGGTTCGAGCAGGGGGGAGTCATGGGTGTTGGCGGCCGCAGCCACCAGGTGCAGGGGTAGGCCGCCGGCGTCGGTGACGACTGATCGTTTGGTTCCTTGCTTGCCGCGGTCGACCGGCGAACGCCCGGATACCTGTCCACCGCACGGGGATTTGGTGATCGACCCGTCCACGGACAGGTCGTCCACGTCGAGGCCGAGCATCCGGTCATAGGCGGCCAACGCGGTCTTCAGCAGCTGCTTGGTGACACCTTTGGCGGCCCATTCGTCCAGGCGGCGTCGGATGGTGCGGTCCGAGCAGCCGGGCACCGCGACCCGCTCATACCCACTGCCGTGGACCAGGGCGGTGACGATGCAGTCGAACACGACCCGGTTAGGGATCCGATGGCGGTGGCATCCCAGCGGGTGCCCCGGGTCGTATTCGGGTCGATCGCTCTCGCCGACCAGCGCGGCGAACTCGACCCAGATGGGTTCGATCAGGGATGCTGGCAGCACGGGCACGGGCCCTCCTGGGTAGTCGAGACGACGTAGACACTCCGATCGTCTGCCCCAGGGCCCGTGCCCTACCCCACCGACACGCCTGTCACATCAACCACACACGCACCAATTGCCGGTCGCTCTTATGGCTTTGAGTGAGTGAACAGTTGGGACCTTCGCAGCCGGCATGCACAGGGATGCGCCATGCGGAAACTAACCACCCGCGCGGACCCCGTTCCTGCCCCCTTCGCTCGGCCATCCAGGTCGCGCACGACACACGGGCGCTCCTTCCACCGCCATGTGGCGACGGGGGCGCTATCGGCTGTTGACGGGCAACGAGGGTAGGAATAGCGTCGCAGGCACGACCGGGGTCAGCCGGCCGAGGAGAGGGGCAAGGAAGGAGGGTTCGTCATGCGATTCCTGAGGATTGGCACGCTGGTTGTTGGCTTGGTCTTCTTGGGCGGCGCGACCGCCACGGCGCATTCCATGACGTCGCCTGACGGTGGCGCTAAGGCGTACGACAGCAACTCTGGCAGGACCATGAACGTCTCGGACATCAAGTGCGATGGCGAGTGGGTCTACGGGTACTGGAACAACACTGGGAACCGGCTCAACAATAAGAGCGGTTGCAATACGAGCGCCAACAAAGGCACGTCGTCGACGATCACCGCCGTTCAGGCATGCACGCAGTACGACTTGGCGCCGGACTCGTGCAGCAACTGGGGCTAGCTCAAACTGACTCCGCGCGATTGCCGCATGAACCGAACGCAGCCGTCACAAGCGGAGATCTCCGGGTGAGTTCTCCCGTTCTTGATGCCAGCGATGTCGTGGTTCGATTCGGGGACCGGGTTGTCCTCAATCAGCTGTCGCTGAGTGCCGATCGGGGCGAGACGATCGCCCTGGTCGGCGCCAGCGGCTCGGGGAAGAGCACCTTTCTGAACTGTGTGCTGGGGCTGCAGCGGTGCGAGTCAGGGCGCATCGTCGTCTCGGGTCACGACATGGCTCACCTGTCGGGAAGGGCGTTGGCGGGCGTTCGACGTTCGACCATCGGAGTGGTGTTCCAATCCGGTGAACTCTTGGAGGAGTTGACGCCCGCCGAGAACGTAACCCTTCCGGCCTTGCTGGCCGGAGCCGCACCGTCGGCGGCCCGGGCACGCGCCGCGGAGCTACTGGACCGCCTCGGCGTCACATCGACAGGACGGTCGATCACGGAGTACTCCGGTGGGGAGCGCCAGCGGATCGCCGTGGCCCGCGCCCTTGTCAACAATCCTGCGTTGCTGCTGGCCGATGAGCCGACGGGCTCCCTCGATCCATCCAACGGCGCGCAGGTCGCTGACCTGCTACTGAGCGTTCCACTCACGTTCGGTTGCGCCGTGGTTCTGGTGACCCACGACCCGACGCTCGCGGACCGGGCAACCAGAATCGTCCAGCTCGGTTCCGACGGCGCGCCGACCCCCGCATGAGGGCAGCGCTTGCCTTGGCGAGGTCGATCGGTCCGTCGTTTAAGAGTCCGGTCGCCTTCGGGGCTACTCCGCTTTATCGCTCTGGCCCAAGCAAGCGCAGCGTTGTGCCTGTCGATCTCGGGCCTGTTCGTCGTCCTCGGACTCGCCCAGGAACGCCGCGAGATTGCGCCTACCCTGCGTCCTACCTTGGCGGCTCCAGGTGCCCCCGCAGACTTCCTCGTTTCCTACGACGGCTTCGCCCAACTGCACGACCGGGGGATCTTGGTTGTCTCCGTCTGGCCCACCAGCCAGGACGCACCACCACCGCCTGGGGTCGACCGGTGGCCGGGGGCGGGCGAAGCAGTTGCCTCTCCGGCGGTTGTTGCGGACCTCAGGGATGCAGGACGGCCGGCGATGTTTGGCAGGGTCAGCGACGTCATTGCTCCGCGAGGGCTTGAGTCGCCCACCGAACGCAGGGTCTACGTGCGGCCCGCCAGCGAGTCGCTCATGTCGCCTGCCGCGGTGGCGGCCACCGGTTGGGGCGCAAACACGACAGACGGCTGGTGGGGGCTGAGCACCCTGAACGCCGCACCCACCCGCGACGTGATAGCTCTTTTCACCCTTGCGGGGATCGTGCCCTCGCTGGTCGCCGTCGCCCTCGCCGCCAACCTAGATGGAGAACGCCGGACCCGGCGCCGCATGCAGCTCAGCGTGCTCGGTGCCCGGGCCACACAACAGGCGATCGTGGACGTCGCGGAGGCCTACAGGCCGGTCGGCGTTGGGATCGTGTCAGGTCTGGCGGTCGCGGCGACTGCCTGCGCAGTGGGGTTTGCCTGGCCACAGACGGACTTCATCCTGCCAAGCGGCCACCTAGGGTCCGCGTGGCCGTCGCTAGCGCTTTCCGGCCTCCTCAGCCTTGCCCTTGGGCTGGCAACGCTCCTTGCATTTCGGATCCGGCAACTCCGGGGGCATCGGCGGGCCTCCACCAGGAAGACCCGCCACGGCCCAGGTAGAAACCAGGTGATTCGAAGCGTGGTCTGCTTCGTAGCCGCAGGCGTCGCGATCCTGGTTCCAGCGAATACACACGCTCCCTACCTTCGGACCATGTCGTATGCCGTAGGGGTGCTCGTCGTGGTCATCACCCTGCCCGCCATCGTAGGGATTGCCCTTCAAGAAGGTGGCCAACTCGTTGCCCGATGGGCATGGAAACGCGGCCAAGCAGGTGCCCTCCTTGGCGGCCGGCGATTGGCGTGGTCGCCCACACGAACCTCCCGGCTGGCCCTCGCGGTCTGCGCGGCAGTGCTCCTTCTCGGCCAGGTCCAACTGTGGGCCAGCGCTCTCAATGAGCAATACGACCAGGCGCTGCAGGTCAAGGAGCGCCTAGGAACGTCAGTGCTGCACGCCAGACATTCACGCTATGGCCAGGACCTCGACACCTTCGTGCGCGATCTACCCGGGAGACCGTACGCCGTGTGGACGTGGTTGGAACCAAGCCCAGACGGCTCCGTCCACCTGGCCCTGGCCGCCACGTGTAGCGACCTCCTCGGCCTAGGCATTGGCTGCGACACCAGGATTGTGGCTGACAGCCAACTCGCAGGACTGTCCCCCCAGCTCGCCGGTGTCTTGGCCGATGCCGGCGAGACGGGTGATGTCGCGGTGCGTTCGACGCCCCCCGCCGGCTCGGCCAGCCTGAGCCAGTTCTCCGCCGATCTGTATCTCGTGTCCCGCGACGGGGCTTCCCTTCCCGTCGACGACTTCCAGCAGACCGCCTTTCGAAGCGTGGGTGGCCTGCAACTTGAGCGCCCAGGTCAGGGATGGCTCGCCCAAGGGGTCCTTCTACGGATTCGCGCCATCTGGACGATCGTTTGGGGCCTTCTCGGCGTACTTGCCATCGCCTTGTCAGCGGGGGCCGCCCTCGCCGGCGACGCCGTTGCCGGCGCCCGCCAAGTCGCGCCGTTGGCCGCGTTGTCCGATGCGCGGAACTGGATGCTTTCGCTCGCCGCCTTGCGCGTTGGCGTGCCCCTGACACTGGCTGGGCTGCTCGGATCCGCGGCCTACCTCGTCCTGCCCTCCGGGCTAAGCACGCCCGGCCTTGTCTACTTCGTCCCTTCCGTTCGATTCGCCGCGGCGGCGTTCGGGGTGTCGGTCGTCGCCTCCGGCCTGGCCTGCCTGTGGTGCTACACGACCCTGACCCGTGAGAGCCGACGATGGCGGCCCGGGCACCTCCTCGATTGACGCCCCGACCCCTCAAGTCTGAGTCTTACAACTGTGCGCGACGTATCCAACCGGCACAACGCGAGCCACACACCGCAAGGGTCGCTTAAGCCTCGATCCGGTCGGAAAGTTCCAGCCAGCGTTCTTCGAGTTCGGCGGTCTCCCCTTCGACGGCGCGAAGCTTGTCCGCCAGTCTCTGCAAGCCCTCATAGTCGCCCTGCTCGTGCTCGGCCATCCGCTG
>JBDIAO010000125.1:0-7358 GCA_039812375.1 Phycicoccus sp. | reverse complement strand
GTCCTCGGCGTCGAGGGCTGGGCCGGTGAGAAGCACGATCCGGAGCTCTTCGATGGTCTCGACCACGACGTCCAGCACCTCTTCTATGGAGCGGATGCCGCGCAGTGATCCTGCTCGACACGAACGCGCTCCTCTGGTTGCTTGAGGACGACCCGCGGCTCGGGCGTGCCGCACGAGGTCTCGTCGCGGCTGGCCCCGTGCGCTACTCAGCCGTGAGCGTCGTCGAGACCACCATCAAGACGATGCTCGGCAAGCTCCGGATCCCCGGGTCCGTCACGCAAGCGGCTCAGGCCGCCGGGCTGACCGAGCTACCGCTCACCGGCCTCCACGCCGAAGCGATGCTGAGCAGCCCGGGGCTCGCCCGGCACGACTCCTTCGACCGGATGTTGCTGGCCCAGGCGCAGGTCGAAGGCATGCGCCTGCTCACCTCGAATGCCGCGCTGCTCGCGATCGCTCCCCAACTCACCCTCGACGCCCGATCCTGACGCGGATGCTGCGGGTGCGTATGCCGGGTGCCGCTGTGTCGGGTCGGGTCGGGTCGGCGGGCAGCCTGTCAGCCCTGCGGTCTGGCTGCCTCCCGGGCCCGAGCTTCCTGGCGCAGCAGGAATCGCTGGATCTTCCCCGACGGGGTCTTGGGCAACTCGGCGACGATGTGGATCGTGCGGGGGAATGCGTGCGCCGCGAACTGGTTCTTGACCAACTGCTGGAGCTCGATCACCAACTCCGGCGAGCCCACCCATCCCGGTCGCAACACCACATACGCCTCAAGAACCTCCCCACGCAACTCGTCCGGCGCAGCCACCGCGGCGGCCTCGGCAACCGCGTCATGGGTGACCAGGACGCTCTCGACGTCGAAGGGGCTGATTCGATACCCCGCCATGATGATGACGTCGTCGTCTCGGGCCGAGAAATAGAGCAGGCCATGCTCGTCCTGTGCTGCGGTGTCTCCGGTCAGGCACCATCGCCCATCGGCGGTGAACCGTTCCGCAGTTGTCTCCGGCGCATCGAGGTACCCGGTGAACCACATGAGGGGGCTGGCTGTGGTGTCAATCGCCAGCCGCCCGACCTCACCGGCCGGTGCTACCTCGTCGCTGCCTTCCAACAGGACCGCACACGTCCACCCCGGCAGGGCACGCCCCATCGAGCCGATGGGCACCTCCTCGCGCAGGTCGTCTCGCCACGCGTTGGCCGCGACCATGCCGTGCTCGGTCTGGCCGTACTGATCACGCACGGTCACCCCGAGGGCATCGGCCGACCAGGAGACGACCTCCGGGGTCAACGGCTCGCCCGCCGAGGAAGCCCGGCGCAGTCGCGCCGGAGCGTCGGCCGGGGCAGGGTTGGCCCGCAATGCACGATAGATCGTGGGCGCCCCGGCGAAGTTGGTCACTTCGAGCCGACTGAGGACCCTCCACGTCAACTCCGGACTGAACCCGGAATGCAGCAGGATGCTCTCTCGTCCTAGCGCCATCGGCGCGAGAACCGCGTAGTAGAGCCCGTAGGCCCATCCAGGGTCGGCGGCATTCCAGAAAACGTCCTCCTGCGTGACGTCGAGGGCGTCGATGACGTAGCGGGTCAGCCCGGCCAGTGCCCGGATGGGCACCGGGACTCCCTTGGGCGCCCCCGTCGTGCCGCTCGTGAAGAGCACGAGGAGGGGTGCGTTCGGACCACCTCGAGCGGCTCGGATCGCAGGCAGCCGGGCTGCGCCATCGACGAGGTCCTGGTAGTGGTGGCAGTTCTCTCGGACGAGACCTGAGCCGCCGACCTGGATCACCTGCACACCATCGGTCATGGCACCGTCAAGCTTGTCGACCTGGTCGGTGTCCGCGACGACCGTGCGCGCGCCGCTGCCCTCGAGACGGGTCGCAATGGCGGGAGCCGCGAACGCCGTAAACAACGGCACGTGCACTGCCCCGAGCCGCCAGATGCCGAGGAGCACCACCGGCAACTCGGCAGACTTCCCCATGAGCACCCCGACCGCGTCCCCAGCTTGGACGCCGAGCCCGGAGAGCGCAGCCGCGAAGCGCTCGGAGCGGGTCCGCAACTCACCGAAGGTCAGCAACGTGACACTCAAGTCAGCTTCGACGACCCGGAAAGCCACCGACTCGCCAGGATGCCGGTCACACAGCAACTCGGCGGCACAAGCATCCTGCGCACCGTACTCCTGCAGGGAAGCCTTGACCTCGTCGGCGATCGGAACACCCATGACCTGCTCCTCCGAACGGATATTGCGCCGAGACAACTGGATTCATCGTAACCAAAACACACTGGACAGCCCCCGGCCAAGGACGCGTGAGCTCCTGAAGCGGCGATCTGTGCCCTCGGCCGGGACCCACCCGCTGCCCGGGCGTGCCTCGCGTGGTGTGAGGATCGGTCCATGACCCCCGAGCAGTCCATCTTCGCCACTGTGAACTCCCGCCTGGCGCGCCTGTCGACGACGAGCCTCGTGGATGCCGCCCCCAGCCTGCGGATCCTCCCGCTCACCCTGCGCCCGCTCACCCCCGGCGCCCGCGCCGTGGGCCGGGTCGTCACGGCCAGGGCGAACCGGGACCTCATGTCTGTCATCGAGGGTTTGCGCATCTCCGGCCCCGGTGACGTCCTCGTCGTCGACGTCGGCGGTGACGACCGGGCCGTCGCCGGTGAGCTGTTCGGCACCGAGGCCCAGCGCCGCGGGCTGGCCGCCCTTGTCGTCCACGGCTGCATCCGGGACACTGCCGCCCTGACCCGCCTGTCGATGCCGGTCTGGTCGACCGGGATCGCACCCAACGCCTATCCGGCGGTCGCCCTCCCGGAGACCGGGGTCGTGCTCGAATTGGGCGGTATCCGGGTGGCACCGGGAGACCTGCTCGTCGGTGACGACGACGGCCTCGTCACCGGGACGCCGGCCGAGTTCCGCGCCGCTCTCGATGCGGCCGAGGCGATCGAGGCCCGGGAGAAGACCCTCCAACCCCGCCTGCTCGAGGGCACCTCCCTGTTCGACGTCATGTCCTACGACGAGCACCTGGCCGCGTTGCGTGCCGGGCACCCGAGCGCGCTCTCCTTCAGCTGAGCCACAGGGGAAACGGAGATGACGAGATTCGCCCGCCGCGCCCAGCGCGTCCAGCCCTCAGCGATCCGCGAGTTCCTGGCTCTGGCCGGCCAGAGCGGCATCACCTCCTTCGCCGGCGGCTACCCCGACCCGACCCTGTTCCCCATCGACGAGCTGCACAAGATCTACGACGGGCTGCTCGCCCCGGAGAACGCCACGACATTGCAGTACGCCGCATCCGAGGGCCTGCCCGAGCTGCGCGCCCAGGTCGCGGCCCGGCTGACCGCCGACGGAATGCCGTGCACCGCGGACGACGTGCTCATCACCCAGGGCGGTCAGCAGGGCCTCGACCTCGTGCCGAAGCTGTTCGTCGATCCTGGGGACGTCATCGTCACCGAACGGCCCACCTTCCTGGGCGCGCTCATCGCGTTCAACCCGTGTGAGCCGGAGTACCGCAGCGTGCCGATGGACGATGAGGGGATGGACATGGCCGCCCTCGAGGAGGTGCTGGCCACGACCGAACGGGTCAAGCTCGTCTACACCGTCCCGGACTTCCAGAACCCGACCGGGCGCACGATGAGCCTGGAACGCCGCCGCCGTCTCGTCGACCTGGCGCGCGAGCACGACGTCGTCATCCTCGAGGACACCCCCTACCGGGAACTGCGCTACGAGGGTGAGCGCCAGCCGAGCATCAAGAGCCTGGACACCGAGGGGCGGGTCATCCACCTGGGCAGCTTCTCGAAGATCCTCGCCCCCGGCCTGCGGCTCGGGTGGCTGCTCGCGTCCCCGCAGATCCGCGAGAAGCTCGCCCTGCTCAAGCTCGCCGCCGACACCCAGAACGGCACGCTCAACATGCGGGCGGCCGCGGCATACCTCACCGGGTTCGACGTCGAGGCGCACATCGCCGACATGTTGCCGGTCTACCGGCACAAGCGGGACCTCATGCTCGCCGCGATGGCCGAGCACTTCCCGACCGGGATCACCTGGACCCAGGCGCAGGGCGGGCTCTTCACCTGGGCGAGCTTCCCGGCCCATCTCGACCTCGCGGCCTTCCAGCGCGACGTGCTCATCCCGCAGGCCGGGGTGATTGTCGTGCCGGGCGCCTCGTTCTTCGCCGACCGGCCCGAGGCCAACCACGCCCGGATGAGTTTCTCCGGAGTGCCCGACGAACGTCTCCTCGCCGGGATCACCGCCATGGGTGCCCTGCTGCGCGAGGCACTCACCTGAGGCCATCGGGCAAAGTGGGGTCCATGACCGACCCGCTGGCCGCCGATGCCACCAACGCCCATTTGGCCGTCCTCATCGACGCCGACAATGCCGACCCGGCGATCATCGAGGGCCTGCTGACCGAGGTGAGCAGGTTCGGGGTGGCCTCCGTCAAGCGGATCTACGGCGACTGGACTCGACCCAACCTGGGTAAGTGGAAGGAGGCGCTGCTCGCGCATTCGATCCAGCCGATCCAGCAGTTCGCTTACACCTCGGGCAAGAACGCCACCGACAGCGCGATGATCATCGACGCCATGGACCTGCTCTACACCGACACCTTCGACGGGTTCTGCATCGTCTCCAGCGACAGCGACTTCACCCGCCTCGCCTCCCGGATCCGCGAGTCCGGCAAACGGGTCGTCGGCTTCGGCGAGGAGAAGACCCCGCGCCCGTTCGTCATCGCGTGCGACCAGTTCATCTACACCGAGATCTTCAAGGGCAAGGGCTCGGAGTCCAGTGCCCCGGAGCGCCAGAAGCTGACCGGGGCCCAGCTGCGCAAGGACGCCCAGCTCGTCGCCCTGGTGCGCGCGGCGATCGATGCGGCATCCGGGGAGGACGGGCGGGTCCGGCTGAGCATCGTCGGCGGCAGCATCCAGAAGCAGGCGCCGGACTTCGACTCCCGGCGCTACGGCTACGCCAAGCTGAGCGACTTGATCGAGGCGATCGGCCTGTTCACCCTGACCCGGGAGGGCGGGACCATCGTCGTCTCCGACGAGAAGCCGACGCGAGGCCGCTGACCGCGGATCACCCCTTGCGGGCGCCGACGGGTCACCCCTTGCGGGCGCCGACGGGTCACCCCTTGCGGGCGCCGACGGGTCACCCCTTGCGGGCCCGGCCGAGTTCGACGAAGGGGTCGAGCGCGCTCGGGTCGTCGACGGCGCCGAGGCTGAGCACATCCTCCCGCCTGGCTCCGCCGAGGATCCGCTTGACTGGCACCTCGAGTTTCTTGCCGGTGCGGGTGTGCGGGATCGCCGGCACCGCGATGACGTCGTCCGGCACGTGCCGCGGCGAAGCGTCGTGCCGCAGGCGCGCCGTGATCGTCGCGACGAGGTCCGCGTCGAGCTCCCGGCCCTGCTCGAGGACGACGAAGAGCGGCATCCAGTAGCCGGCGTCGGGCAGGTCGAGGCCGATGACGAGGGCCTCCTTGACCCCGGGCACCGACTCGACGATCTCGTAGATGTCCGAGCTGCCCAGCCGTACCCCCTTGCGGTTGAGGGTGGCGTCGGAGCGGCCGTGGATGACGACGCTGCCGTGGTCGGTCAGGGTCACCCAGTCGCCGTGACGCCATACCCCCGGCCAGCGGTCGTAGTAGCTGTCGTGGTAGCGAATGCCGTCGGGGTCGTTCCACAGGTGCAGCGGCATGGTCGGCATCGGCGCGGTGATGACGAGCTCACCGACGCGGCCCCGCACCGGATGGCCGTCTTCGTCGTAAGAGTCGAGGGCGACCCCCAGTGCGGGACAGGAGAGTTCGCCGGGCCACACGGGCACGGTCGGGGCCCCGCCGGCGAGCCCGGTGACGATGTCGGTGCCCCCGGAGACGGAGGTCAGAGGGACCTGCGGGAAGTGCTCGGCAACCCAGGTGAAGGATGAGGTGGCCACCGGTGCCCCGGTGGCGCAGATGAGCCGCAACCGGCTCAGGTCGAGGCCGGCGGTGACGTCGTGGGCTCGTTCACAGGCTTGCAGGTAGCCGGGGCTGGTCCCGAAGACGGTCACCTCGTTGTCTGCGCACAGCCGCCAGGACCGGGAGACGTCCGGGTAGGCCGGGCTGCCATCGTAGGCGAGCACGCAAGCCCCGACGCTCAGGCAGGAGACGACGAAGTTCCACATCATCCAGTTCGGCGTCGTGTACCAGAACATCCGGTCGCCCTCGTCGAGGTCGAGGTGCAGCCGGAGGATCTTCTGGTACTCCAGGACGACCCCGCCGTGTCCGTGGACCAGGCCCTTGGGGATGCCCGTCGTACCGGAGGAGAAGAGCACCCACAGCGGATGGTCGAAGGGCACCGCGAGGGAGGAGAGCACCTCGTCGCGGCCGGTTGCGGCATCCGCCCATCCGGTGGTCGGGACCCCGTAGTCCGGGGTTGGCAGCCCAAGGTGGGGGACGTGGACGACGTGCCGCACTGAGCTGAGCAGGCCCGCGAGCTCGACCGCCTCGGGTCGCCGGTCGTAACGGGTACCGCCGAACCGGTATCCGTCGGCGCAGATGAGGACGACCGGTTCGAGCTGACCCATCCGGTTCGCTGCCGCGTGCGCTGCGTAGTCGGGGGCGCACACCGACCACACGGCGCCGATGCTCGCGGTAGCGAGGAAGGCGACGATCGTCGCGCTGGCGTGGGGGAGGTAGCCGGCGACCCGGTCACCGGGGCGGACGCCGAGGTCACGCAAGGTGGCGGCGAGGTCGGCGGTGGCGCGCTCCAGCTGCGCCCAGGTCACCTCCTTCGTCGGGTCATCCTCGCTGGCCTCGACGACGGCAATCGCGTCGAGTCTGCGGCCAGTGAAGACCTGGTCGACGTAGTTGAGGCGGGCCCCGGGGAACCAGGTCGCCCCGGGCATGACGGCATCCGCCAGAGCCGGGCCGTCGCCGCGCTCACCGACGACGTGCCCGTATCGCCAGACGAGATCCCAGAACTGCTCCAGGTGCTCGACCGTCCAGCGCCACACGTCCTGGTAGCTGGGGAGTTCGATGCCGTAGTCCCGCTCGACTAGGCGAGTGAAGGCAGCCAGCTGGCTGCGGTTCGCGACCTGCGGGTCGGGCACCCAGATCGGCTTCGACTCCTCGGTCATGGCGTCCTCCGCTGTGTGGGGTGCTCGGACGTAGCGTGCTGGGACGTAGCGTGCTCGGACGTAGCGTGCTCTGGCGTCGTCGAGGAGGAGGGTTCGTCAGGGTGCGCACGCATTGTCGATCACGAGACTAGCGCCGGTGGGGTGCAGCGAGCCCTCGCAGGCCGCTGCCTCAATCGGAGAACCGTGCCGCATGATGCTGCTGGTGCTGCATGACGCTGCATGGTGATGCATCGCTCACCATCAGGCGCCCGCCACGATTTCGGGACGATCCCGGAACACTGGCGAC
>JBDIAO010000124.1:0-7359 GCA_039812375.1 Phycicoccus sp. | reverse complement strand
TTGCAGTTGCGTGAGGAACTTGTTACTCATTGGGACTTCACAAGGTGAGCTCACCGTGGGACGGTGTCAGGCACGTCACGATGCGCCAGCCTGTATCGGGATCGGCGGGTCAGACGGAACGACTGGCGGCCAAGACTCCGGGCCCGCCGAAGGACCCAGTGGAGGCCCCCAGTTATGTCTATCCGCACGCTCGCACTGACTACCGCGGTCGCCACCGCACTTGGTCTCGTCGGGACCACGCTGCCGGCCGCTGCCGCGCCGTCGGCATCGGACCGCACGCCATACGTCGTGATCATGACGCAGTCCCCCGCCCTCGCCTTCGAGGGCGGGGCCGACGGCCTGGCAGCCACCAAACCGGCCAAGGGCGAGAAGATCGACGCCCGCTCGGGCAAGGTCAAGGCCTATGTCACCCACCTGAGGAAGAAACAGCAGGACGCCCTGCGTGCCGCGGGGATCACCCAGACACCGCGCAACCAGATCGCTATCGCTGCCAACGGGTTCGCGGTCAGCTTGACCGCCGGCGAGGCCGCCAAGATGCGCAACGTCAAGGGGGTCGCGGCGGTCCAACCTGACGAGGTGCGGCACGTGAGCACGGACGTCTCCCCCGAGTTCCTCGGGGTGAGTTCTGCCGCTGGCGCGTGGCAGCGGGGTTTCACCGGCAAGGGCGTCATCGTCGGGGTCATCGACACTGGGATCTGGCCGGAGCACCCCTCTTTCGCCGACCCGGGCGGGCTGCCGAAGCCGACCGGGGCCGCCGCCGAGGTGCCCTGTGAATTCGGGGACACCGGACACAACCCGCAGGACAAGCCCTTCACCTGCCAGAACAAGCTCATCGGCGCCCGGGACATGCGCATCACCTACAAGTCCCAGGTCGGCCCCGAGGTCTACAACTCGGCGCGGGACTACGACGGTCACGGCACCCATACCGCCTCCACCGCCGCCGGGGACCGCAACGTCAAGGCGTCGATCTTCGGCGTCGACCGCGGCACAGTCAGCGGCATCGCCCCAGAGGCCGGGATCATCGCCTACTCCGCCCTTGGTGAACTAGGCGGCTACGACTCCGACTTGGCCGCCGCGATCGACCAGGCTGTCGCCGACGGCGTCGACGTCATCAACTACTCCGTCGGGTCCGGCACCCCGTCTCTGGGGCTGGACGGGCTGGCGTTCTTGTTCGCTACCGGTGCCGGAGTGTATGTCGCGAACTCCAACGGCAACGCCGGTCCGGGCCCGGGCACCGTGGGCTCGCCCGCTTTCCTGCCGTGGGTGACTGCTGTCGGAGCAAGCACCCACACCCGCACCTTCACGGGTTCGGCCATCCTTGGTGCCACGCCCGCGCCCACGACCGCGGCGCAGGGCCAGCGCAAGCCCAAGCCGGGATCGACCCAGACCATCACCGGGGCCTCGCTGACCGAGGCACTGCCCGCCGCCACCCTCATCGACGCCAAAGACCGCGGAAACCCCTTGTGCCTGGACGGGACCCCCTTTGTCCCGGCGCTGCACGGTGAGGTGGTCCTGTGCGAGCGGGGACAGAACGCCAGGACGGAGAAGAGCAAAGCGGTCAAGGATGCCGGCGGCGCCGGCATGATCCTGATGAACACGGTCGACAACCAAGAACTCGTCACGGACAACCACTGGCTCCCCACCGTTCATGTCACCCGTGGCGACGGGCTCAAAGTACGGCAGTACATCAGCCAGGCCGGTGCCGGAGCCACCGCTGCCCTGACCCAGGGCGAGAAGGCACGGACCCAGGGCAGCGTCATGGCAGCGTTCTCCTCACGCGGACCGGTCGCTGCCCCCGGCGTCGCCGACATCATCCGCCCGGACGTCACCGCGCCGGGGGTGAACATCCTTGCCGGCAACACCCCGACCCCCGGGGAGGGCCGACCAGGCCAGCTGTTCCAGGCCATCTCGGGAACCTCAATGTCGAGCCCGCAGGTCGCCGGCTTGTTCGCGCTGCTCAAGCAGGCACACCCGGATTGGTCACCGGCGATCGCCAAGTCCGCGCTGATGACGACGGCCCGCCAGGATGTGACCAAGGAGGATGGCAGGACCAATGCCGACCCGTTCGACTTTGGCGCGGGCCACGTCGACCCAGGCCGCCCGACCCAGAAGAACACCATGTTCGATCCGGGTATCGCCTATGACGCCGGCCTGCTTGACTACGCCTCCTTCGCCTGCGGCAACATTCCGGTTCAGGTCTTCTACCCCGAGGACTGCGCTGCACTCAAAGCCGCCGGCTACTCGGACGAGGCCGCCCAACTCAACGTCCCGTCGATCGGCGTGGGCTCGGTGCCGGGAGTGCGGGTCATCCAGCGGAGCATCACCAACGTCAGCGGCAAGAACCGGCTCATCGTCACCGCGCAGGTCGCCCAGCCGGCGGGCTACACCGTCACCGTGACCCCGTCCCGGCTCGAGATGGCCCCCGGGGAGTCGGCGACCTTCTCCATGACGATCCGCAACAACAGTGCGCCCGTCGGCGAGTGGCGCTTCGGGGCGCTCACGTGGCGAGGTATGGCCTACGCCGCTCGCAGCCCGATCGCTGTCCGAGGCAGTTTGCTCACCACCTCGTCGCAGGTCACCGGCACCGGGACCTCGGGCACCGGTTCTGTACCGGTGAGCTTCGGCTACACCGGTCCATACTCCGTCAACGCCTACGGCCTCGCTGCGCCGGTAGCCACCACGGGCTCGGTGGGGCAGGACCCCACCCCTGACATCTTCGACCCAAGTGAGATCGGCAACGGCGTCACCGCACACCAGGTCGACCTCACCGGGGTCAGGCTGTGGCGGATGACCCTGAAAGACAGCGATCTCTCACGGCCCGGTCAGAGCGTCGACCTCGACGTCTATGTCTACGGACCGGACGGTCAGCGAGTCGCAGCCTCCTTGGGCGCCGGCACTGACGAGAGGGTCGAACTGGTCGATCCGGCTCCGGGGACCTACACCGTCTACATCCATGGGTGGGGGGTCGGACTAACACCGGTGGACTACACCTTCCACTCCTGGGCTGTTCCCGCCCAAGCCAAGGCCGGGAGCCTGGTCGTCACCGGTGCTCCGGCCTCGGCCAAGCTGGGGCAGTCCGGAACGGTGACCTACTCCTGGTCGGGGGTCGAGGCAGGCGCCACCAACCTCGGGTTGTTGTCCCACAAGAACGCGACCGGTCAGCTGGCCGTCACTGTTGTCGAGGTGACTGGCTGACGACCACCACCTGGTTGATTGCCCACCGGTGCGATCAGCTGCCGGTGCGGACCTGCCACTGCTCGACGAGGCCGGCCAGCGTCACCGGATCGATGCTCATCCCCGGGAAGACCGCCAGAGTCGACATTGGCATGGTTCCGATGACGACGGCGAGTTCGGGGTCGGCCAACGGGTCCGGAGACCCGGCGGCGACCGCTTCCGCGATCAGGGCCCGCGCCACCGGGTCTGCGGCCCACTCGTGCAGCGAGGAACCGGCGGTGATCGGCGCCGCAATGGAGGGACCCTCGACGGTGATCACCTGGGTCAGGGCCAGGTCCCGTGAGTGCGCGCCCACCTCGATCGCGAACTCCCCCGACTCGACGACCCACGCGTGGTGCACCTGCGACCAGAACGAGAACGCTCGCTGGTCGAGGTCGACACTCACCCTCTGCGAGGCGCCCGCGTCGAGCTCGATCCGGGCGAAGCCCTTGAGTTCGCGCACCGGACGGGCCACGGAGGAGTCGACGTCCCGGACATAGACCTGGACGACGTGCCCGCCCGCGAGAGCGCCCGTGTTCGTCACGGTCACCGATACGGATGCCGCCAAGTCGCCGCCCTGGACCGTGCCGGACACCTCGATGCCCAGGTCGGAGAGCTCGAAGCTGGTGTAGGACAGCCCGAACCCGAACGGATACGCGACCTCGAGCCGCGAGGCGTCATAGCCCCGGTAGCCGATGAACAGGCCCTCCCCGTAGCGCACGACATGGGAGTCCCCGGGGAAGTTCAGGTGCGCAGAGCAGTCCTCCATCCGCAGCGGAACGGTCTCGGCGAGCCGCCCGGAGGGGTTGACGACGCCGGAGAGGACGTCCGCGATTCCGCCGCCGGCGCCCTGCCCGCCGAGCCAGGCCTCGACCAGCGCCCGGCTGCGGGGCTCGACCTCACCGAGGAGCACGGTGGAGCCGTTGACGAGGACCGTGACCACCTGCGGGTTCGTCGCGTGGACCGCATCCAGAAGCGCCAGCTGGTTGGCCGGCAGGTTCATGTGGGTCCGGTCGAACCCCTCGGACTCGTCAGCGCCGGGCAGGCCGAGGAAGACGACGACGACCTCGGCCTGCCCGGCCAGGCCGGCCGCCTCCGACCGGAGTTCCTCGTCACCCTCGGTCGTGCCGATGCCGTAGCCGGGCGCGAAGGACACCTCACCGTAGACCGCCCGCAGCTCCTCGAGGGCGACGTCGACCCTCGTGGGGTTGACCTGTGAGGAGCCGGCCCCCTGGAAGCGCGGGGTTCGGGCAAACTCGCCGACGACGGCGACCCGGGTCCCGGGGTCCAGGGGAAGGATGTCGTCCTCGTTCTTGAGCAGGACGACGGACTGGGCGGCTGCCGAGCGGGCCAACGCGTGATGCGCAGCCTGGGTGGCCTCGTCGAAGCTCTCGTCGAGGCCGAGCACCCCCATCCCCTTGGAGACGAGGTCGAGGACGGCGCGCACCCTGGCGTCGAGCACCCAGGGCGCGACAGCTCCGGTGAGCACCCCGTCGACGACAGCTGCCGGCGAGTAGGGCAGCGCCGGGGGCATCTCGAGGTCAAGGCCGGCGTTGAGGGCCGGTACCCGGTGGTACACCGCCCCCCAGTCCGAGACGACGAGCCCGGCGAAGCCCCACTCGGCGCGGAGCACCTGGCTGAGCAGCCAGCCGTTCTCTGAGGCGGAGATGCCGTTGACCTTGTTGTAGGAGCACATGATCGTCCACGGCTGAGACTTCTTGACCACGCGTTCGAAGGCCGGCAGGTAGATCTCCCGGAGGGTGCGCTCGTCGACCTGGGCATCGACTCGCAGCCGGTCGTCCTCCTGATTGTTGGCTGCGTAGTGCTTGACCGAGGTGCCGACCCCCCGGGACTGGATGCCGTCGACGATCCCCACGGCGAGCTCGCCGGCGAGGAAGGGGTCCTCGGAGAAGTACTCGAAGTTGCGCCCGCACAGCGGCGAACGCTTCATGTTGATGCCCGGGCCGAGGATGACCGAGAGGTGACAGGCCCGGGCCTCGGCGGCCAGGGCCTGTCCGATGGTGTGCAGCAGGGCCGGGTTCCACGTCGAGGCGATGGCCGAGGCGGTCGGGAAACAGGTCGCCGGCAGGCTCCCGCCCAACCCGACGTGGTCGCCCGCGCCGGGTTGGGCACGCAGCCCGTGCGGGCCGTCGGAGACCATGATTGCCGGGATGCCCAGTCTCTCGATGGGCACCGTGTACCAGAAGGAGGAGCCGGAGGTCAGCGCGGCCTTCTCCTCGAGGGTGAGTAGGGCCAGGGCTGCTTCGACGTCGAGTCCGTGACCGTGCGCCGCTGGGGCGTGTGCTTCGGTCCCGACCGGGGTCTCGTCGGTCATGGGTGGCTCCTTCTCACTTGGCCTTCTTGATGGGCAGGACGACGATGCCGCCGATGATCGCGGCGATCCCGGCCGCCCAGAGCAGCATGGTGTAGTTCTGCTTGGGGATGCTGTTGATCGAGAGGAAGAAGGCGCCGACGATCGGGGCGAGGGTCTGCGGGAGGGCGTTGGCGATGTTGAAGACCCCGAGGTCCTTGCCCGAGTCGTCGGGATTGGGCAGCACGTCGACGACGAGGGCGAGGTCGACCCCCATGTAGATCCCGTACGCGAAGCCCATGATCGCCTCGGCGACGTAGAAACCGCTGAGGGTGCTCACGTGAGCGAGCACGGCGGTGCCCAGCCCGAAGATGACCGCGGAGGAGGCGACGAGGACCTTGCGACGGCCGGTGCGGTCGGAGATGTAGCCGGCGACGTAGCCGGAGGCGACGAGCGCGATGGTGTAGATGAGCACCCCGGTCGAGATCGCGGCGACGGCCTCGTCGGTCGGCAGGTGGATCCGGTCCTGGACGAAGAACAACCGGTACGTCGTGAACATGAACGTGGCCAGGATGATCAGGAAGCGGGAGAGCCAGGCCAGGCCGAAGTCGGGGTGCTCGCGCGGGCTGACCCAGAAAGTGGTCACCCACTGGGCGAGGGTCATCGGTGGCGGCTTGACCGGGAGGTGCTGGTCGGGCAGGACGACGGCGAACAGCCCCATCGCGAGGATGGCCAGGATCGCCGGAGCGACGAACATGATGAGCATGTCGTGCACGAAGATCTGGGCGATGTAGACCCCGCCGAGGATGCCGACGTTCTGGGCGATCCCGAGCAGAGCACTGACCTTGGCCCGCTAGACGAGCGGGACCTGGTCGGCAACGGTGGCGATGAACGGCGAGAAGGCCGCATTGGCCCCGAGCTGAGCGATGAACCAGCCGATCGTCACGACGAGGATGGACTGACCCAGGGCCATGATGACGAACGCGAACGTCATGACGATGGTGCCGGCGACGATCCATGGCCGGCGCCGTCCCCAGCGGGAGGTGGTGCGGTCGGAGAACCGGCCGAACAGGACGTTGGCGACCAAGGCGGCGGCTGCCCCCCAGCCGGCCACGGTCGCGATGGCCGTCGTCTTCTCGGCGTCGGGGACGATCGTCTGCACCTTGACCCCGATGCCGACGACGGCCGGGCCGAGCAGGGCGACGAAGAAGAGCAGCTGGGCCAGGACCTGGACCACCATGTACCTGGTGCTCACCGGCTCCGTCGGCTCGGCGAAGGTGTGCGGCTCCGAGGTCGTGGTGGTCTGCATCGAGGCACCCTCCTGAAGGGTCGTCGCTGTGGTGCAGGCCATTAGACCGCCATCGGGTGCTCCTGTCCACGGCAGAACGACAGGCGGTCAGGTGCCTCCCCGTGGCGGGGGAACCATCCGCCGCCCACCGTCCTTCTCGTCAGAGGGTTCGAGCCGGGCCTTGCCGTCCGGCCCGACCAGATAGACGTAGGCCCGCTCCCCCTGACGCAGCACGACCCGCAACTCCACCCGGAGAACCTCCACCGGCAGTTCGCTGTCCACTCGTCGGACCGCCAAGGCAGCCGTCGCCGCGACAACGGCCTCCTGCGGGGTCGGGATGTGCCCGCGTGGCGACGACGGTGGCGCTGCTGCGGAGGTCATGACGGCATCACGCTGACGTCCACCGGCTTCAGGACAGCGCGAGCGCCGCGAGAGCGGCATTGACGATGGAGCCCTGCGTGAGGTCGTGGATCTCGTGCAGGTCGCGCACGGTCCCGGACTGGCCGAACTCGTCGACGCCGAGCGGCACACAGGGCACCCCGAGGGC
>JBDIAO010000123.1:0-7422 GCA_039812375.1 Phycicoccus sp. | reverse complement strand
GGTGTGTCGATCGCACCCGTCGAAGAAGAGGTCACCAGCGGCGCTGGAGCCCTCGACCCCGACACGCCGTGGATCACCCTGGTGTGGAATGACCCGGTCAACCTCATGTCCTACGTGACGTTCGTCTTCCAGTCCTACTTCGGCTACAGCCGGGCGAAGGCGGAGAAGCTCATGCTCGACGTGCACACCAAGGGGCGGGCGGTGGTCTCGAGTGGGTCGCGGGAGAAGATGGAGATCGACACCGAGGCCCTGCAGGGCTACGGGTTGTGGGCGACCTTCCAGAAGGACGACTGAGGTGGCCCGCGGATTCCACCGGCGCGGTAAGGGTGCTGCCGACGAGAGGTTCGCCGCTCGGCTAGACGATCTGGAGAAGGCCGTCGTTCTCTCGCTGCTCTCCCAGACTCTCGACCTTCTCGATCCGCCCGCTGTGCCCGCGCCTGAGGTCGGGGCCGGTTCGGGTGATGCCTTCGAGGTACTGGTAGCTCAGCTCGGCCCTCTCGAGGGCTTCGGGGCGGCCCAACCGTCCGCGGATGCCCGATCCTTCGGGGAGCAGGATCCGGCATTGCAGCGACTGCTGCCGATCGGCAACCGGACCGACGAGCTAGCGGCCGCTGAGTTCCGCCGGCTCACCGAAGCCGGACTTCGCCGGCGCAAGGCCGAGACGATCGAGCGGGCGATGACGGCTGTGGCTGCCACTCCGGACGAGGTCGTCGAACTACGCCGCGCCGACGCAACCGCCCTGCTCGTGGCCCTGACCGACGTTCGGCTCGTCCTCGGCGAACGGATGGGGCTGCGTGAGGACGCCGATGCGGAGCGGCTCGAGGAAGTGGCCGCAGCCCTGCCCGACGACGACCCGGTCGTCCAGGTCGTGGCCGTCTACGACTTCCTCACCTGGCTTCAGGAGACGCTCACCCATGCGCTGCTCGAGAGACCGCGCTGAGTGCGATCACCGGCACGACCATCTGGCCAGCGCGCACCCTGCCTGGTCTTGGCCACCCACGCGGTGGCCGAGACAAGAGTGCTGCCTCGACCAGCCAGCTGGCGAATGCTTTGCAGGTCAGCGCTTTTCGCACAGGTCGGCGTCGACCATGGCGGCGACGAGTTGGGTGAAGTCGATGGTGGGGGTCCAGCCGAGGGCTCGGCGGGCTAGGGCGGCGTTACCGACGAGGACGCGGGGGTCCGCGGGCCGGAAGAAGGCCGGGTCGATAACGACGTGTGACCGCCACTGCGTGATCCCGACGTGGGTGAAGGCGGCGGCCACGAAATCCTCGACCGAGTGGGCCACCCCGGTGGCGACGACGACGTCGAGCGGTTCGGTATGCCGGCAGGCCCGGACCATGGCATCGACGTAGTCCGGGGCCCACCCCCAGTCGCGGCGGGCGGCCAGGTTGCCCAGGGCGAGGGTGCCGGCGCCGTCGCGGTGGATCCGGGCGACCGCCGTGGTGATCTTGCGGGTGACGAAGGTGGCCGGTCGCCGTGGCGACTCGTGGTTGTAGAGGATCGCGGACGCAGCGAACAGGCCACGGCGTCGGTATAGGCCCACGCTGTGCTGGGCGAAGGCTTTGGCCGTGCCGTAGGGGCTGACCGGGCGCACCGGGGTCGACTCGTCTTGTGGTGTGGTCGCCGGCTCCCCGAAGATCTCCGCGCTGGAGGCCTGAAGAAAGCGCACCGGCCGTTGAGGACCTCGGCGCTCGTCGAGTTCGTGGGCGGCGTGCAGCAGGGTCAGGGCGGCCAGCCCGCAGACCTCCGCAGTCAGCTCCGGTTCCTGCCAGGACTGTGCCACTGAGCTGACCCCGCCAAGGTTGTAGATCTCGTCCGGGTCGACCTGGGAGACCACCTCGGCCAGGCGGGCCCGGTCGGCCAGATCCACCTCGACGCACTCGACCGCGCCGCCCCGGATGGCCAGCGCCGGAGCGTCCGCGGGACGCACCAGCGCGCACACGGCATACCCTTCGGCGAGCAGCCGGTCGAGGAGGTAGCTGCCGTCCTGGCCGCAGGCGCCAGTGACGAGGGCGACAGGCACGACGATCAGGACCTGGAGCGGTCGAGTTCGGCCAGGTCCGCATCGACCATCATCGCCACGAGGTCCTCGAAACTCACCCGCGGCGCCCAGCCGAGGACCTCGCGGGCCTTGCTGGCGTCGCCGACGAGCAGATCGACCTCGGCGGGGCGGATGAACCGGGGGTCCTGGACCACGTGCCTGGTCCAGTCCTCGATACCGATGCGGGCGAAGGCGATGTCGAGCAGGTCGCGGATCGAATGGGTGACGCCCGTGGCCAGGACGTAGTCGTCCCCGTGTCGCTGTTGGAGCATCCGCCACATGCCCTCGACGTAGTCCCCAGCAAAACCCCAGTCCCTCCGGGCGTCGAGGTTGCCCATGACCAGGGTGTCCTGCAGACCGCGCGCGATCCGGGCGACCGCCATGGAGACCTTGCGGGTGACGAACTCCGGTCCCCGGCGGGGAGATTCGTGGTTGAACAGGATCCCCGAACTCGCGTGCATCCCATAGGACTCGCGGTAGTTGATGGTCATGTAGTGCCCGTACACCTTGGCCACGCCGTAGGGCGAGCGCGGCCAGAGCAAGGTGCGCTCGTTCTGTGGGACAGCCTGGGCCTTGCCGAACATCTCCGAACTACTCGCCTGATAGAACCGGATCCGGCCCGGATCCGATCCGGCATGCAACCGGAGCGCCTCGAGCATGTTGAGCACCCCGTTGCCGGTCACCTGGGTGGTCAGGTGAGCGTTCTCCCACGAGTAGGCCACAAACGAGATCGCGCCGAGGTTGTAGACCTCGTCTGGGTCGCTGACGTTGAGGACCCGGATGAGGCTGGACAGGTCGGTGAGGTCTGCGGTGTGCAGGACCACGTCAGGGACCAGAGCCTCGACGAGCTCACGCTTGGGGTTGTTCTGGCCACGGATGATCCCGTGCACCTCGTAGCCCTTCGCGAGCAGCAGTTCGGAGAGATAGAGGCCGTCCTGGCCGGTGATCCCGCTGATGAGCGCGCTCGGCAACGCCTGTCCCTTTCCTGTTGGTTCGGGCGTCCAGTGTCTCAGAGGATCGTGCAGCCCATGGCGGCCTTACCGCTGGTCAACCTGGCGTGACCTCCTAGGCTGGGCCGTGTGACGGATGCGCCCATCGGGGTCTTCGACTCCGGCTACGGCGGCCTGACGGTCATGCGGGCCATCCTCGACCAGTTGCCGCACGAGTCGGTCGCCTACTTCGGCGACACCGAGCGCGCGCCCTATGGTCCGCGCCCGATCGCACAGACCAGGGCGTTCGCCTTGGAGTGCCTTGACCGGCTTGTCGACCACGGGGTGAAGATCCTCGTCATCGCCTGCAACACCGCGAGTGCGGCGGTCCTGCACGATGCGCGGGAACGCTACGACGTGCCCGTCGTCGAGGTCATCCGACCCGCGGTGCGGCGGGCGGCCGCGGCGACCCGCAACGGGCGGATCGGGGTCATCTCCACGGTGGGGACACACCAGTCCGGAGCCTATCTCGACGCCTTCGCGGCGGCGCCTCACTTGGAGGTCATCAGCGCGCCCTGTCCACGCTTTGTCGAGTTCGTCGAGTCCGGGATCACCGGCGGTCCAGAGCTCATCGGAGTGGCGCGTGGATACCTCACTCCCCTGGTTGAGGACGGCATCGACACCCTCGTTCTGGGCTGTACCCACTACCCGCTGCTCACCGGGGTCATCCAGTACGTCGTGGGGGAGGAGGTGAGCTTGGTCTCGTCCGCTGAGGAGACCGCCAAGGATGTCTATCGCGTGCTTGCCGACGCCGAGCTGCTCCGCCCAGACCACCTACCGGCGCCGGTCCACGGGTTCACCACGACCGGTGACCCCGAAGAGTTCCGTCGGCTGGCGACCCGGTTCCTGGGTGTCGGATCCCACATCGGCGATGTGTACCGCGCCCGGGCGATGGGAGGGAGGGTTACCCCATGAGACTCACGGTGATCGGGTGCTCCGGCTCCTTTGCCGGCCCCGCTTCGCCCGCTTCGTGTTACCTGATCCAGGCCGATGACGGCGGGCGGGTCTGGAGCATCCTCATCGACCTGGGCAACGGCGCCCTGGGTGCGCTCCAGCGCCACTGGGACCCGGCCGATCTGGACGCGGTCTTCCTCACCCACCTGCATCCGGACCACTGCGCCGACCTGTGCGGCCTCTACGTCCTTCGCAAGTACCGGCCCGGCGGCCCGATGACCACCCCGCTACCGGTGTTCGGTCCGACCGGTACCTTCGACCAACTCGTTCGGATGTACTACGGATCCAAGGCCAACCAGGTGGCCAAACACCTGCGGGTGAGCGAGGTGGCCCACACGGAACCGGTGACCGTGGGCTCGCTGACGATCACCCCGTATGCCGTCCGCCACCCGGTCGAGGCCTATGGCTACCGGGTCAGCGACGGAGCATCGACTGTCGCGTTCAGTGGGGACACCGACTCCTGCGACAACCTGACCCCGCTGCTCACCGGCGCCGACCTGGCCCTGATGGACAGTGCGTTCGTCGAGGGCCGGGATGCCGAACGGGGCATCCATCTCACCGGAGCGCGGGCAGCTCAGGCGGCTCTGGCCGCTGGTGGCGTGCGCCGTCTCATGCTCACTCATATCCCGGTGTGGAACGACCCGCAGGTGTGCCGCGCCCAGGCCGCCGACGTCTGGCCTGGTGCCGTCGAGCTCGCCGAGCCCGGAGCCACCTACCCGATCTGAGTGCGCTGGATCGGTGCGCCTACCCTGTCAGGCGTGACAACCCGCCACGACGGACGAGATGTAGACCAACTGCGCACGGTCAGGTTTAGCCGCGGCTGGCTTGATCATGCCGAGGGCTCGGTCCTCGTCGAGTTCGGCCGCACCCGGGTCCTCTGCGCCGCATCCTTCACCCCGGGCGTCCCCCGCTGGCTCAAAGGCCAAGGCAAGGGGTGGGTGACCGCCGAGTACGAGATGCTCCCTCGCTCGACGAACACCCGCTCCGACCGGGAATCCCGCAGGGGCCGGATCGGTGGCCGCACCCACGAGATCTCCCGCCTCATCGGACGCAGCCTACGGGCAGTCATCGACATGGAAGCGTTGGGGGAGAACACGATCATCCTCGACTGCGACGTCCTCCAGGCCGACGGTGGGACTCGCACCGCGTCCATCACCGGTGCCTACCTCGCCCTCGCGGATGCAATCGCCGACGCCCGAGACCGCGACCTGATCCCCGCCGGCGCCCACCCGCTGATCGGTTCGGTGGCGGCGATTTCCGTCGGTATCGTCGACGGGACCGCCGTCCTCGACCTGGACTACCCCGAGGACGTGTCTGCCCACACCGACATGAACGTGGTCATGACCGGCGACGGACGGTTCGTCGAGGTCCAGGGCACTGCCGAGGGGGACCCCTTCGATCGGATCCTGCTCGACCGCCTCCTGGAGCTCGCCGGTCGTGGGTGCGAACAGCTCACCCGGCTTCAGAGGGAGGCGTTGGCTGCCCCAGTGAGGTCACGGCAATGACGCGCCAGATCGTGCTGGCCACCCGCAACGAACACAAGGTGCACGAGCTCCGGCAGATCCTCGGCGACGTCGTCGCCGAACTGGACCTGGAAATCGTCGCGCTGACGGCATACCCACAGGTCCCCGACGTGGCAGAGACCGAGGTGACGTTCCTCGGCAACGCGACCCTCAAGGCCCGTGCGGTCGCGCAGGCGACCGGATTGTCCGCGCTCGCCGACGACTCCGGGCTGGCAGTCGACGTGCTCGGTGGTGCGCCAGGAGTGTTCTCGGCTCGATGGTCCGGTTCGCGCGCCGGAGCGGGTGCCTCAAGGGTCGAGAAGGACCGGGCCAACCTCGACCTGCTCCTCGAACAGCTCGCTGACGTCCCTGAAGAGCACCGTGATGCGGCTTTCGTCTGTGCCGCCGTCCTCGCCCTCCCCGATGGGCGGATCGAGGTAGCTGAGGGGACGGTCAGGGGCCGGCTCGGGCGCAGCGCCCGAGGGAGCGGCGGATTCGGCTACGACCCGATCTTCGTGCCCGATGGCGAGACCAGGACGCTCGCGGAGCACACGGATGCCGAGAAGAACGCGATCTCGCACCGGGGCCGGGCGTTCCAGTTGTTGGCCTCCAGCCTTCGGGAGCATCGCGATGCCATCCCGGGGTGACGCCGTGCCGGGAGTGACACCGGCACTCCCGGCGTGAGCGAACTGGGATCTGGCGACCGCAGACACCGCGGATCCGGGTAGGTTGGGCGCGACCCCGACCCGAGGAGACCCGTCATGGCCGACCGCCTGCACCCGGGAGACCCTGCCCCCGACTTCACCCTCGCCGACGACACCGGTGCCACCGTCTCCTTGTCCGACTTCCGGGGCCGCAACCTGATCGTCTACTTCTATCCCGCGGCGATGACCCCAGGGTGCACGACGCAGGCCTGTGACTTCAGCGACTCGCTCGAGGCGCTGACGGCCCATGGGTATGCGGTGATCGGCATCTCCCCGGATGCCCGCGGCAAGCTCGCAGCCTTCCGTGAGCGGGACCACCTGAGCATCATGTTGGTCTCCGACCCCGACAGGGCGGTGATGAGAGCATGGGGTGCCTACGGAGAGAAGAAGCTCTATGGCAAGGTCGTGCAAGGTGTGATCCGTTCCACGTTCGTCGTCGACCCGCAAGGCAAGGTCGCTCATGCGTGGTACAACGTGAAGGCCACGGGCCACGTGGCGAAGGTGCGCCGCGACCTCGGTCTTGAGTGAGGACGCGACTTCAGTGAGGACGAACCGATGACTGACGCCAAGCCCGCCACCATCTCGACACTGGAGGCCGACGTCGCCGCGCGGCGCGCCAAGCTCGCCGGGACCGTCGACGAGCTCATCGCGCGTGCACGGCCGCAGGCACTCATTGCTCAGCAGAAAGAGGCGCTGAGGCAGAAAGTCGTGGGCGTCGTGATGACCCCCGAAGGGGACCTGCGAATCGAACGGGTCGCCGCAGCTGCAGGAGTGGTCGCCGCGTTGATCGCCTTGCGGGTCTGGGGCGGCCGTCGGCGCCGCCGGCGTCACGCAGGCGACTGAGAGTGGCCCAGCGCAGCAGCGACGACGCATCCGCACGCGTGCTGCCGGTGCGGATGCTGCATGATCGCATCCTCGTCGACGCCACCGGGGAGGGCGGGGAGCGCCGATCCGGTGGCGGGATTGTCATCCCGGCGACCGCGGAAGTCGGCAGACGACTGAGCTGGGCCAGAGTCGTCGCAACCGGCCCGAACGTGCGCCAGGTTCAGATCGGCGACCGAGTCCTGTTCGACCCCGCGGACCGGGCCGAGGTCGAGGTCAGCGGCAAAGACTGCGTGCTGCTGCGCGAGCGTGATGTGCACGCGGTCGCCGAGAGCATCAGCGGCCAGGTCGGGACCGGCCTGTATCTGTGAGCGCTGACCACGCTCGGAGGTGATGGCCCACCGAAGAGC
>JBDIAO010000122.1:0-7429 GCA_039812375.1 Phycicoccus sp. | reverse complement strand
ATGCCGTCTCGACGTCCGGGAACTCCTCCCCGACCTCCTCGACCGTGCGGCGCCACAGGTGCCCGGCGTGGGTGAGCACGTTGTGCTTGTGCACGAGGGTGAGATGTTTGCGCTGGCGTGCGCGGGCCCGGGCAAAGGCGTCCCGCACGACCCGCTCGACCCCGAAGCGGGTGTTGACGCTCACTTCGGTGGCGATCTCCTGGGCGGTGCCGATCCGCACCGTGCCGCCGTTGCCGACATACGGGCCCTCGGTCCCCTCTCGGACGACGACGAAGTCGATGCCGTCCGGGGCGACCCGAGCGACATCGAGCGGGCTGCGCACCCCCGGGTAGAGCCGAGCAGGACGGAGGTTGACATAGTGATCGAGGGCGAAACGCAGGGGAAGCAGGACGCCGCGCTCCAGGACGCCACTGGGTACGCTCGGGTCACCGATGGCCCCCAGCAGGATGGCGTCGTGGCCCTTGAGTTCAGCCACGACCGAGTCGGGCAGGGTCTCCCCAGTGGCGTGCCAGCGCCGAGCCCCCAGGTCGTACTCGGTGGTGTTGACTCGGTCGCCACCAAGGGCCGAACGAAGGACCTTCAGGCCCTCGGCCACCACTTCCGGACCGATGCCATCCCCACCGATGACGGCGAGGTCGAGGGTGCCGGTCGTCGCGTCGTCGCTCATGGGACACCACCGTAGGGATGCCTCCGGCCGACGGTTGTCCCGTCTCAGGGGGCAGGCACCGATGGCAGACCTGGCAGCGAGAGGCCCCCGCCGGTTCACCCGGTCGGGGGCCTGTCGCAGCAGCCGGCAAGGTCCGGCCGCGCTCAGTTCTCGCTGTGGCCCTGGTCGCGCAGGTCCATCGACTCCTGCAGCGCCTGGCGGGCAGCTTCTGCCTCTTCGCTCATGGCTCTCTCCTGATACGAGTTGGGGTGGTCGGGTGGCTCGAAGCCCGATGGGGCGAACCGGTCGGCGGACGTCGCGGGATCTGCCGCGGCGAGGATGCCGACTACCCGACCTCGCCGCGGCGGAGGATGAGGAGTGTCCGCCACGCCATGATGCGAGGGTAATCCTCCAGCGGCCTCGTAGGCGGAGGTCCTCCAGGATGTGGACGCATCGGCCGCAGTGCCTTTCGTCACATGGCTGCGTTGAGCGAAGGTGTCCGTAACGCGGCCTGTTGGCCGATTGTCCGACACCTTCGTGGGCGCTGGGTCGGAGTCAGCCGAGGTCGACGACCCTGACCGTGGAGGCACCGATCTCCCTCTCGATGGCCCCGATGAGCTCCGGCGGGATCGCATTGTCCACGGTCAGGGCTACCAGGGCTTGGCCGGTGTCGTCGTTGCGGGAGACCTGCATCCCGGCGATGTTGATGTGAGCGTCGCCCAGGAGCTTGCCCAACGCGCCGATGACACCCGGACGGTCCGTGTAGATGTAGAAGGCCATGTGCGCGCTGATCGGGATCTCCAGGTCGAAGCCGTTGATCCCGGTGATCTTCTGGACCATCTTCGGGCCGGTCAAGGTGCCGGCAACCGAGATGACCGAGCCATCGGCCAACGTGCCGCGCAGGGTCGTCACGTTGCGAAAGTCCTCGGCGATCGCGTCGGTGACCAGGCGCACCTGGCATCCGCGGTCTCGGGCAATGAGCGGTGCGTTGACATAGGTGACGGCGGTCTCGGTGACCGGTCCGAAGATCCCCTTGAGGGCGGACAGCTCCCAGATCGAGACGTCGTAGCGGGTGATCTCGCCGCGGACGTCGACGTCGAGCTGGATGGGGACGGCCCCTGCGATCGCGGTGTAGATCTGCCCGAGCTTCTCGACCAGATCGATGCCTGGGCGCACCTCTTTGTCGATGTGGCCGCCGGAGACGTTGACCGCGTCTGGGACGAGGTCCCCGGCGAGAGCCAGGCGCACCGACTTCGCAACGGCCACACCGGCTTTCTCCTGGGCCTCGACGGTGCTCGCGCCCAGGTGCGGGGTGACCACGACCGAGTCGAACTCAAACAGCGGGCTGTCTGTGCAGGGCTCGGTGGCGAAGACATCGAGTCCGGCACCAGCAACCCGGCCCTCACCGATGGCGGTTGCCAACGCAGCTTCGTCGATAATGCCGCCGCGGGCCGCGTTGACGATGCGCACAGTCGGCTTGACCTTGGTCAGCGCCTCCTTCCCGATGAGGCCGAGGGTCTCCGGCGTCTTGGGCAAGTGGATGGTGATGAAGTCGGACTCGGTGAGCAGCTCGTCGAGGGAGACCAGGCGTGCGCCGAGCTGGCCGGCCCGCTGGGCGTTGGCGTAGGGGTCGTGAGCGATCAGCTCCACTCCGAAGTTCCTCAGCCGTTCGGCAACGAGCTGACCGATGCGACCGAACCCGAGCACACCGACGGTCTTGCCGTTGAGTTCGACCCCGCTGAAGGCGCTGCGTTTCCAGGCTCCACCCTTGAGGGCGGCACTGGCCGGGGCGATGTTGCGTGCACAGGCGATCAGTAGCCCGACGGCGAGCTCCGCGGCCGAGGTGGTGTTCGAGGTAGGGGCGTTGACGACCATGATCCCGGCTTCGGTCGCTGCCGAGACGTCGACGTTGTCCAGACCCACACCTGCCCGGGCAATCACCTTCAGCCGGCGGGAAGCCCCGATCGCCTCGGCGTCCATCACTGTCGCAGACCGGATGAGAACGGCGTCCGCGCCGGCCAGGGCCGTGAGCAGCTGGTCCCGATCGGCCCCGTCGCACTCGCGGATCTCGACGTCGGGGCCCAGTGCCTCCCGGGTCGCCGGCGAGAGTTCCTCGGCGATCAGGACAACGGGCTGGGTCACGCGTGCTTGCGTCACAGGGGCTTCCTTCAGAGGGGATTGCGTCACGGGAGGGCTTTCTTCACGAGAGGTGCGGCGAGGGTGTAGCTCGCACGACGCCCGGGCACCGGGGCCAACTCACAAGCCTACGGCCGGTCCTTACCGGGCAGCCCCAGGCTCGGTATGCGGTCGCTCACGTCCCGATGCGGTCGCTCACGTCCCGTCGCGCCGTCAGCCGGACGCGCAGCCACCTCGATCCCACGACGACGGCGACGACAGCGGCGAGCCCGAGGACGGCATACCACCAGGGGATCTTCCCCAAGGCAGCGGTGACCACAGCCAACCCCACCGTCGTATAGAGCACGGCCCACAGCAGTGCGCCGACGATCACGGCCGGCTGGAAGTGGCGCTGCGGCATACGCAACACCCCAGCGGCAACGTTGATCGCCGTCTGCACCCCCACGGTGAGAAAGCCGAGCGAGACCAGTGGAGGCCCGAACCTGCGCACCCAGCGTTCCGCGGCGATGACGGCGCCCGAGTCCAGGTGCCGGCCCCACCGCGAGCGGGCTCCCCCGGCTCGGGCGGCTCTACCCACCCAGTAAGTGGCCACTCCGCGGATGTAGGCGCCGAGCCACAAGACACCGAACACAGCCCATACCGGCCAGCCGGCGACGACGTCACCCATGTCCACCACCACGGTCTGTGGGCCACCGGCACGCTCGACAGCCCGGGGCCGAGCCCCGGACCAAGCCCGGGACCGAGCCCGGTCGCGGCGAGGTCAGCGTGCTGCCGAACCCTCGATGTAGTCGCTGTCCTGGCCCGAGTCCACCCAGGCCATGAGTTTGCGCAGCTCCTTGCCCGTGGCCTCGATCGGGTGCTGGGCGCCCTTGGCGCGCAACGCCTTGAACTCCGGGCCGCCGGCGTCCTGGTCGGCGATGAAGCGTTGGGCGAAGGAACCGTTGCGAATGTCGGCCAGGACTGCCTTCATGTTCTCCTTCACGCGGGGGTCGATGACCCGTGGGCCGGAGACGTAGTCGCCGTACTCGGCGGTGTCCGAGACCGACCAGCGCTGCTTGGCGATGCCGCCCTCGATCATGAGGTCGACGATGAGCTTAAGTTCATGCAGGCACTCGAAGTAGGCGACCTCGGGCTGGTAGCCGGCTTCGACGAGGGTCTCGAAGCCATACATGACGAGCTGGCTCGCGCCACCGCACAGCACCGCCTGCTCACCGAACAGGTCGGTCTCGGTCTCCTCGGTGAAAGTGGTCTTGATACCGCCGGCGCGCAACCCGCCGATCGCCTTCGCATAGGACGTGGCCAGGTCCCACGCAGCGCCCGAGGCGTCCTGCTCGACGCAGACCAGCACCGGGACCCCGCGGCCGTCGACGAACTCGCGGCGCACGAGGTGGCCGGGACCCTTGGGGGCGACCATGACGACGTCGGCATCCGGTTTGGGCGTGATGTAGCCGAACCGGATGTTGAAGCCGTGCCCGAACAGCAAGGCGGCGCCGGGGTTGAGGTTGGGCTCGATGTGCTCGGCATAGACGGTGCGCTGCACCTGGTCCGGGGTGAGGATGACGATCAGGTCGGCCTCCTTGACCGCGTCGGCCACGTCAAGCACCCGCAGGCCCTGCGCCTCCGCCTTGGCCCGGCTCTTGCTGCCCTCGGCCAGGCCGACGCGCACGTCGACACCGCTGTCGCGCAGGTTCAGGGCGTGCGCATGGCCCTGGCTGCCGTAGCCGATAACGGCGACCTTGCGCTCCTGGATGACTGACAGGTCAGCGTCGTCGTCGTAGAACATCTCGGCCATGGGGCCTCTCCTTCGTTGCTTTCGGTACAGGGGGTTGCCTGGCTGGGTGCAGAGTATGCCGTGAGCGCTCAGCTCGCGCGCAGCGCCCGATCGGTGATCGAGCGCGGGCCACGACCGATCGCGACCATGCCGGACTGAACGAGCTCCTTGACCCCGTAGGGTTCGAGGACCTCAAGCAGGGCCTGGAGCTTGTCGGCATTGCCGGTGGCCTCGATGGTCAGAGACTCGGTGGCCACGTCGACGACCTTCGCCCGGAACATCTGCACCATCTCGAGGACTTGGCTGCGGGTGGCCGCGTCGGCTCGGACCTTGATGAGCATGACCTGGCGCTGGACCGACGTGCCCGGCTCGAGCTCGACGACCTTGAGGACTTCGACGAGCTTGTTGAGCTGCTTGGTCACCTGCTCCAGCGGCAGGTCCTCGACGTCCACGACGACGGTCATCCGGGAGATCTCGGGGTGCTCGGTCTCACCGACGGCGAGACTGGAGATGTTGAACCCGCGCCGCGAGAACAAGCCGGCGATCCGGGCCAGGACGCCGGGACGGTTCTCGACGAGGACGGACAGGGTGTGTGTGGACATGGTCTGCGCTGCCTTCTTGCGTCGGTGGTCGCTCAGCGACCGTCATGGTCGGCGTCGGTGTCCTGCTCGTCCGCGTCGGACTCGCCACGGTCCCACTGGGGGGCGGTGTCCCGGGCGATCTGGATGAGGTCGTTGCTCACTCCGGCCGCCACCATGGGCCACACCATGGCGTCCCGGTGGACGACGAAGTCGACGACGACGGGGCGGTCGTTGATCGCCATGGCCTGCTCGATGGTGGCGTCGACGTCCTCGGGACGTTCGCAGCGCAATCCGGCGCACCCGTAGGCCTCGGCGAGCTTGACGAAGTCGGGAATCCGCTCGCCCGCGTGCGAGGTATGCAGGTCGGTGTTGGAGTAGCGCTCGTTGTAGAAGAGGGTCTGCCACTGCCGGACCATGCCGAGACTGGAGTTGTTGATGATGGCCACCTTGATCGGGATGTCGTTGATGACGCAGGTGGCCAGTTCCTGGTTGGTCATCTGGAAGCAGCCGTCACCGTCGATGGCCCAGACGACACGGTCCGGCTCCCCGGCCTTGGCCCCCATGGCGGCCGGCACGGCATACCCCATCGTCCCGAGCCCTCCGGAGTTGAGCCAGGCGTTGGGTCGTTGGTAGTGGATGAACTGCGCGGCCCACATCTGGTGCTGGCCGACACCGGCCACATAGGTGGCTTCGGGGCCGGCAATCTCGCCGAGTCGTTCCAGGACGTACTGCGGGGCCAGGGTTGCGTCGGCCGGCTCGGTATACCCGACCGGGAAGGTGCTCCGCCAGCCGAGGACGCGCTCACGCCACGCAGAGTAGTCCCCGCCGTGGCCGGCATCGAACTCGGCGTCGAGGGCATCGGCCAGGTCGGCCAGGACCGCTTTGGCGTCGCCGACGATCGGGACATCGGCCTTGCGGTTCTTGCCGATCTCCGCAGGGTCGATATCGGCGTGGATGACCTGGGCATCCGGGGCGAAAGAGGAGCGCTGCCCGGTGACCCGGTCGTCAAACCGGGCTCCCATGGTGATGAGGAGGTCGGCCTTCTGCAGTGCGGTCACCGCGGCGACCGAGCCGTGCATACCCGGCATCCCCAGGTGCAGCGGGTGGTCGTCGGGAAGCGCACCGCGGGCCATGAGCGTGGTGACCACCGGGATCTGGGTGAGATCGACGAAGCGGCGCAACTCGGCGGCAGCCTTGGAGCGAATCACCCCTCCGCCGACGTACAGGACCGGCTGGCGGGCGCTGGCAATGAGCTTGGCGGCCTCGCGGATCTGCTTGCTGTGTGGACGGATGACCGGACGGTAGCCGGGTAGGTCGATGCGGGGGGGCCAGCTGAACGTCGTGCGCGCCTGCAGGGCATCCTTGCTGATGTCAACCAGGACCGGACCGGGACGGCCGGTCGAGGCGACGTGAAAGGCCTCGGCAATGGCCCGCGGGATCTCGTCGGGGTCGGTAACGAGGTAGTTGTGCTTGGTGATGGGCATCGTGATGCCGCGGATGTCGGCCTCTTGGAAGGCGTCGCTGCCGATCGCCGGCGAGGGCACTTGACCGGTGATGGCCACGACGGGGACCGAGTCCATGTGGGCGTCGGCGAGTGGCGTGACGAGATTGGTCGCCCCAGGACCGGAGGTCGCCATGCACACCCCGACCTTGCCGGTGGCCGAGGCATATCCCTCGGCCGCATGACCAGCGCCCTGCTCGTGCCGCACGAGGATGTGCCGGACCTTGACCGAATCGAGCAGCGGGTCGTAGGCCGGCAGGATCGCGCCGCCCGGGATGCCGAAGACGACCTCGACGTCCATGGCCTCGAGAGCCAGGACGAGGCTCTGCGCGCCGGTCACCGCGACCGGCGTTCGAGCCTTGGCGTGCTGGGCCATCTGGGCGGGGGTGGCCGGAGCCGTTCGGGCGGGGTTCTGGGTCATGCCATCACATCCTTGGTGTCCTGCTGCCACACGGAGCGGGTCGGCCGTGCGTCCGGTCGTGGTCCTGCCGTCACGAAACACAAAAAAGCCTCCGGTCCCGTGACGGTAGGACGGCGGAGGATGCGCGCCTGAGGTGATGCCGGGTTCAGGCGCGCTGGAGAAGAACTACGAGGCTCAGGACCACGGGTCCACTCTCGCCCGTGACGAGAGTGGCGTCAATCCGTGAGACGGGCGATCCCACCATCCGGGCGGCCGTGGCTGGCTCATCCACGGCAGACATGGAAGCGTTCCAGTGCGGCGCCGTCGTAGGCCAGGTCGGCCCAACTCCCCGGGTAGCGCAGCACCGCGATCCCGGTCGTGGGAAAACCTTGGG
>JBDIAO010000121.1:0-7441 GCA_039812375.1 Phycicoccus sp. | reverse complement strand
CTGTGGCGAGTGGCCACGCTGGGGCTGGTCATCATCGGCATCGTCATCTTCGCGGTCCTGATGTTCCGGCTCATCGACCGCACCGAGCGGCAGGTCCTCAGCCAGAATCGCGACCTCACCACGGCCAACGCGGTCGCTGCCGCCATCCAGGGCGAGGCCACTGTCTCCGCTGTCGTCGAGGGTGCGCTGGCCGCCATCCTGCGCTCCGAGGGCGCGGCCCAGGCCGGCATAAGGTTCTTCGACGCAGCCGGTGTGCCCGCGGACCACGAGCCAGCTCGGACCCTCGCCCTCGACGGGACCTCGGTGAGCGACGATAGCCCCAGCCTCGACGTCCCGCTGGCCAACGGGCCGGTCACGGTCGGTCGACTGGCTCTGTGGTATCCGCCCGGAGCCGACGTCACCGACCGCATCGGTGGTGCCGCCCTGTCAAGCCTGACCACCCAGATCGCCTGCGCGGTGCAGCTCGCCAGCGCCGTCGGCGACCTCAACCGGGGCAAGATCGAGGGCCACGCGTTCTATGACATCCTGCTGCGGATCTCGAACCAGGACCCCACCACCCCGGTGCTCGGCGCCATCGCGAAGCACGCTCTGAACCTCCTCAGCGCTGACGCCGCCGCGATCATCGTCACCGCCGATGCCCTCCGGTCGATCCCGCTGGACCCCGGCCCCGATGCTCCGTGGATCCGCTCGGACGGCAGCGCCGTCGTGGCACGAGGCCTGCCGCTGGAGCCTGAGGCGCCGGGTGGACCCGGCCGGGATGACGGGCCCGACCCCATGGATCGGGCCCGGTGGGCCCAGATCGCCAGGCACGCTGTCTCCGGTGGCACCGGCTCCCTCGGCGAGGTCTGGGTCGCCCGGTCGCACGCTGTGGAGTTCTCCCCCCGAGACCAGGGATCCCTCGCGACGCTCGCCAGTCTCGTCGGGATCGCCCTGACCGGGGCCCAGATGCGGGAGGGAGCTCGGCAGCGCGAGGTCCTCGGCGAGCGCACCCGGATTGCGCGGGAGATGCACGACAGCCTCGCCCAGGTCCTGGGTGCGGTACACCTGCGGCTCAGGGCCCTGGAGGCAGGCCTGGCGACTCTCTCCACCGAGCGAGTCGCCGGCGAGGTCGAGGCCCTCGCGGACGTGTGCGCCGAGGCCTACCACGATGTGCGAGAAGCGATCCTGGGCTTGCGTGACGCTCATGAGCATGCCGACCGCAGCCTGGAGGACAACCTGCGCGGATACCTCGACTCCTACTCCGCGCAGAGCGGCGTATCCGCGGTGTTGGTCAACGACATCGGCCACGAGTTACTGCTCTCCCGGCAGGCCGAGCTGCACGTCCTGCGGATCGTCCAGGAGGCCCTGACCAACGTCCGCAAGCATGCACGGGCCGGATCCGTCGTGGTCAGGATCCACGGGACCGAGTCGACGACGAGCCTGAGCGTGCAGGACGACGGTGTCGGGTTCGATGCCGGTGCAACGGCGCGCTCCAGGGACGGCTACGGACTCGTCACCATGCGCGATCGTGCAGCGCTGCTCGGTGGCACCCTCGACGTCGCCTCCGACAGCGGCCGGGGCAGCATCGTGACCGTCACCGTCCCTGAGCGCCCCGGTGGCTACTCCTCGACCCGGAGCACCCCGTGAGCACGCCGACCCGCATCCTTCTCGTCGACGACCAGCCCTTGTTCCGTGGAGCCATCGCCACGCTCTTGGCAAACCAGCCGGACATGGTGGTCGTCGGCGAAGCTGAGAACGGGCTCATCGGAGTCGAGCAGGCCCGTGCCCTGCGCCCCGATCTCGTCATCCTTGACGTCGACATGCCCGTGATGAACGGTGTCGAGGCCGCCCGGCTCATCCGCGAGCAGGTCCTCGATGTCAAGGTCATCATGCTCACCGTCTCGGACGTGGAGCACCACGTGGTCGACACCCTGCGCCACGGTGCCCACGGCTACCTACTCAAGGACCTCCGACCCGAGCAGCTCTACGACATGATCCGCTCGGTCATGCGTGACGAGACGCCGATCTCTCCGCGGGTCGCCGGCCCGCTGCTCCGAGGGCTCCGGGACGACGGAGCCCGACAGGTGAGCGTCCCGGCAACCGAGGAGGTCGACTCACTCACCCAGCGTGAGCTCGAGATCCTGCGTCTGGTTGCCGAGGGCCTGAGCAACAAGGAGATCGCCCGGCAGCTCAGCATCACCGAGGGCACGGTGAAGAACCACGTCCACCACGCGCTCGAGAAGCTGCACATGGACAACCGCATCCAGGCCGCCGGTTACGTCATCAGACAGGGCCTGGGCGCCCCCAACGAGGAGCCGCGCCACCGCTGACGCGCCATACGGCCGTGAGCGAGATGAGCAGTACTGGTCGAATTGAGCGAATTCCCTGGTGGGTGGCCGGACTCACATTGAAATAGATGAATTCGAGGGGTTGTCGCTGTGATTGCGGCGGGACAGGATGGCAATATCGCAATCGCGGAAGAAGGGAAAATGTCCGTAGAGCCCACGACACGAAACGTCGTCCAAGTCGCCAAGAGGTGGTTCTGGCCGATCGTGGCGGTTCTCGTGGGCATCTTCGTCGGGCTCGCCTTCTTCACTTTCGGATACGCCGACGGCGCCGCTTACTTCGGCAAGGACCCGCAGACGTGCGCTCAGTGCCACTCGATGAACACCCAGTACGCCGCCTGGTCCAAGGGCCCCCACCATCACGTCGCCACGTGCCAGGACTGCCACGCCCCGCACGACAACCTCGTGGCGTGGGCGATCGACGAGGCGGACAACGGCTTCTGGCACTCACTCAAGTTCACTCTGAACAGGTATCCGGACAACATCAAGATCCGCCAGATGAACCGTGAGGTGGTGCAGGAGTCCTGCCTGTACTGCCATGGAGACTTCGTCAGCCAGACCGAGCTGACCCGCCCCCACGGGCAGGGGGTCCCGTGCCTGAACTGCCACAGCCGAGTTGGTCACGAGAGGTAACGGCGCCATGAGCGACAACGACACGAGCGACAAGGACATGAGCGACAAGGACATGAGCGACAGGGACATCAGCGACAAGGAGCCCACGACCGCGGGTCCGGACTCCACGCGTCGTCCACGGCGGCGCAAGGGGCTGATCCTGGCCTTCCTCGTCGGAGGAGCCCTGGTGACTTTCGTCGTCGCCGCGCTCTTGGTCAACATCGCCCAACGCAAGGCCGAGAGCGAGAACGCCTTCGTCAAGGTCGTCGACCTCACCGAGCAGACCTACGATCCGTCGGTGTGGGGCCAGAACTTCCCGGCTCAGTACGAAGGTTGGAAGGCCACCGAGGAGATGCAGCCCGCGGACACGGTCACCCGCACCCCCACCGCGGAAGATCCGCGCACGACGGTTACCCACTCCAAGATCGAGGCGGACCCTCGTCTGGTGACGATGTGGCAGGGCTACGCGTTCGCGATCGACTACCGCGAGCCTCGCGGCCACTTCTACATGCTGATCGACCAGCGCTACACCAAGCGCGTTCTGGAACGCAAGCAGCCTGGGGCCTGCCTCAACTGCCACGCCTCCCTGCCCGAGATCACCACCAAGCTCGGCAACGGTGACCAGACGGCCGGCTGGGCGGCGATGAACAAGATGCCGTACAACGAGGCCACCAAGCTCGCGCAGCACCCGGTCGGGTGCATCGACTGCCACGACCCCAAGACCATGGCGCTGCGGATCACCCGCCCGGCGTTCATCGAGGGCATCAAGGAGTACAAGGCCTCCCAAGGCGTCAAGGACTACGACGTCGCCACCCAGGCCACGGTCCAGGAGATGCGCAACTTCGTCTGCGCGCAGTGCCACGTCGAGTACTACTTCAAGGGCGAGGAGAAGACGCTGACCTTCCCGTGGGACAAGGGCCTGAAGGTCGAGGATGCCGTCGCCTACTACGACGAGGTCGGCTTCAGCGACTTCACCCACAAGCTGACCGGGGCCCGGGTGCTCAAGGCACAGCATCCCGACTTCGAGACCTACAGCCAAGGGGTGCACGCCACCGCCGGAGTCACCTGCGCGGACTGTCACATGGCCTACAAGCGCGAGGGCGCGATGAAGATCACCGACCACCAGGTGCGCAGCCCGATGACGAACGAGACCACCGTCAACCGCGCCTGCCTGACCTGCCACCGCACGACCGAGGCGGACATGCGTCAGCGGGTTGACACGATCCACAACCGCTACGAGCACGCCAAGAATGTGTCCTTCGACGCGCTGACCGCCTTGATCAACGACCTCGAGAAGGCGCAGGCTTCCGGCACGGAGGCGGCGCGGATCGAGAAGGCACAGTCCTACCAGCGCCGGGCCCAGTTCTACATGGACTACGTGGTCTCGGAGAACTCCCGCGGCTTCCACGCTCCGCAGTACACGTTGCGCATCCTCAACGACGTCACCGACGCCTCCCGTCTGGGCCAGCTCGCCCTGCTCGGGATCGAGCCCCCCACGACAACGACACCGGCGCTGCAGCCGCCGGCGCCGCCGTCCTGACGGGTCGCCGAACGCCGGCTCGACGCCAAGGGTCCGTATGCCGTCCGCCTAGGCGGCATACGGACCTTGCGTTGCTGAGATCGGTGGTGCCGCCAGGGGCGCGGATCGCTCGCACCGTCCCGGGTGCGGCGATGGGAATCGCGAGGCCAGGCGCTATCCGGTCTTGGTCGGGGCCGTCGTCACGGCGAGCCAGCGTCCCGGCTCGCGGTGGATTGACGGGTTCCGGCCAGGTCAGGGTTTGACAATCCACTCTGCCGCAAGTTAACTTGGTGACCTGGAGGGCCTGATCATCGCCCAGTCTGCCCTGAAGCACGGGCTAGACCGGGACCAGATCCGCCACGCCTACCGCAACCCGATCCGGGTCTGGGACTTGGGCGACGGGTTCACCATGATGATCGGCGCGAACGCCGCCGCGGTCATCCTCAAGATCGGATACGTCCACGGCGACACAGCGGTCGTCATCGTCCACGCGATGTTGGCCCGCAAGAAGTTTCTGAGGTGATGACTGATGCCACGAAGCGTTGAGGAGATCCTGCGGCACGCCGAGGAGTTGGCCGCCAGGTTTGAGAACTACGAGCCGGACGCGAGCGACGAGCTCGATCCCCGGGCGGTTGCCGCGCTGCGCTCGGCGGTCATGGAACGTTCAGAGGCCGAGCGTCACCTGGTCGAGGCTGTGCGGCAGGCACGCGCCGCCCGGCTGTCCTGGTCGGCGATCGGCGCCTTGGTCGGTACCAGCGGAGAGGCCGCCCGGCAGCGGTACTCCGGAAAGGTCGCCTGACACGCGGCGGTGCGATGCTGGCACAGGTACGCGGTGGAGGCGCCGCCGGGGATGCGGATCGGTTGCGCCGCCCCCGGGTGCGGCGATGGGAATCGCGAGGCCAGGCGCTCTCCGGTCTTGGTCGGGGCCGTCGTCACGGCGAGCCGGTGTCCCCTGGTGATCACCAACGGTGACCTCAGCCCGACCGTTGCCACCCAGCCCTGACCGTCGCCGACTCACGAGTTGTTGCGTCAACTGATGCCCCGGGGGGACGCCCAGGGCCCCAAGTGTGTGGCGCGCCCGAAGGGATTCGAACCCCTAACCTTCTGATCCGTAGTCAGATGCTCTATCCGTTGAGCTACGGGCGCAGTGCTGGGCCAGCGTACCCGCTACCCACGTTCGAGCCGAAATCACCGGCCGAGAGTGGGGCCGGTGCAGCGGGAACGGCACAGCAGGGCGCACAATCGGGCCGGTGGACTGGAGGACGCGCACCACTGCATACCACCGTCTGTCATTGGGTTCTTGCGGGATTCTGCAACACCTTGCGGGCCAAGAGGCGCGCTGTGAGAGATCTCATCGCCCTACCCGACAGTCAGCGCGCTTCCCGGTAGCCGTGCCTGCCGCGAGCGGCATACGGTGGATTGACAGCAGGTTCGCGGGGGCCGGCGTCACAGTGCCGTCCCTGAGGTGAGCACACGGGCCGACGAGCGGTCCCGGCCGTGCCGGGACGAAAGGACAGCACTTCAGATGAGCACCCAGACCACGGGAACGACCCACGCAGGCCTCCAGGCCTGGGTGGACGAGATTGCCGCCCTGACCACCCCTGACCGGGTCGTCTGGGTTGACGGCAGCGACGCGGAGTGGGACCAGCTGACCGGCGAACTGGTCGAGGCCGGCACCTTCGTCAAACTCGACGAGGACAAGAAGCCAAACTCCTTCTGGTGCGCCTCCGACCCCAGCGACGTGGCGCGCGTCGAGGACCGCACCTTCATCTGCTCGGTCGACGAGGCCGACGCCGGCTTCACGAACAACTGGCGAGCGCCGGCCGACATGAAGGCCGAGATGACCGACCTCTACCGCGGGTGCATGGCCGGCCGGACCATGTATGTCATCCCGTTCGTCATGGGCCACCTCGAGGCCGACGTCCCGATGTATGGCGTCGAACTCACCGACTCGGCATACGTCGTGGTCAACATGCGGATCATGGCTCGCATCGGCCGCGGCGTCCTGGCCCAGATGGAAGCCACCGACGCCGACTTCGTCAAGGGTCTGCACTCTGTGGGCGCACCGCTGGCGGCGGGGCAGGCCGACGTCAGCTGGCCGTGCAGCACCACGAAGTACATTGCGCACTTCCCCGAGACCCGGGAGATCTGGTCCTACGGCTCCGGCTACGGCGGCAACGCCCTCCTCGGCAAGAAGTGCTACGCCCTGCGCATCGCCTCGGCGATGGCTCACGACGACGGCTGGATGGCCGAGCACATGCTCATCCTCAAGCTCACCTCCCCGGCCGGGAAGGTCCACTACATCGCTGGCGCCTTCCCTAGCGCCTGCGGCAAGACCAACCTCGCGATGATCGAGCCGACGATCGAGGGCTGGAAGGCCGAGATGGTCGGCGACGACATCGCCTGGATGCGCTTCGGCAAAGACGGCCGGCTGTATGCCGTCAACCCCGAGTTTGGTCTCTTCGGTGTCGCTCCCGGAACCGGCATGCACACCAACCCCAACGCGATGCGCACCGTCGAGCAGGGCAACTCGATCTTCACCAACGTCGCCCGCACCGATGATGGCGACATCTGGTGGGAGGGAATGACCAAAGAGGCTCCCGCCCACCTCACCGACTGGAAGCGCCGTGACTGGACCCCAGGCAACGGTGAGCTGTCCAGCCACCCGAACAGCCGGTTCACCACCCCGGCCAAGCAGTGCCCGATGATGGCGTCCGAGTACGACGAGCCCAACGGGGTTCCGATTTCGGCAATGCTCTTCGGCGGCCGCCGCAAGACCACCGTCCCGCTGGTCTACGAGACCCGGGACTGGAACCACGGAGTCTTCGTCGGTGCCACGTTGTCCTCGGAGACCACCGCCGCCGCAGTCGGAGCTGTTGGCGTGGTCCGCCGTGACCCCATGGCCATGCTGCCGTTCATCGGCTACAACGCCGGCGACTACGTCAACCACTGGCTGGAGATCGGCAAGCAGGCCGACGCAGACAAG
>JBDIAO010000120.1:0-7565 GCA_039812375.1 Phycicoccus sp. | reverse complement strand
GAACTTGACCGGCACACCCCCGTGCGCCGCCGACATCACAGCCCCCGTCGCGGCGGCCACCACACCACGCACCGTCCTCGACGATCTCATCGCCGCCATCACCGCTGCAGACACCACCCGTGCTGGACCGCGGCCCCCAGCGGTCTGGCTGCCACCGCTGCCGCAAACCCTGGCCTGGGTCGACCTCCAACCCGGGACGTCTGCCGGCGTCCACTCTGCGGCCTATAGGCCGATTGTTGGACGGCCCGAGACGGACCTGGCGGCGGTCGCACTGGCCGACCATCCGGCAGAGCAGCGTCGCTCTGTGCTCCGCTGGGCACCGGGGGACGGGCACTGGCTCATCGTCGGCGGTCCCGGGTCGGGTCGGACGACGGCGCTGCGGACGGTGATCGAGGCGGCCACGGCCACCCTGCCTCCGGGCCAGTTGCACGTCCACGTCCTCACCACCGCCGGGAGCCCGTTGGCCGAGCTCACCGGCCCCCATATCGGGACCGTCACCGGCCCAGAGACACCCCGCCGGGCCACCGCCCTGCTGACCCGGCTCAGCGGGCTCGCTGCCGACACCTCCCGGGGACCCGTCGATCCCGAAACCCCCCACGTCCTGCTCGCCGTCGACGACCTGGACACCCTTGATGGCTCCGACCCGTTCGCGCCACATCCGCTCACCGATCGGCTGGACCAACTCGTCGCGGCACGATCGCCGCACCTCACGGTCGTTGCCGCCGGCGGACGGGGGGCGATGGGAGGTGCGTTGCGGCGGCACGCCAGCACCACCCTCGTGCTGCCTTTGACCGACCCCGCCGACCAGGCCCTCCTCGGGTTGCGCGCCACCGCTGTCCCCAGCCCATGGCCAGCGGGGCGCGCACTGTGTCAGGACCCGGCGAGGGGGTGGTCCCAGGCGCAGGTCCTGCAACCCGGCGGTCGAGAGCCCCGTGCGGGCCCGGCGACGGCATACGTGGTCGAGGAGCTACCCACCCAGGTGTCCGCACCGACCCTGGGGATTGAGCAGGGTCCGGGTCTGGTCCTTGGGGTGACCGGGGAGCCAGCGCAACTGCTCGCGTGGGACCCGGCCAGGGACGGGCGGCGGGTCCTCGTCGTCGGCGGCGCCCGCAGCGGCCGGACCACTGCCCTGCGCCGGTTCGCCCACGCTGCCCACGAGCAGGGCCGGCACCTCGTCTGGATCGCAGCCAAGACGCGGCCGGAAGCCGGGTCACTGCCGCCGGGCACGCCGTGCCTGATGGTGGACGACGTGGCCACCTTCATCGCCACGCGTCAGGCACACCCGGGACTGCTCGTCCTCGTCGACGACTCCGAGCTGGTGCGGGACACCCCAGTGGAGCAGGCGCTTGTCGAAACTGCCCGACTCGCCGACCGCGACGGTGGGATGATCATCGCAGCGGTGGACCCTATGGCCGTGTCCACCCAGTTTCGTGGACTGGTGCCGGCACTCGCGGCATACCGATCCGGAGTGATCCTCACCCCGAGAGAACCCGGTGACGGAGAGCTGCTCGGCTGCCGGCGCCTCGCACCGCTGCCGGATGTCCCAGGGCGTGGGTATGCCGTCAGACCCGGTTCTTGTGTCGAGGTCCAGGTGGCGATCGACCCGTCGGGCGAGACGTGAACCTCAGGCGCGAACCTCAGGCGCGAACCTCCGGGGCGAAGGTCAGGCGTGAGCGTCCTGCTCTGGTCCCTCCGGAGGACTGCCGGCGACCACTGCGGCGACGAGGCCGAGGACGGCCGCGCTACCGAGTAGGGCGGCTGCAAGCAGCTGGTCGGCGTCACGCAGCGACCAGGCGACCGGCAAGAGCAGCAGGTTCCAGACCATGGTCGGGGTCCTGGGCCAGGCACCGTCCCGAAGCCAGCCCCGGGCGAGGGCGAGGAGCCCGACGGCGAAGACCCCGAAGAGGACACAAGACATCACCGCCCGAGTCACATCGTCGCTCGCGCCCAGGGCGATCTCGTAGAGGTAGAAGCCGATGAAGCCGACGAGCGCGAGTCCCTGGAGGCCGGACACGGCTGCGGCGACTCGAGCCCACACCCGTTGGGTGGGGGTGCGGTGGGGTCCGGGCGCCGACGGGGCGTCCTGCTCCGCCGGGTCGGCAGTCGGGACTGGGCTCACCCGGTCAGCGTAACCGGCACGGTCACCGCACTTCTGCGGCGCTGCTCGGCACGAGCGCACCGACGGCGAGAAGGACAGGGGCCAACTCCGGACGCGACTCCCCCCAGCCGGCAGAAGGCCCGGCTCATGTGTGGGAACAAGGCCCGGCTCATGTGTGGGAACAAGGCCCGGCTCATGTGTGGGAACAGGGTGACGGCCCGGGGCGTTGGCATGTCAGGCCAGATCGTGAGAAAGGTGCAAAAGAGCTTTCACCCCTTCCCCGATTGGGTGCAACCCGCTAAGATACTGCAACGGAAGTCTGCGCGCTGACCCGTCCATCTCGGGCGGGTTCGTCTTTGACACCACGTCTTCGACACGGCGCACCGGCCTCCACTCGTGGTCGGCGACGGCGCCTCTGCGCGTCCGCCGACGTCGGAACGCAGGCACCGCCGGGCCACCGGACGACACCGCTGAACAAGGAGTTTCCCTGATGGACTGGCGCGACCGCGCTGCCTGCCTCGACGAGGATCCGGAGCTGTTCTTCCCGATCGGGAACACCGGCCCGGCGATTGCGCAGATCGAGGCCGCTAAGGCCGTGTGCCGTCGGTGCGAGGTCATCGACCAGTGCCTGAAGTTTGCCCTCGAAACCGGCCAGGACGCCGGGGTCTGGGGTGGACTGTCCGAGGATGAGCGACGCGCTCTGAAGCGGCGCAACGCCCGAGCCCGTCGCGCCGGCTGACCTCTCCCCACCGGACGACCTCTCCCAAGCGGCCTGACCAGACAGTCGAGTGAGGAGAACATGCCGCCGGCACCATCCGGCATACGGCGTGTCCTCCTCACTCGACTGTCTGGGTGGCATCAGGTACTCGGGCGAGGCGGCCTGACAGTGCCAGGAGAGAGCGGACTCCGCGTCGATGCGCAACCGGTAACCTCGGCAGGATGACCCAGCAGGTCCCCCCCACCCAGACCGGCGCCTACCGTGAGCCGACCCCCATCGATACCATCGCGGACGCGCACTTCGACGCCGCGATCGCCCTGTCCCCGCTGACCGCGACCTACCTTGGCATTCCCGGTCGCGACGGTGAGATCGACGACCTCTCCCCGACCGGCCACGAAGGGCGAACCGAACTCGCCCGCACCACCCTGGCCACCCTGGCCGATACCGCGCCCGCCGACACGGTGGACGTCGTCACCCTCGAGGCGATGCGCGAGCGGCTCGGCCTGGAGCTCGAGGTGGCGGCCACTGGGTGGGACCGGGCCGAACTGAACACCATCGCCTCACCGCTGCAGGGCGTGCGGGACGTCTTCGACCTCATGCCGACCGCCACGGCGCAGGACTGGGCGGTGATCGCCACCCGGATGCGCCAGGTGCCACGTGCCCTCGAGCAGTACCTGCAGACCCTGACCGAGTCCGCCGACCGGGGCAGGGTCGCCGCCCGACGGCAGGTCCAGGAGTGCGTGAGCCAGTGCGAGGAGCTCACGGGATCGGAGGGCTACTTCGCCACGCTGCTGCGCGATGCCCGGATCGGAGACCACGTGCTGCCAGAGTCGCTCGCCGACGACCTGCACGCCTCGGTGACCCGCGCGGCCCAGGCCTACCAGCGGACCGGAGATCTGCTCGGTGAGCGACTGCTCAGCTGCGCCCCAGAGCAGGACGGCGTGGGACCGGAGCGTTACGCCCTGGCCTCGCGCACCTTCCTCGGCGCCCGCGTCGACCTCGCCGAGACCTACGAGTGGGGCCAGGAGGAGCTGGCGCGGATCACCGAGCAGATGCGCGCCACCGCCGAACAGGTCCTGCCTGGCAGCACGGTCCCGGAGGCGATCGCCCACCTGCGTGCCGACCCGACCCACCAGTTGCACGGCACTGATGCCCTCCGGACGTGGATGCAGGAGAAGGCCGACGAGGCCATCGCACTGCTCGCCGACACCCACTTCGACATCCCGCAGCCGGTGCGCACGATCGAGTGCCGGATCGCCCCGACCCAGACCGGCGGCATCTACTACACCGGCCCGAGCGAGGACTTCAGCCGCCCGGGGCGCATGTGGTGGTCGGTCCCCAAGGGCGAGAGCGAGTTCGGCACCTGGAGCGAGTTGTCGACCGTCTACCACGAGGGGGTTCCCGGTCACCACCTCCAGGTCGGCCAGACGGCATACCGCAAGGAGCTGCTCAACCGGTGGCGCCGGATGATGTGCTGGGTCTCCGGCCATGGCGAGGGCTGGGCCCTGTATGCCGAACGGCTCATGGCCGAGCTCGGCTTCATGGACGAACCAGCCAACCGGATGGGCATGCTCGCCATGCAGTCCCTACGGGCCGCTCGCGTCGTCATCGACATCGGGGTGCACTGTGAATTCGAGGCTCCCACCGAGGTCGGGGGCGGCGGCTGGAACCACGACAAGGCATGGACGTTCCTGACCGCGCACGCCTTCGAGTCCACCGGGATGCTCCGCTTCGAACTCAACCGCTATCTCGGCTGGCCCGGCCAGGCCCCGAGCTACAAGGTCGGCGAGCGACTCTGGCTCGACCTGCGCGAGCAGGTGCGCGCCCGAGACGGTGACGCGTTCTCGCTCAAGGACTTCCACCGCCGCGCCCTGGACATTGGCTCGGTCGGCCTGGACGTGCTGCGGGATGCCGTGCTGGCCGACTGAACGGCATCAGCGCCCTGCGCCCGCCGCACCGCTGGGGGCAGAATCGGCCCTGTGGAGCTCGCCGTCCTCGTCGTCGCCCTGGTCGCGATCGTCATCGTCGTGGCCCGGCTCGTCGAGCCCTTGCGGGTCCCGGCGCCCCTGGCCCTGCTCGCCGTCGGGGTGGCACTGTCGTTCGTCCCGTGGATGCCGCGGGTCGAGCTCTCCCCCGAACTGGTCCTACTCGGGCTGCTCCCGCCGTTGCTCTATGCCGCCGCCCTGCAGACCTCCCTCATCGATGTGCGCACCTACCGGGCGGTTATCGTCAGCCTCTCCTTCGGGCTCGTCCTGTTCACTGCGGCCGGGGTCGCGCTCGTCGTCCACGCCCTGCTGCCCGTCCCGTTCGCCGTGGCCTTCGCCCTCGGGGCCATCGTCGCGCCCCCGGATGCCGTCGCCGCGACGGCCGTCGCGCGGCGGATCGGCCTGCCCCGGCGGGTAACGACGATCCTCGAGGGCGAGTCCCTGGTCAACGACGCCACCGCGCTGGTCGCCCTCCGCACGGCCCTGGCGGCCGCTGGTCTGGGCGCCCAGGCAGTCGTCCACCCCAGCCTGGGCCGGGTCGGCCTGTCGTTCCTGTGGGCGGTGGCCGGGGGCATCGGCATCGGGGTCGTCGTCTTCGTCGTCGTCGCCCGGGTCCGACGTCGCCTGCACGCGTCCGTCATGGACACCGCCCTGTCCTTCATCGTCCCGTTCGCGGCCTACATCCCGGCCGAACGGGTCGCGGCATCCGGGGTCTTGGCGGTCGTCACCGCGGGACTCCTCCTGGCCCACCGGGCGCCGGTGCTGCAGAGCGCCGCATCCCGGCTGTCAGAACGGACGAACTGGGCCGCGATCACCTTCGTCCTCGAGCACGCCGTCTTTCTGCTCATCGGCCTGCAGATGAAGGCCATCCTCGAGCAGGTGACCGACAGCGATCTGACCGCGGGGCGGATCCTGGCGGCATCCGCCGCCGTGCTGCTCACCTGCCTGCTCCTGCGTCCGGTGTGGATCTTGCCGATGAGCATGTGGTCCCAACGGGACCTGGCCCACTCCGACCGGATCCGGTCTGCGGCCGTCGCCTCCTGGGCAGGGATGCGCGGGGTGGTCACTCTCGCTGCCGCACTCTCCCTGCCGTTGGTGACACCGCACCGGTCGGCGCTGGTCATGATCGCCCTCGTGGTCACGATCGGCACTCTGCTCCTGCAGGGACTGACCCTGCCGGCCCTCGCGCGCGCGCTCGACGTGCGCGGACCCGATGCCCGGGAGGATGCGTTGCAGGAGGCGATCGTCATCCAGACCGCCGTCGCCGCGGGCCTGGGGATCATCTCCGAGCACTCCCCCGGCGACGAGGACGCCGTCACCCTTCTGCAGCAACAGGCCCGGACCCGGGTCAACCGGGTGTGGGAGCGGCTCGGTGTCCTGCGCGGTGATGACACCGAGACCCCGAGTGAGCAGTACCGCCGACTACGGTTGGCGATGCTCGATGCCGAACGAGAGGAGGTGCTTCGGTTGCGGGCGGTGAGCAGCGTGGACCACCAGGTCCTCTCGGCAGTCCTGGGTCAGCTTGACGCCGAAGAGGCTGCCCTCGACTACTTCGGCACCAAGGTCGAGGCGGTCCGGGACGCCACGTTGCGGGCGCCTGATCAGGTGGCCGCATCCTGCGTCCACCTGCGGGCCGAGCCGGAGTCTGCGGTCCCCGCGACACCTGAAGGGTGCGCACAGTGCCTGACCCTCGGATGGGAGTGGGTGCACCTTCGGCTGTGCACCCGCTGCGGACACGTCGGGTGCTGCGACTCCTCGAAGGGGCGACACGCGACCGTGCACTTTCACGACAGCGGGCATCCGGTCATGCGCAGCCTGGAGCCCGGCGAGGCCTGGCGCTGGTGTTACGTCGACGAGATACTCGGGTGAGCAGATGCCATCTCGTCCTCGCCTCCGCCTCCCCGGCCCGCCTGGCGACGCTGCAAAGGGCCGGGGTCGAGCCCACGGTGCAGGTGTCCGGTGTCGACGAGGACGCGGCGGTGGCTCGCGCACAGCGGGCCCACGGGTCACTCCCGCCGGGCGACATCGCGCTGCTGCTGGCCAGGGCCAAGGCAGAGGACGTTGCCGAGACGCTCTTCAGTGCCGCGGGCCTACTCGTGCGTGGCAATCGGGATCTCCCGAGACGAACCGGCCATCTCGTTCTGGGATGCGACTCGATCCTGGAGCTCGACGGCGTGGCCCACGGCAAACCGGCCGATGCTGCCGAGGCGATCGCCCGGTGGCGACAGATGCGGGGGCGTTGCGGCATCCTGCACACCGGTCATTGGCTCATCGACGACCGGGACCCGCGCGACGGCGGCTCCTGCGGCGCGGTGGGCGCGATCGCCTCGACCCAGGTACGGTTTGCGACGCTGTCTGACAACGAGATCGAGGCTTATGTCGGCACGGGTGAGCCGCTGCACGTGGCCGGAGCCTTCACCGTCGATGGCCTCGGCGGAGCCTTCGTCACCAGCATCGAGGGCGACTTCCACAACGTGGTCGGACTGTCCTTGCCGCTGCTGAGAGAACTGCTGATGCGCGTCGGTGTGGGGTGGTTCGACCTCGCCCTCTCTCCCTGACCTCTCCCGCTTGCCCTGACCCCTCCGACGCCACGGACCACCGGACCACCGGGCCACCGGACCACCGGGCCACCGGACCGTCCACCTTTCGGCCTGGAATGAAGAGTTGGTTTACGCAGCGGTGGGTGGCGGTAGGCAGATCACTGCGTGTTCGGTGTTGGTGACGTCCCATCCGAGGGCTCGTAGGTCGTTGAGGTGCTTGCGGG